>JBDRGD010000020.1:0-35035 GCA_043818095.1 Chloroflexota bacterium
CAGCTGCTGGACCATCCCCGCCCGCAGGAGCAGCCGGTGGCTGACGGTATCGGCTTCCGCCGGGACTTCCCGCAGTGTCTTTCCGAACAGTCTCGAGACGCGCAATTTTTACTCCTCTTATCCCAGTTTCGTGGCCAGCCCGTTTACCTCGGCACTTATTCTGTTCAATTCGGCTTCGTGTGCTTCCTTGATTTCTACCAGCTTGTCATACACCGCTTTCAATTTATCGGCGGTACTCTGGCTGGTCGTCCGATTGTGTTCTGCAATAACCTTGTTCACCTCGTCCGCTATCTGGTTTCTGATACCTACTCTTACGTTGTACTCCCGAATCAATTCGTTATGGCTCTTCAATTCCCGGGGGCTATCGAAATACCAGCCCCGGTAGTAGAGGGGGTTCTGACTCTCCGGGACGACGACGCCGCCGGTAGTCTCCAGCGCCAGGCGCTCCCCGGGGGCGACGTCCGCCAGCACCCAGGCATGATTGCACAGGACGATATCGGACACCGCCGCATCCACGTCACCCACGGCGATGACGGCGCTGATGCCCTGCGCCTTGAGCATGTTCCATACTTCCGCCGCCATGTCCGAGCAGACAAACAGGTCGTAGGTGCTGTAAACGTGCGTCTCGTGGTACTGCCGGGCGATGTTCGCCGCGGTCTCCGCCGGGGTCTTTCCCGCTAGTTGGTACTGCTTTTCCAGAGCAATCATTTGTGTCTCAAGCTGACTATTCTGTTCCCGCAGTTTCCTAAGCTCCGCCTCCTGCTGTTGTTGTTCAATCATCTGCTGGCTCGTGTCCGCCCGCAGCTCTGCGTTTTGTGACTGCACCTCGGAAATCTGCGCCCGCAGTTCCTCGTACTGTGCCGGAGACACGGCGCAGCCCCCGAGCAGAAAGACAAGAACAACAGTGAGGGGAATTGCCGATACTTTAAACGACCACATTTGCTAACATCATAATACGCCCTCCGGAGACCGTCAACTCCGGGACGCGGCGCTACTTCCTCGCGACCAGGAAACAGAACCCCAGCGCCGCCGCCAGCGCCAGCGGCAGGAGCGTCAAGCCGATATCTATCCCCACCAGGGCGCCTACCCCGCCGACAACCGGGGCACCCACCGCTACCCCCGCCGTCAGCAGCGCGTGAAAGATGCCGTTAGCCGTGCCCCTTTCCGCGGGCAGGGTCCCGTCCGCAATCAGCGCCGAGACCGAAGGGAACAGCAGCCCGAAAGCCGCCCCGTACAGCGCCATCGTCAGGGCAATCATCACGAAGGTAGTCACCATGGGCAGGACCACCAGGGACACCGTCCCCAGGGCTAACCCGGCATAAATCATCTTCAGCCTGCCCACGCGGTCCGAGAGCATGCCGCTGGGAAACTGCAAAGCGATGAAGGTGACGGTAAAAGCCGCCAGCACAATGCCCACGTGGAAAGCTTCCATCCCGAGGCTTTTCACCCATAGCGGCAGCAGGGTGATGACGCCGCCGAAGGCAAAATACTGGGCGAAAATGGCGGTAAAAGATACCAGCAGCACGCCCCGGCTCAGCAGGCTCTTTACCTTGCCGTATTCCTCCCGGAATGAGCCCCTCGCCGCCGCGTCATGGTGCCGGGGCGCCCGGGGCAGGGAAAGGGCGATAAGCACCCCCCCTGCCGCCATCGCCGCGCCGAAAAAGAAAAGAAAGGGATATCCCAGCCGCGAGACAATCACGCCGCTCAGTCCGAAGCCGACGAGGTTCGCCATCGCCAGGGACATCCCGTAGAAAGCCATCGTCCTGCCCCGCTGCGTTCCGCCCGCTTTCTCCGCGAAGGCGGACATGATGGCCGGGCTTTTCAGTCCCCCGCTGAAGCCGTGTACCAGCCGGACCAGCGCCAGGTGCACGGGAAGCCTGACATGAGCGTAGCTGAACATGCTGAGCGTGCCCCCCACCAACCCTGCCACCAGCGGCAGCCTGTAGCCCAGCCGGTCGATAAGGCGGCCGGAGAAGATATTGGCGGGGGTGTTCGTCAGGGAGTAGAGCCCGATAATCAGGCCGATGGCGCCGAGGCCTACCCCCAACGTGGCGGCATAGAGCGCCATCACGGGAAGGACCAGGTTTGTATCCAGAAAGCTGAGGAAGTTAAGGGCGGAAATGGTCAGCAGCCGGGGCTGCCGGGGGGCGGAATCCTGCTCCATAGAAGAATCATATCATATCCGGGAGTTTTGGAGTAGCGGGCAGGCAGCGGCTAATTTAAAGCCCCTCCACCTCCCGCATCAGCGCGGAAAGGAAGTCCTTCTCCGCCACCACCGCCACCTTTTTCCCCTTCTTAAAGATAACGCCTTTCCCCTTGCCGCAGGCGATGCCCACGTCGGCGTCCATCGCTTCTCCGGGGCCGTTGACCACGCAGCCCATCACCGCCACCTTCACCGGCTTGGCTATTTTCCGCAGCTCGTCCTCCACCGCCGCCGCCAGCCCGAGGATGTCCGCCTCGGTACGCCCGCAGGTTGGGCAGCTTACCAGCACGGGACCACGCGCGCGCAGGTCCAGGCTTTTCAAGATTTCATAGCCGGCGGCCACCTCTTCCGCGGGGGGCGCCGTCAGGGAAACGCGGATGGTATCGCCGATGCCCAGATAAAGCAGCGTCCCGATGCCCACCGCGCTGCGGATAACGCCCTGCCGGGGCGTACCCGCCTCCGTGATGCCGACGTGCAGCGGATAAGGCATTTTATCGGCAATCATGCGGTAGGCGGCAATCGTCGTCGGCACGTCGAAAGCCTTCAGGGAGACCTTTATCAAATCGTAGTCCAGGCTCTCCAGCAGCCGTATCTGCGCCAGCGCCGCGGCGACCATCCGCCCGGCGACGCTTAAATTGGGGTCGGCGTTTTTCGGGAGGCTGCCCGCGTTCAACCCGATGCGTATCGGCACTTCCCGCTCCTTCGCCGCCAGGACCACCGCTTTCACTTTCTCCGGCTCCCCGATGTTCCCCGGGTTCAGGCGCAAGCCGTCCGCGCCCGCTGCCAGCGCCATCAGCGCCAGGCGGTAGTCAAAGTGGATATCCGCCACCAGGGGCAGGTTGATGCCCCTCTTTATCTCCGCCAGCGCCCGCGCCGCCTCCGCGTCCGGCACCGCCACCCGCACCAGCTCGCAGCCGCATTCCGCCAGCTCCCGGATTTGCCGGACAGTGGCCCGGACGTCACGGGTGTCCGTCTTCGTCATCGACTGCACAACGATAGGCGCACCGCCGCCGATGGTCACGCCGCCGATGCGCACGGCTTTAGAGGGACGGCGCGGCATCATGGAATCAGGCTCTCCCCGGCCATAATGCGCGCGATGTCCTGATAGGTAAACAGGAGCATCGCGGTCAGCAGCAGGAAAAAGCCGATGGTATGAATCATGCCTTCGACCCTCGGGGATACCCGCTTGCCGCGCCGCAGCCACTCCAGCACCACGAAGGCAATCCGCCCGCCGTCCAGCGCGGGCAACGGGAAGAAATTGATGATGGCGAGGTTGATGCTGAAAAAGGCGGCGAACTCCAGCAGGGGCCCGATGCCGGCCCGGGCGACCTCCCCCGTCAGCTGGGCCACCCCCACCGGCCCGGCGATAACGAGCGGCGCGGCACCGATAATCATACTGATAATCACGTTCTTAAAGAGCACAAAGGTCTCCAGGCACTCCCCTACCCCCATCGGGATGGCCCGCCAGAAGGGGAAGGATTCCCGCACCAGAGCGGGGTTCTCCAGTCCCACCATAATCCCGGTCGCGCCCTGGTTTGTCGGAGTCCGCCAGCGGGGAACGACGCTGACCGTCGTCACGGCACCATTGTCTTTTTGTAATATTATGTCAATCTTCTGTCCCAGTTTAAGCTGGATGGCGCGCTGCAAATCGGAGATATTACGCACCGTCCGGCCGTCGATGCTGATAATGCGTTCCCCGGCAACGATGCCCGCCTGCCCTGCCGGGGACTGGGGTGCCACGTCCTGGACGACCACATCTCCGGAGACGACGTTATGCGGTACCAGGAAAGCGATGCTGAAAAGCAGGATAGGCAGCAGCGCGTTCATAATGACCCCCGCCGACAGCACGGTGATGCGCACTCCCGCCGGCTTGCTCGCCAGGCTGCCGGATACGCTGGGGTCTTCCTCCCCCGCCAGCTTAACGAAGCCGCCGAAGGGGACGGCGTTCAGCGAGTAGATAGTCCCGCCTCTTTTAATGCCCCAGAGCCGCGGCGGGAAACCGAGCCCGAACTCCTCCACCTTCACATGGAAAAGCCGCGCGGTCAGGAAATGCCCGAGCTCATGCACCAGCACGAGGATGAACAGCACCGCTAAAAATGAGACAATCGTAAGCCACATCTAAATTTCCTTCTCTCCTGCCAAACCCAGGGCTTTCTCCCGCGCCCAGGCGTCTGCTTCCAGAATTTGCTCCAGGGCGGGCTGCGCGATTACCTGGTGCGCCTCAATCACCGCGGCCACCAGCCGGGCAATGTCCGTGAAGCCGATGCGCCCCTTCAGGAAAAGCGCCACCGCCACCTCGTCCGCGGCACAGAGCACCGCGGGGCAGGTGCCCCCCTTTTCCCCCGCCGCCATCGCCAGCGGCAGGCACGGGAACCGCTCCCTGTCCGGTTCCGCGAAGTCCAGGGAATCGATTTTTCCCCAGTCCAGCCGGGGTATCGCGGCGTTCTCCAGTCGGTCCGGATAGGTGAGCGCGTGCTGGATGGGCAGCCTCATGTCCGGACAGCTCAACTGCGCCTTCACGGCACCGTCCGCGAACTCAACCATGGAATGGACGATGCTCTGCGGGTGCACCAGCACCCGGATGCGGTCGTAAGACACGCCAAAGAGCCAGTGCGCCTCGATGGTCTCCAGGCCCTTGTTCATCAGCGTCGCCGAATCGATGGTTACCTTTTTCCCCATGCTCCAGGAAGGGTGCCGCAGCGCCTGCTCCGGCGTTACCCCCGCCAGCTCCTCCGCGGTGGCGTCCCGGAAAGGCCCCCCGGAGGCGGTCAGGACCAGCTGCGCCAGCGGGCTGCGCTCTCCCCGGAGGCACTGCCAGATAGCGCTGTGCTCGCTGTCCACCGGCAGGATGCGGGCGCCGCTCCGGGTTACCTCACCGGTAATAATCTCCCCGGCCATGACCAGCGACTCCTTGTTCGCCAGCGCAATCTGCTTCCCCGCCCGCGCCGCCGCTAGCACCGGGCGCAGGCCGGCACTCCCCGCGGTGGCGACCACCACGCAGTCCACCCCGGGGTGGGCGGCAATCTCCTCCAGTGACAGATTGCGGGCGTTGACTCCGGGCAGGCTCTGCCCGTCGGCACAGCCATAAAACTCCGGGGCGAATTCGCTTATCTGCCGGGACAGCAGTTCCCGGTTGCTTCCGGCGGCCAGCGCCACGACCCGGAAACGTCCCGGCAGCGCGCGTACCACTTCCAGCGTCTGCCGCCCGATAGACCCGGTGGCCCCGAGGACGGCGATGTTTTTCACCCGGATAACCACGCTTTCATTATAGAACAATGATGAGAGGACTTAAACCGGGAAGCAAAGAACCTACCTCATTCCCTGTGTCCCATCTCCTGCAAAGAAGAAGACGAATATTATCGTTTAAGAGGGGCGAAGCCCTTTCCGGTAACCTTTCGCGTAAGCCGAGGTCACCGGCGGGTGAAACACCCTGCAAACGAAGTAATAAAAACCCTGCCCGGGATAGTTTGACACATTCAGAGGATGGTGTTAAAATGCTGGTGGCAATCCGAAAATACCTCAGCAAGGCAAGCCTGAGAATCCAAAACGCCGGGTGGCCGAGACTACCGATAACGATGCAGATTAAACGTGCGCGCGACGCCAGGACTAACCCTCCTGGCTATTTTTTAACTGGTTACACCTGCCAATCGTCACCCGATTCCCCGATTCACGAGTAAAAGCGGACCAAAAAGTGATAACCGGTGAGCAGCATTAAAAGCAGCGATTCGGTCAAGATTCCCCGGGCTGCTCTTTTCTCCCTGCCGATTCTCCCTTCTCCTGCGGGTAGAAGCTGCGCGCGGTACTAATCTAAGGAGGTGTCTATGGGAAACGCCAAGACCGCGGAGGTCCCCGTAATCTGGGTGCAGTGTGCCAGTTGCACCGGATGCTCCGTCTCCGTCCTCAACTCGGTGAGCCCCACCATCAAGAATGTCCTCGTGGACGAGGTCATCCCCGGAAAGCACGTCAATCTCCGCTTTCAGGCGACCGTCATGGCCGGTTCGGGGGACATGGTTATCAAAGCCATGGAGGACACCCAGAAAGAGGTAAAAGGCGGCTACGTCCTCGTGGTCGAGGGTGCTCTCCCCACCGCCGGC
This sequence comes from Chloroflexota bacterium, assembly GCA_043818095.1. Lineage (GTDB taxonomy): Bacteria > Chloroflexota > Dehalococcoidia > Dehalococcoidales > RBG-16-60-22 > JBDRGD01. The sequence continues at coordinate 6,298 of JBDRGD010000020.1, forward strand.
AACCCCGCCGATTACGGCTCCATCGGGGAGCACGACGGCAAGCCGGTCTCCATGGCGGACCGCGTGGCGAGCCTCGGTAAAGACGCCCTCGCCGTGATTGCCCTGGGTACCTGCGCCGCTTTCGGCGGCATCGCCGCGGGCAAACCCAATCCCTCCGGGTCCATCGGCGTCCAGGAGCTCTTCCGGCGCCGGAAAATCGCCACGCCGCTGGTCAATATCCCCGGCTGCGCCCCCCACCCCGACTGGTTTGTCGGCACCGTCGCCCGTATCCTGCTCCTCGGCCTGCCCGGCGCGGATGAGGTCGATGATTACGGACGCCCGAAGGCTTTCTACGGGCAGCTGATTCATGAGAACTGCCCCCGCCGCGCTTACTTCGAGGAAGGGAAATTCGCCCGCAAGTTCGGCGACCCCGGCTGCCTTAACGAGCTCGGCTGCAAGGGCCCGGTAACCTACGCGGACTGCCCCACGAGGCTCTGGAACCACGGCGTCAACTGGTGCATCGGCAGCGGTTCCCCCTGCATCGGCTGCACGGAACCCGGTTTCCCGGACGCCCTGGCACCATTCTACGTGAAACTGACCGAAGAGGCGACGCCGAATATCGGCGCCGTCTAGAGAGGAGGATGTACGATTGGGCAAGATAGTCATTGATCCGATTACCCGCATAGAAGGCCACCTCAAGATTGAAGCGGTCACCGAGAACGGCGTCATCAAGGAGGCGCGCAGCTCGGGAACGCTTTTCCGCGGCATTGAGATTATCCTCCGGGGGAGAGACCCCCGTGACGCCCAGCGCTACGTCCAGCGCATCTGCGGTGTCTGCCCCACCAGCCACTCCACCGCCGCTACCCTGAACCTGGACAGCGCCTTCGGTATCTCCGATAAGATACCGGACAACGGCCGGCTGCTGCGCAACCTCATCCTGGGGGCGGCGCACATCGCCGACCATATCCTGCACTTCTACCACCTGGCGGCGCTCGATTACGTGGATGTCGCCAGGGTGGCGAAATACGAGGGCAACGACCCCGAACTCAACTCCGTCAAGAGGTTCATCGAGCGCGGGGCGCTGGGGCCCTTCGTCCCCCGCTACGAGGGCGATTACCGCCTGCCCGATGACGTCAATAACCAGGCCGCCGCCCACTACCTGAAAGCCCTGGAGATGCGGCGCAAAGCCCAGGAGATGGTCTCCATCTTCGGCGGCAAGATGCCCCACAACTGCGCCATCATGCCCGGCGGGGTCACCGAGGTCCCCACCGTGGACAAGATAGCATCATTCCTCTGGAGGCTCAACGAGCTCCGAGACTTCATCGATACCGTTTACGTGCCGGATGTCCTCGCCGTCGCCGGGGTCTATAGCGATTACTTTGAAATCGGCAAGGGCTGCGGCAACCTCCTCTCCTACGGCAGCTTTGAACTGGAGACCGCCAACCCGGACTACACCACCCGCAACCGCCTCTTCAAGCAGGGCACCATCTCCGCCGACCTGAAGCCGGGCAAGCTGGACACGAACAGGATTGCGGAAGAAGTGAAACACTCCTGGTATGCTGACGCCACCGCGGGACGGCACCCCTCGCAGGGAGCCACCGAACCCCAGCCGGGGAAGAAAGACGCCTACTCCTGGGTAAAGTCACCGCGCTATGACGGCAAGGCGTACGAGGTAGGCCCCCTGGCGAGAATGGTGGTCACCTACGCCAGCGGCGACACTAAAGTGAAAGCGATGGTAGACTCCGTGCTCGCCCACTTCAAGGCTTCCCCCGCCGCCCTCTTCTCCGTGCTGGGACGCCACGCGGCGCGGGCGCTCTACTGCAAGCTGGTGGCGGACACCATGCCGGAATGGCTGCTCCAGGTAAAGCCCGGCGCACCGGTTTACATCGATTACGAGATTCCGGAAGAAGCCACGGGCATGGGGCTCGTGGACGGCGCCCGGGGCGCCCTGGGGCACTGGATTGAAATCAAGGACCACAAGATTGCCAACTACCAGTGCGTCGTCCCCAGCACGTGGAACCTCTGCCCCCGGGACGACAAGGGACAGCCCGGACCGGTGGAACAGGCCCTCGAGGGCACGAAAATCAGGGACGAGAGCAACCCCTATGAAATCGTCCGCATCGTCCGCTCTTTCGACCCCTGCCTGGCCTGCGCCATCCACCTGGTCACCCCGAAGGGCAGAGACTTAGGGAGATTTCAGGTCTGCTAACCGTGGAGGAAATGCTGACGGCAAACAAGTTGCGCAAGGTCGTCGTTCTGGGCGTGGGTAACCTGCTGCTCCAGGACGAGGGCGTCGGGGTGCACGTCATCCAGGCGCTGGAAGGAACAACGCCCCCGGAGGCGACCTCCCTGGAGATTATCGACGGGGGGACGCTGCCGGACATGGTCCCCCTGGCAGGCGTGGACAAACTCATCGTCGTGGACGCCGTGAAAGGCGGCGGGAAACCGGGGAGCGTTTACCGCTTCCACCCCGAGGACATCAGCCTGGAGCGCGGCACCGCCACCTCCCTCCACCAGCTCAACCTCCTGGAAAACCTGGGCATCATGGAACATCTCGGGCAGAAGCCCGCGGAAGTGGTCATAATCGGCGTCGAGCCGGAAGAGATAACCTGGGGCCTGGAGCTTTCCCCGCGACTTCAGCAATGCCTCCCCCGGATTGTTGAAGTCGTCAACGGAGAGATTCGCTCTCTGCCCCGAGAAAGGAGTGAAAAGAGATGATAATTTCCGAGCAAAAGCCTTTCCCGGAAATCCTCAAGTCACTGGAAGGGGAACAGCAACTCTTCATCGTCGGCTGCAAGGGCTGCGCGGAAGCCTGCCACACCGGCGGCGAGGCGCAGGTCCGGGAGATGAAGGAGAAACTGGAGCAGGAGGGCAAGAAAGTCGTCGGCTTCACCGTCGTCGATTTCCTCTGCGACAAGGCCCTGGTCAAGTTCCGGCTGCGCGCCCATGAAGACGCGGTCAAAGCCGCCGATTCCCTGCTGGTGATGACCTGCGGCCTCGGCGTGCAGGCCACCGCCAAGGTGGTGGACAAGCTGACCCACCCCGCCTGCAACACCGTCAACACCGGCGGCGCCCGCGGCGAATGGCGCGGCGAAGAGCGCTGCCTGGAGTGCGGCGACTGCGTCCTGGACTACACCGGCGGCATCTGCCCGCTGACCTCCTGCACCAAGAGCCTTATCAACGGCCCCTGCGGCGGCACCAGGGACGGCAAGTGTGAGTACGAGCCGGATACCCGGGACTGCGGCTGGCACCTCATCTACGAGCGCCTCCAGAAGCTGGGCCAGCTCGACCGGATGCGGGCGATGCTCGGCGCCAAGGACTGGAGCAAGATGCGTCCGCCCAAGGAGCTGCGGGGGACCATCATGTGGGCGCTGGAACGACCGGAGAAGGAGGTTGTCCGCAGATGAACATTGCCGAAATGGCCAAAAATGGCAAATTCGTCGTAACCGCCGAGGTAGGCCCCCCCAAGGGCACGGACATCGCGGAGATGCTCGCGGACGCGGAGCTGATGCGGGGACGGGTGCACGCCATCAACGTCACGGACCAGCAGAGCTCGGTGATGCGCCTCGGCTCCCTGGCGACCTGCCGCCTGCTCAAGGAAAAAGACCTGGAACCCATCTTCCAGGTGACCTGCCGCGACCGCAATCGCATCGCTCTGCAGTCTGACCTGCTCAGCGCCGCGGTGCTGGGCGTGGAAAATGTCCTCTGCCTTACCGGCGATTTCGTCGCCCTCGGCGACCATCCCCAGGCGAAGGGCGTTTTCGACCTCGATTCGGTATCCCTCCTTCTTACCGCGAAAGCCCTCGAAGGGGGTAAGGACCTCGCCGGTAACGACCTCAAGGGCAGCCCCAGGTTCTGCCTGGGGGCGGTGGTCACCCCCGGCGCCGAGCCCCTGGAACCGCAGATTATCAAGATGGAGAAGAAGGTCAAGGCCGGGGCGCAGTTCTTCCAGACCCAGGCGGTCTACGACCCCGCCCAGTTCGAGGAGTTCATGAAGGCGGTCGCCTACCTGAACGTCCCCGTATCGATGGGCATCGTCATGCTCCGCTCCGCCGGTATGGCGCGCTTCATGAACAAGAACGTGGCGGGGGTCCACGTGCCGGAGAACCTTATCGAGGAGATGGACAAGGCGGAGAATAAGGGGCAGAAGAGCATCGAGATTGCCGCCCGCCTCATCAACGAGATGAAATCGATGTGCCAGGGCGCGCACATCATGGCCATCGGCTGGGAGAAAAAGGTGCCCCAGGTGCTGGACGCCGCCGGCCTTTAGCCTTTAATAAAACCGTATTCACGGATTGGAGCTGTCCGCGCGGCGGCTCCAATCTTTATTTCAGACATCTCATTTCCCCATCCCGAAAGCGCCGTGCTACAATAGGAATGGTGATGAAAACACCGCAGGTTTCTGCCGTGAAGCGCCGGCCCGCCGGGAAATCCCGTCTCCTTATCAGCATCCGCGGCGTGGTGCAGGGGGTAGGCTTCCGTCCCTTCGTCTACCAGCTGGCGAGCAAGTACCGCCTGAACGGCTGGGTGCGCAACACCTCCGGCGATGTCCAAATTGAGGTGGAGGGAGCGCCCGCCCGGCTGGACCGCTTTCTGGCGGCGCTGCCCGCCGCGGCACCGCCCCTCGCCCGCATCGAGCACCTGACCGCTACCCCGGCGAAACCGGCCGGGTACGACCGCTTTGAGATACAGGAAAGCGTCCCCGAAGAAGGCAGGTACCAGCTGGTCTCCCCGGACATCGCCACCTGCCACCAGTGCCGGGACGAGGTCCTCTCTCCGGGAGACCGCCGTTACCGCTACCCCTTCACCAACTGCACCAACTGCGGCCCCCGCTTTACGATTATCGAAGATATCCCCTACGACCGACCCAAGACGACGATGCGCCGCTTCCAGATGTGCCCCGATTGCCAGCGGGAATATGAAAACCCCCGTGACCGGCGCTTTCATGCCCAGCCCAACGCCTGCCCACGCTGCGGGCCCCGACTGGAACTGGTGACCGCCCGCGGCACTATTATCACCGGGGACGCGATTACCCGCGCCGCCGAGTTCCTGTGCGAGGGAAAAATCGTGGCGGTGAAAGGGCTGGGCGGCTTTCTCCTCGCCTGCGACGCCACCAGCGCAAAAGCGGCCAAACGCCTGCGGCGGAGAAAGCGGCGCGGCGGCAAGCCCTTCGCCCTGATGCTGGCGACTATCGATGAAATCAAACAACACTGCGTCGTCAACGCGGCGGAGGAGGCGCTGCTCACCTCGCCGCAGTGCCCCATCGTTCTCCTGGAGCGCCGCCCGGACAGCGGCATCGCGGATACCGTCGCCCCCGGCCTGAAATACCTGGGGCTGATGCTCCCCTACACGCCCCTCCACCATCTCCTCTGCCGGGAAGCGGGACGCCCCCTGGTGATGACCAGCGGCAACCTCAGCGAGGAGCCCATCGCCAAAGATAATGACGAGGCGCGGCGCCGCCTGAGCGGCATCGCGGACTATTTCCTCCGGCACGACCGGGACATTTACTCCCGCTACGATGACAGTGTGACGATGGTCGTCGCCGGTAAGCCCCAGGTCCTGCGGCGCGCGCGCGGCTACGCCCCCCACCCCGTCCGCCTCCCCTTTCCGGCGAGGCAGGTCCTCGCCTGCGGGGCGGAGCTGAAAAATACCTTCTGCCTGACGCGGGACGAATACGCCTTTGTCAGCCAGCACATCGGGGACATGGAAAACCTGGAAACGCTGGCGCACTTCGAGGACACCCTGGCGCTCTACGAGAAGCTCTTCCGCATCAAGCCCGAGGCGGTGGCCTGTGACCTGCACCCGGACTACCTGCCCACGAAATACGCCCGGGAGCTGGCGGAAAAGACCGGCCTGCCCCTTTTCTCCGTCCAGCACCACCACGCCCACGCCGTGGGCTGCCTGGCGGATAACGGCGCACGGGGACCGGCCATCAGCGTCAGCCTGGACGGCACCGGCTACGGCACGGACGGTGCCATCTGGGGCGGCGAGTTCCTCATCGCTGACGAGGTAAAATTCGAGCGCCGGGGCTGTTTTCAATACGTTCCCCTGCCCGGCGGCGCCGCCGCGATTACCCATCCCTACCGCATGGCGACCAGCTACCTGCTCAGCACGCTCGGCGGGGACGCACTGGACAAAGGCCTCCCCTTCCTGAGAGACCTCGCCGACGGAGAGACGGCTTTATTACAACAGCAGATAACCCGGGGCATCAACGCCCCGCTCACCTCCAGCTGCGGGCGGCTCTTCGACGCCGTGGCCGCCCTGAACGGCTTCCGCGGCAGGATTGCTTACGAGGCCGAAGCCGCCATCGCGCTGGAGATGATGGCGGACGAGTCCGAAACTGCCGCCTATCCTTTCGATATCAAAAAAGAAGCAGGCGTCCACCGGGTGCTCTTCCCGGAGCTTTTCGCCGCTATCCTCAGCGACCGGAAACGCCGCGTCCCGCGGGGCGCCATCGCCATGAAGTTTCACAACACCGTGGTGCGCATCGTCACGGAGATGTGCCGGAGGCTTTCCCGGGAGTCCGGACTGAAAACAGTCGCGTTGAGCGGCGGCGTCTTTCAGAATCGATTGCTCCTGAAGCTGACCGTGCCCGCGCTGGAAAAGACCGGCTTTACCGTCCTGACCCACCGGCAGGTGCCCGCCAACGACGGCGGCATTTCCCTGGGACAGGCGGTGGTTGGCCACTACCGACTGGAGAGAGGTGAAACATGTGCTTAGCGGTACCCGCCCTGGTCAGGTCCGTGCACGGTCACGAAGCGGAGGTGGACATCGGCGGCGTGCGCCGGAACATCAGCATTTTCCTGACCCCCCAGGTCCGGGCGGGGGATTACGTGCTGCTGCACACCGGCTACGCCATCAACATCATTGACCAGGCGGAGGCGGCGGAAACGCTCCGGCTGCTCAATGAGCTCGCCGATGCCGCCGACGTCCTCGACGGGGAGATAACCGGTTCATGAAGTTCGCCGCCGAGTACCGCGACCCCGCGCTGGCCGAGCGCCTGCTCGCGCAGATACGCCGCCACGCCACCAGGCCCATGCGTTTCATGGAGTTCTGCGGCGGCCACACGGCGAGCATCGTGCGGCACGGCACCCGCCAGCTCCTCCCCCCGAATATCGAGATGCTTTCCGGGCCCGGCTGCCCCGTCTGCGTCACCGCCAATGCCGACCTGGATAGGGCCATCGCCCTCGCCGGAGTGCCGGACGTTATCCTGACCACCTTCGGAGACATGCTCAAGGTCCCCGGAAGCTACTCCAGCCTCCAGCAGGCGAAGGCGGATGGCGGTGATATCCGCATCGTCTATTCCGCGCAGGACGCGTTACGGATTGCCCGGAAGAACCCCCGGAAAGCGGTCGTTTTTCTGGGCATCGGCTTCGAGACCACCGCCCCGACGATTGCCGCTTCCGTCCTCCAGGCGGAGGAGGAAAAGATTGAGAACTACGGCGTGCTTTCCCCGCACAAGCTCTGTCCCCCGGTGATGAAAGCCCTGCTGGACTCGGGGGAAATAAAGCTGGACGGCATCGTCTGCCCCGGCCACGTCAGTGCGGTCATCGGCGCGGAGCCCTATGATTTCATCCCCCGCGACTACGGTATCGCCTGTGTCGTTTCCGGCTTCGAGCCGCTGGACATTCTCCTCTGCGTGGACATGCTGGCGCAGCAGATAATCGCGGGCAAGCCTGCCGTGGAAATCGCCTACCGCCGGGGTGTCACCCGGCAAGGCAACCGGCTCGCCCTGGAAATCATGTCCCGCGTCTTTACCCCCGGGGACGCTGCCTGGCGGGGTATCGGCACTATCCCGGGGAGCGGGCTGGAATTCAAGCCGGAGTACCGAAGGTTCGACGCCTCCGCGGCTTTTCCTCTGAAACTGAAGCCCCCCCGCGAGCCTAAAGGCTGCCTCTGCGGGGAAATCCTGCGGGGGGTCAAGACCCCTCTTGACTGCGCCCTTTTCGGGAACGCCTGCCGCCCGGAGCAGCCGGTAGGTCCCTGCATGGTTTCGGCGGAAGGCAGCTGCTCCATCTACCACCTTTACGGAGTGGAACGTGGCGGATAAGATACTGCTGGCGCACGGCAGCGGCGGCAAGCTCAGCCATGAGCTGATTACCCGCACCCTCCTCCCGGCTCTCGCCAATCCCCTGCTGGAGAAGCTGGACGACGCCGCCTCTTTCGAGCTGAAAGGGACGCTGGCGTTCACCACCGACAGCTACGTCGTCAGTCCCATTTTCTTTCCAGGCGGGGATATCGGCAAGCTGGCGGTCTGCGGCACGGTCAACGACCTGGCGATGTGCGGGGCAAAGCCGCTTTACCTCAGCCTTGCGCTGATTATCGAGGAAGGGCTGCCCGTGAAGGACCTGGAACGGGTGCTGGCGTCCATCCGGAAAACGGCGGACGCCGCCGGGGTGAAGATTGTGACCGGGGACACCAAGGTGGTGAACCGGGGCAGCGCGGACCGGATATTCATCAACACCGCCGGCATCGGTGTCGTCCCGGAGGGGGTGCATGTTTCCGGCTCTCAGGCGCGCCCCGGAGACAGGGTCATCCTCAGCGGCGGCATCGGGGAGCACGGCATCGCTATCATGAGCCGGCGCGAGGGACTGGAGTTCTCTGTCCCCGTCGCCAGCGACTGCGCTCCGCTGAACGGGCTGGTCGCCGCCATGCTGAAAGCCGCGCCCGATATCCGCTGCCTGCGGGACCCTACGCGCGGGGGACTCGCCGGCACCCTGAACGAGTTCGCCGGGCAGTCAAATGCCGGTATCCGCATCGTCGAAGCGGAAATACCGGTTAAGGAATCGATTCTCGCGGCGTGCGACCTGCTGGGGCTGGACCCGCTCTACGTGGCGAACGAGGGCAAACTCGTCGCGGTGGTGCCGCCGGCAAAGGCCGAGGCGGTGCTCGCGGCGATGCGCCGCCATCGTTACGGCAGGGACGCTGCCATCATCGGAGAGGTTACCGCGGAGCACCCCGGCAGGGTCGTCATGACCACGCGCCTGGGTGCCACGCGGATTGTGGACATGCTCACCGGGGACCTGCTCCCGAGGATCTGCTAGCGTCGCTCCCGTCAGGAGTGCTCTTCTTCTCCCACAGCCACCTCGCCCATCCTGGGTAAAGTCAGCGGGTTCTTTTCCCTGTTACGGGGTGCGGGTGGGACAGCTTGCGGGACAATATTCATAAATTCCCGCCGCTCTCCACACCGCTTGCAGGTCCCGACGCTGGTGGGGCCGTTCGGACTCTCGATAACCCAGAAATGAGCGCAGGTCTCGACCGGTGCATATTCGGCAGTTGATTGCTCAACCTTTTTTTCTTTTGTTTTGGTAGGCATCACGCACCTCCAAACTGGATTCATAAAAATATTTTAGGCCAGTCCCGTATTCATGTATGCGACTTTTGTCCCATTAAAAGAACGTAAATACGAGTAAAAGGATAGGAATAATTAGATACCCGGTGGTGATATCAGGACCGGGGGCGTTCAGCCCTCTTCAATGACGATTTCAAAGGGGCAGCTAATCGCCCCGTAGGGACAGGCCTCTTCGCAGATGGTGCACCATTCCTCGTCGCTGCAGTCCTTGACGACTACCGCCACGCCGCCATCCAGCTGGATAGCGCCGCATTCACAGACACTAAGACAGACACCGCAGCCAGTACATTTTTCCGTGTCTACTACCAGCCACGCCGTCATAGCCGGACCCTCCTCCACTTTATTAAAGCACCAACCAACCACATCTTATTCACAGCACCCGCTCTCTGTCTGTGACCTTTGTCTCAGGCGAGGACACCGGCGATACCCTGCAACAGCTTCAGATCGGTTATCACGATACGGTGTCTCTCCAGCCGGATGGCTTTATCCGTTTCCAGGGTTTTCAGGGAACGCCCTACCATTTCCCGCGCCGTCCCCGCGATTGCCGCCATCTCCTGCTGGGTAAGCCGCGTCACCGGGTGCTGGCCGTCGCCCCCGTATTCCAGCAGTATCTTGGCAATCCTGCCGGTAACATTCTTGAAAGAGAGGTCCTCCACCAGCGAGACGAGATGCGCCACCTTCTCCGAGAGCACCTTGATGATGTTCCCGGCAAACTGCGGGTAGTCCCGGAAGACCGCCTCCAGGTCACTCTTCTTGATGCCGTAAAGCGTCACCGGACCCAGCGCTTCCGCGCCGGCAAGATTGGTCTGCCCGCTAAACACGGGCACATCGTTGAAAGTCTCCCCGGGCCGGACCAGCTCGAGAATCTGCTCTTTGCCCTCGGCGGAGGTCTTGAAGACCTTGACCACGCCGGTGACCACGAAGTACAGTACCTCCGCCGGCTCGCCCTCGAAGAGGATAATCTCGCCCCGCTCCGCCGTCTTTTCCAGAACGAACCTGGAGACCGCGGCGTTCTCCGCCTCTCCCAGACCGGAGAAATAGGCGGACTTCGCCAGAAAAGCGTTGAGAACTGCCATACTTTTACACGCTTCGGACCGCGTCCGATGATAGATTATAGCAATTCCGAGCAGATTCGGCAAAGTGACGCCGGCAGGCAACCCGCCAGGCTTACTCTTTCGGCTGAAAGAAGTAACCCACGCCCGGCTCGGTGATGACATAGCGCGGCACGTTCGGGTTCGGCTCTATCTTGCGGCGGATATGGGCGATGTAGATGCGCACGTAGTCCACGTCGTCGATATACTCCCAGCCCCAGACCTTCTCCAGTATCTGCTGGTGAGTGAGGACCGACCCGGCATTCTCCACCAGCAGGACCAGCAGGCGGAACTCCCGCGGCGTCAGCTTTATCCGCTCCCCGTTCACCAGTACTTTACGCTCGGTGACGTCCACGGTAAGGTAATCATCCTGAAAGCTGATGCGCGCCTTCTTCTCCCGGTAGTCCGGCAGTTCCGCCCGGCGCAACACCGCCCGCACCCTGGCCACCAGCTCACGGTTCCCCACCGGCTTCAGCAGGTACTCGTCCGCCCCGTATTCCAGCCCCCGGACGATGTCGTCCTCGGTGCTCCGCTTGCCGGTAATCATGATCACGGGCACGTCGGAGACCTCACGGATGCGGCTGCACGTCTGCCAGCCGTCCATACCGGGCATCACCACGTCCAGCATGACTATGTCCGGCTTGCGTTCGTACAGGAGACGGAGGGCCTCCTGCCCGCTCCTTACTGCCAGGACCTCGTAGCCCTTGTCCTGAAGCACCTGCTCCGCCAGGCGGAGAAGGGCGGGCTCGTCATCGGCAATCAGTACTTTTTTCAACGTTCTTCACTCTTCCCTTATCGACGCCCCCCCAGCATTCCCGCCACCATCAGGGGCAGCTTCCGGGTATCAATCGGCTTGGAAATATAGGAAGTGCAGCCCGCCTCGAGGAACCTCTCCCGGTCTCCCTTCATGGCGTAGGCCGTCACCGCAATGATGGGCACCTGCCGGAGCTCCGGGTCCTGGCGCAGCCGCCGGGTAACCTCAAGGCCGCTCATCTCGGGCAACTGTATGTCCATGATAATCAGGTCCGGCCTTTCCCGCTGCGCCGTCTGCAAAGCCTCCGGGCCGTCCCCGGCTTTCACCAGGGCGTAACCGCCCGACTGGAGAACCATCTCCATGAGGCGCATGTTCTGCGGATTGTCCTCGACAATCAGTATCTTCTTTTTCAGCGTCTGCTCCTTACCCGGATTTTCCCCCGGCTTTCTCCGCCAGCGGCAGCGTGAAGCTGAAGCGGCTGCCCTTACCCTCCTCGCTTTCCAGCCGCATCCGCCCCCCGTGCTTTTCCACAATCTGCCGGGCGATGGTCAGCCCCAGACCGGTCCCACCCTTCTCCCCTGCCCGGGGGTCATTAAGCTGGCAGAAGGGCTCGAAAATCCTCTCCTGGTGCGGCACGGGGATGCCGATGCCGTCATCGCTGACGGTGATACGCGCCCATTTTCCCTCCCGCGCCACGCCCACGCTCAGGTTCCCGCCGTCCGGGGTAAACCGGCTGGCGTTGCTGAGAAGATTAATCAGCACCTGGCGCACCTTGGACTTGTCCGCGTTGACATCGGGCAGGTCAGGCTCGACGGTGACCTTGAAGCTCTGCCCCTTGAGGGAAAGCATCGTCTTCGTCGTCCGGGACAGGGCGTCCAGTAACCCCTGCAGGGAAAACCTGGTCATGCGCAGTTCCAGCTTGCCGGACTCTATCTTGGAGAGGTCGAGGATTTCATTGATCAGGTCCAGCAGGTGGCGGCCGCTGCCCCGGATATCATGAAGGCACTGCTGCTGCGCCCCGTTAATCCTTCCCGGCACCTCGTCCAGCAGCAGCTCGGCGAAGCCGATGATGACGTTCAGGGGGGTGCGCAGCTCGTGGGACATGTTCGCCAGGAACTCGGACTTCGCCCGGGTGGCGCGCTGCAGTTCCACGTTAGCAGTATTCAGCAGCTTGTTGGAATGCTGCAGGTCATCGACAAGGCGCTTGTTCTCCCGCAGCAGCCGCTGGTGTTTCAGGGCGTTCGCCAGGGTTGTTTTCAGTTCGTCGGGATTCACCGGCTTGACGAAATAGGCGTAGGCGCCCTGGTTGACGGCGTCCACCGCCGTTTCCACGCTGGCATAGCCGGTCATCATGATGACGGGGGCATCCGGGTTGATTTCCTTGGCGATTTCCAGGATTTCCATGCCGCCGATGTCCGGGAGACGGATATCCGTAATAATCGCCTGAAAAGAGTTATGCCGCACCAGCTCCTGCGCCGCCGCTCCGGAACCGACGGCAAGCACCCGGTATCCGGCGTCCTCCAGGATACCGCTGAGGGTAGCCCGGGCGCCCGCCTCGTCCTCGACGACGATTATTTTCCCTTCGGCCCGCATCACTTTTCCCGCACCGCGATGTTTTCCACCAGTTTAATCACGCTCTCCATCTCAAAGGGCTTGCGGATACAGGTATAGGCGCCCTGGTTGACAGCCCGCTCCATCATCTCCTCCTCGCTGTAGCCGGTCATCATGATTACCGCCGCCCGCGGGTCCAGCTTCTTGACCTCTTCAAAGGTCTCCACTCCGTTCATGTCCGGCATGCGCACGTCCAGGAAAATAATGTCGTAATGCCTTTCCTGGACCATCCTGATGGCTTCACCGCCGTCCGCGGCCGTGGCTACGCGGTAACCGCGGTCCTCCAGCATCACTTTCAGGGTCTCCCGGTCACCGAACTGGTCGTCCACCACCAGGATGAGGACATGCTCACTGAGCAGCTCGTCAATGAGGGCGACGATTTTGTTGATGTCGAACGGCTTGTAGACCACGGCATAGGCGCCCTCCGCCAGGGCTTCTTTTACCAGGTCCTCCACGGAATACGCGGTCATCATGATGACCGCCGCCTCCGGGTCTATTTTCTTCACTTCCCGGAAGGTCTGCACGCCGTTGATTCCGGGCATCTTGATATCCATGAAAATAACGTCGAAATGCTGCCGTTTCACCGCAGCGATTGCCTGATAGCCGTCCTCCACCGTGACCACGCCGTGCCCCTTGTCCTCCAGGATGCCGCCCAGCGTCAGGCGGATGCTGCGCAGGTCATCAACGACCAGGATATTCGTTTTAGCCATGATGCTCCTCCGGCACGGCGACGCCGGCGGCCGCCTTGACGGGCAGCCTCACGGTAAACGTCGTCCCCTTGCCCGCCTGGCTGGTCGCCGAAATCTGCCCGTTGTGCCTTTCGATGATGGACCGGCAGACGGCAAGCCCCAGGCCGATGCCCTTCGCCCGGGTGGTGAAGAGGGGGTCGAAGATTCTCGGCAGGACATCCCCGGGGACGCCGCCGCCGGTATCGCTGACTTTCAACTCGAGGAAACCGTCGGCCATTCCCGCCGCGATGGTGATGCCGCCGCCCTCGGGCATCGCCTGGACGGCGTTGGTCAGGATATTCACCAGCACCTGGCGCATCTGGTCGGTATCCACCTCTATCTCCGGGAGCTGCTCCGGCAGCTTCTTCACCAGGAGGACGTTATCCGGGAGGGTGACATGGGCTAAAGCATCCGCCACTATTTTCTCGACGCGCGCCGGAGAGGTCGCCGGTTTTCCCACGCGGGAAAAGCTCAGCAGGTCGTTGATAATTTTGTTGGAGGCGCTTATCTCGTCGTCGACGATCTCCAGGAACTCCATGACCCGCGGTTCCTGCCGGGCGACGTCGCTTTTCGCCAGCTTTCCCCGGATGTAATATACCGCGTTCTTGATGGCCCCCAGCGGGTTCCTCAGCTCGTGCCCCACACCCCCCGCCAGCTGCCCGATTGCCACCAGCTTCTCCGAGCGCACCATTTGCTCCTGGGCGGTGCGCAGTTCCTCGTTGGCTGCTTCCAGCTCCTCGTTGCTGGCGCGCAGTTCTTCCTCGGTAGCCCTTAGTTCCTCGTTGGCGGACTCCAGTTCCTCGTTGGAGACGCGCAGTTCTTCCTCGCTGGCTTGCAGCTTCTCATTGGCGGTTTCCAGTTCCCCGGCATAGAGCCGCGTCTCCTGCAAAGACCGCTGCAGCCGGCTGGCGGCGAACCAGCTCAGAAAGGCAATAAGGTAGTAAAAAACCGCCCATATCGCCAGGAAAAGCGGCACCGGGGTGCCCGACACCGGCGGGATTACCGGGGTGACAAACCCGGCACTCTCCACCGGTATCATCGCCAGGTAACAGATGACCGCCAGGGTCGCCACCAGGAAGCCGTTGCTGATGCCAATGACGATGCTGCTGACGATAACGGGAAACAGGTAGAGAATCGCCAGGGGACCGGTCACCCCCCCGACCAGCAGCGTTATCACCGGGACCATCAGCAGGAAACCGTAGACAAAAAGATAGGCGGCGAACCGCGACTTCCCGATACCGTTCAGCCAGTAAGACGCCAGGCTGATGAAAACTATTGTTCCGGCCAGCCCCGTAAACGGGACAATGGGGTACGACCTGCTGACAAGCCAGAGAGCCAGGACTATCACATATGCGGTGACGACCGCGGTGACCAGACCCAGGGAAAGGGTCTTGAGGGCTTCTTTCCTCCTTACCGGGTCATCCTGAAACAATGCCGCGGTCTGCATATTACGGCCCTCCTTAATCCGGGGAATCATCCGTGATTCGGCGATATATCGTGGCAGCGTCGTCGGCACGCCGCATGGTCCGCTGCAGTCCGGCGGGCAGTGACTCCATCTCCCCCAGCACCAGATAGCCCGGGTCCGCCAGCGTCCCGGTAAGTCTCCGCAGCACCCGCTCCTGCAGCGGGCGTTGCCAGTAAATGAGGACGTTGCAGCAGAAAATACAATCGATATCCCGGAATGGGGGCGGCTCCGGCGCGGTGAGGTCAAAGCGGGCGAAACGCACCATCCGCCGGATGCTTCCGGTTACCTGATAGCCCCGCTCCGTGCGCTCGAAGTAGCGGGACACCAGCCCCGGGGCTAAATTCTGAAGGTCTGCGGCGGGATAAACCGCCGCCTCCCCGTCCGCCAGTGCCCGCGGACAGATGTCCGTGGCGTGCACCGTGATGTGGAAAGCGTGCTGTTCCTCCCCGAGGGCCTCCGCCAGCATGATGGCGATGGAGTAAGGCTCTTCCCCGCGGGCGCAGGCCGCGCTCCAGAACCTGATTTCCTTTTCCCCGCCCTGCCGTTTCGCCCGGATAATCGCGGGCAGCACCCGGTCCGCGACCTGTTGAAACATGATGGGGCTGCGCAGAAAACCGCTGACCTTGATGGTGAGGGTATCCAGGAGCTTTTCGTACTCGCCGGGGCAGGCGTCCAGAAAGCGCAGGTATTCGGCATAGTCCCGGACGCCAAGGGTGTGCAACCGCCTCTCCAGGCGGCGGTTTACCGTTCCCGTCTTGTATTCCCGGAAATCGTAACCCCCCTCCCGGTAGAGTTTCTCCAGCACGGAGGAGAGCAGTAATTCCCTTTCCCCGACAAACTGGCCCGTCATTATCGATTGCCTAATGGCATATTTATTGCCTATTGGCAATCATAATACACTTAAAATCAAATGTCAACTGGCATCTTTACTGTTTTTTATTACCTCCGGTATTATTGCCGCTTGTCATTGCGAGCGCAGCGAAGCAATCTCGGTTATCTGAGATTGCCACTGGGGCTAGCGCCCCATCGCAATGACCGGAATACCCGGACCAACTTCAAAACCGTAAGCGCTTTTTCCGCGCCAGGGTTCTCTCCAGGAGGAGAATACCGACGTCCCGCCGCAGGAAACGCCTCTCCCCCCGCGGCCCGATACGGTAGGCTTTCAGCTTCCCTTCGTGGTGCCATCGCCGCACGGTGCCGGTGCTCACCGCTAAAATCCCCGCCACCTCGCCCGTCGTCAGCAGATTACGGATATCCTCTTCCGGACCGCTCAACCGTTCCTCCTTTTTGCCCTCTCCCGCTATCTTAACCCCCCGGGGATTAATAACTCATAAAAGAGAGATAAAGAAAGCATTAAAACCGGCGCCCGTTAATCTCCGAATTGCAGTTTCCCGGTGGCTGGCGCTATAATATGAGCGCCGCTGAATTATGGAGGAACCGTGAGCCGTTTCATTACCGCACTAAAAAAAGCCGCCGGTACCGCCCCGTCACCCATGGGCTTTCACCGGACCGTCCCCGCTGCCCGGCCGCGCATGCTGCTGGTGGCCGCCGTCGCCGGGGCAGGTGACGCTGCCGCCAGAGCCATCACCGGGAACGCCGATGCCGTCCTCTTTCCCTCGCTGAAGTCAAGCCCCGCCGGGAAGGCTTCCGCCCGCAGTAAAAAGGCGGAGGCGGACACACCGTGGGGAGTGATGCTTGCGGAAGCCGGGAAAACCGCGTTCAAAGGTATCGGCGGGAGCGATTGCGACTTCGTGGTCTTTCCGCCGGAAACCGATTTCGCCCCCGTGACCGCGCTGGAGGACATCGGCAGGATTATCCGGATTGACCCCTCGCTGGAGGAAGGGCTGGTAAGAGCCCTCAACCGGCTGCCGGTGGACGCGGTCGTCATCGCCGCTTCCGGGAAAGAATTCACCTGGCAGCAGCTGATGCGATGGCAACGGATTACCGGCCTGCTCACCAAACCCGTGCTCCTTACGGTGCCCCCTGACGTCAGCCGCGAGGTCCTGCAGGCCCTCTGGGACAGCGGCATCGACGGCGCGGTGGTCGAGGTGGGCGCAGCCTCCGCCGACCGCTTAAAAGCGCTGAAAGAGACCATCGCGGACCTGTCCCCGCGCTCTCCGCGGGATAAAAGGGAAGCCCTGCTGCCCTACCCCCGGGAAAAGACGGAAGTCTCACGGGAAAGCGAAGAGGAAGAAGAACCGGAAGAAGACGAATAGCCCGGCGGCTAGTGCTGGGTTAATTGCCAGAACTTGCCTTCCGTGCCGATGGACGGCGCAATGACCATCTCCGTCTGGTGCATCTCGGGTATCGTCGCCGCGCCGCAGACCCCCATCGCGGTCCGCAGGGCGCCCACCAGGTTCTGACTGCCGTCCGTCACCGAAGTCGGCCCGAAGAGGATTTGCTCCAGAGGCCCTTTCGTGCCTACCTTTATCCGGGTCCCGCGCGGTAAAGCCGGATGCGGGTGCGCCATGCCCCAGTGATGGCCCAGTCCCGGGGCCTCATTCGCCTGGGCAAAAATCGAACCCAGCATCACCCCGTCCGCCCCGGCGACCACGGCCTTGCACACGTCGCCGCCCTTGCGGAATCCGCCGTCGGTGATGATGGGGACGTAGCGTCCCGACTCCTGGAAATAGCTGTCCCGGGCCGCCGCACAGTCGATTGTTGCCGTAATCTGGGGCACGCCCACCCCCAGCACTTCCCGGGTGGTGCAGGCGGCCCCCGGCCCCACCCCTATCAGCACGCCGGCCACGCCGGTACGCATCAGTTCCAGGCAGGCGTTATAGCTCACGCAGTTGCCGACGACGATGGGAACCTTTATCTGCTGGCAGAGCTCCGAGAAAATGAGCCCGCGGTAGCTCTTGGAAACATGGCGGGCGGTGGTTACCGTAGACGCCACAACGATGATGTCCGCGCCGGCTTCCGCCGCCACCGCGGCGAAACGCTTGGTGGTCGCCGGTACGAAAGAAACGGCGCAGGTGCCGCCGCCCTTCTTGATTTGCTGCACCCGCTCGCCGATAAGTTTTTCCTTAATCGGCTCAGCGTAGATTTTCTGCATCAGCGGGGTGACCTCGTCCGGAGCCGCCCTGGCAATCTGCGCCAGGATTTCCTTCGGGTTATCGTAGCGGGCCTGCACCCCGTCCAGGTTCAGCACCGCCAGGCCGCCGTAGCGGCTCATCAGGACGGCAAAATCAACGTCCGTCACGCCGTCCATCGCAGAGGCGATAAAGGGGAGGGGCAGGGTAATCCCGCCGATATTCAAATCGATATTGGTCTGGTCAGGATTGATGGTGAAGTCCCCGGGGACGATGGCCACCTCGTCGAACCCGTAGGACTGTCTGAGCTGTTTGAACTGCGGGGCGCCCTTTTTGACTGCCATCGTTACTCAGACTATAGCAAAAACGCGGCCTTCCGTCAAGAAAATCCGGGGATGGGTCTAGTCCTTCTTACCTGTCATTGCGAGGAGCGCAGCGACGAAGCAATCAGTTTTTTCCTCCGCATCGGATTGCTTCGCTCGCGATGACGGTAAACCGCGAACGAACCGGTCATGCCCGCGGTAAAGTTCACTCTTGCTAGATAGTGCCTAATATCAAATCAGGAGGAAATCATGATGGTATTCAACGACACAGTTGAAATGGCGAAGTGGGTGCCAATTCTTGCATTAGTTTATATTTTTTTCCTGCAAGCTCTTTTGATTTACATCGTGCGCTTACGCTATCGTGAACACCTAAAGATGGTTGAAAAGCCAGATACAGGCGATACCCCACAAGACCACAAAACCAATAACAATCCAATCAAGTAAAGGGCGGGCTGTAATGAAATTGCTTAATAATCCGCCTACTGCGGCGGAACCAAGAAACCATGCTAAAAATGAGACGACAACTTTGGCTTCTTTGCTCATTTTGTGCCTCCTGAGTGTTTATTGCGGAGTATATCATATACGATTATATGGAAACAAGCGCCTAATGGTGCAGGTAGTGCCTAATGACTAGGCAACGATTGAACTTTGCCGTTCCCGCAAGCTAGACACACCCGCGCGGGGTAAGCTATAATAAATAATTGGCCGAAAAAGCAACCGGAAGACACGCCAGAATTAAGATGATACCAGCACTCTACGTGGTCGCCACGCCCATCGGTAACCTGGAAGATATCACGCTGAGGGGCATCCGCGTCCTCCGCGAGGTCGGCCTGATTGCCGCCGAGGACACCCGCAAGACGAAACGGCTGCTCAATAAATACGAAATCAGGACCCCGCTAACCAGCTATCACGAGCATAACAAGCTGAGCAAGCTGAACGAATTGCTCGCCATCCTGCGGGAGAAAGACATCGCCCTCGTGTCTGAGGCAGGCACGCCGGGCATGTCCGACCCCGGCTATGAACTGGTGCGTGCCGCCGGCCAGCAGGGCATCCCGGTGATACCCGTCCCCGGCCCCTCCGCGGTCATCAGCGCCCTGACCGTTTCCGGCCTGCCCACGGACCGTTTTCTCTTCTGCGGGTTCCTGCCCAACCGGCAGAGCGCCCGGCAGCGCGCCCTGCGGGAAATCGCCGCGGAGAGCGCTACGCTCGTTATCCTGGAAGCGCCCCACCGCCTGATTGCCAGCCTGGAGGACATCCGGCTGGTCCTGGGGGATAGGGAACTCGCCGTCTGCCGGGAGATGACCAAGCTGCACGAGGAGCTCTTCCGGGGCACCATCAGCGAGGCGATTGCCCGTTTCACGGCGCCGCGGGGGGAACTCACCCTGGTCATCGCCGGGCAGAAAGCCGCGGAGCCGCCGCAGCTTACCGGGGAAATCACCCGGCAGCTCCGGGACATGTACCTGGCGGGCGCGACCGCCCGGGAAGCGATTGCCCGCGTCTCCCGGGACACCGGGCTGCCCCGCAAAGAACTCTACCGCACATGGCTGCAGTTCCCGGAAAGCCGGGGGCAAGATAAGGACCTGTGCCACCTCACGGGGAGGAGATAAACAATGCGCCGAGGTTGTATTTCATTAGGCGAAATCAAGTGCGACGAATGCGGGACCATAATTCCCCACCCGGACCGCTACCTGGTCGTGGATGAAAAGGACGGCGTCGAAGATGAAGAAGGCGAGCCGCGCCGCTACTGCGTCGCCTGCGCTGAGAAGAAAGGCTACACCCACAGCAAGGAGGAAAAGGGGGAGAACATTCTCACCTTCTTCGAGCAGTAAGTCTCCTCCTGATGCCGTATGACGGAGAGAATCTTTATCGGCGTTGCCTGGCCCTACGCCAACGGCTCGCTCCACCTGGGGCACATCGCCGGGGCATACCTGCCCGCGGACATCTTCGCCCGCTACCACCGGAGCCGGGGGAACGAGGTCCTCATGGTCTCCGGGTCGGACCAGCACGGCACGCCGATAACCCTCAAAGCCGAGGAAGAAGGCAAGACGCCCGCGGAAATCGCCCGCCGTTATCACGAGGAATTCCTGGTTTCCTGGCGGCGACTGGGCATCTCCTTCGACCTTTTTACGAGCACGGAGACCGCCAACCATGCCGCCGCGGCCCAGGATATTTTCCTGACCCTGCAGGAAAAGGGCTATATCTTCCCGGAGTCCGTGATGCAGGCTTACTGCCCCAAATGCCAGCGCTTTCTCCCGGACCGCTACGTGGAGGGCACCTGCCCTTTCTGTAATCACACCGCCGCCCGCGGCGACCAGTGCGACAAGTGCGGCAAGCCGATGAACACGGAAGAGCTCCTGGAGGCCCGCTGCCGCGTCTGCGGCACCACCCCGGAGTTCAAGACTTCGGCGCACTTCTTCCTGAAACTGAGCGCCTTCCAGGAAAAGCTGGAGGAGTGGGCCGGCTCGCAGACACAGTGGCGCCCCAACGTGATGAACTTCACCCGGCGCTACCTGAAAGAAGGCCTCCGGGACCGGGCGATTACCCGGGACATCGCATGGGGCATCCCGATACCCCTCCCCGGCTACGAGGGGAAACGCCTCTACGTCTGGTTTGAGGCAGTTATCGGCTACTTCTCCGCCGCCCGGGAATGGGCGCAGAACCGCGGCACGCCGGAAGCGTGGCGTCCCTTCTGGGAAAAGACCGGCGGGGCGAAAAGCTATTATTTCATCGGCAAGGACAACATCCCTTTCCACACCCTCATCTGGCCCGCGATGCTCATGGGCTACGACGAGGCGCTCAACCTCCCCTACGACGTCCCCGCCAACGAGTTCCTCACCATCGAAGGACGGAAGCTCTCCACCAGCCAGAACTGGGCGGTCTGGGTGCCGGATTTCCTGGCGCGCTACGACCCCGACCCCCTGCGCTACATCCTCGCTATCAACATGCCGGAGACGGGAGACACGGACTTCTCCTGGCGCGAGTTCGTCCGCCGCAACAACGACGAGCTGGTGGCGACGTACGGCAACCTGGTCAACCGGGTGCTCACATTCGTCTATAAGAACTTCGACGGCGGCGTGCCGGACGGGGGAGAGCCCGACGAGGCGGCGCGGCAGCTCCTGGCGGAGAGCGAGGCCTGCCTGGCGGAGACCGGCCGGCTCATCGAAAGCTGCAGCTTCAAGCAGGCAATCATGCGGGTGATGCAGCTCGCCCAGGCGACGAACCGTTACCTGGACGCCGCAGCGCCCTGGAAAGCCATCAAGGAGGACCGGCAGGCGGCCGCCGGGTCTCTTTACACGGCGCTGACCGTGATTACCCAGTTGAAAAACATGTTCTATCCCTTCCTCCCTTTCAGCTCCCAGAAAGTCCACGAATACCTGGGCTTCCCCGGGGAGGTGGCCGACACCGGCTGGCGCTGGCAGGAACTGCCCCCCCACCAGAAGCTCATGCCACCCCAGCCCGTTTTCCAGAAACTTGAGGAGAGCGTCGTTACCGAGGAGACCGGAGCCCTCGGGCAGACGGCGGCTTAGGAACGAAGTTGGAACTGAACGAGATTTACGCGCCGGTACAGGCAGACCTGGACAAGGTCAAGGACGAGCTGAAGTCCATCAGCAGGGTCGATTTTCCCTGGCTCTCGGAGCAGCTGGAGCACGTCGTCAAGGGGGTGGGCAAAGGCATCCGCCCGGCGCTGACCCTCCTCTCCGGAAAGTTCCACCACTACGACCTGGAATACCTGCTGCCGATGGCGGTCTCCGTGGAGCTGATGCATACCTCCACGCTGGTGCACGACGACGCCATCGATAAATCTTCCGTAAGGCGCGGGCAGCCCACCATCAACTTTCTCTGGGGACAGGACATCGCCATCCTGCTGGGCGATTACCTCTTTGCCAAGGCCGGGGAGTATGTCTCCGACACGCGGAACCCGCGCGCCATCAAGCTCTTTTCCCAGACCCTAGGGATTATCTCCAGCGGGGAAATCAACCAGTTCCGGGCGGCTTTCAACCCGGACCAGACCCGGGACGCCTACCTGAAACGCATCGGCGGGAAGACCGCCTCGCTTTTCGCCCTGTCCACCGGGTCCGGCGCCATCCTGACCAAAGCCCCCGAGTCCGCCATCGCCATCCTGCGGGACTACGGCTATCACCTGGGCATCGCTTTCCAGATTGTGGACGACATCCTGGACTTTATCGGCACAGAGGATACGCTGGGGAAACCGGTGGGGTCGGACCTCGCCCAGGGGACGCTCACTCTCCCGGCCATGCTCCTGCTGGAAAAATATCCCGGCCCGGGCAACCCCGTCCGGAAATCCTTTACCGAGAAAAGCTCCGCCTATATCGCTGAGGCCATCGACCGCATCAAGAACTCGTCCATCGTCGACGAATGCTATCGGGTGGCTTCGGAATACTGCGACAAAGCCTGCCGCGACCTCGGCAGCCTGCCGGAAAGCCCGGCAGGCCCGCTGCTGAGGGAACTGGCGGATTATGTCCTCCGCCGCCGGATTTAGCCTTTCCCGGTAACGCCCGCAGCCCCACCGCCTATTCGGTTGGCGTCGGCTTTTGCTCCGGCACCAGGCGCGGCACCGGCGGGGCTTTCTTCGGCTTCGGCCCGATAGTGACGGAGGCTTCCGGAGTTACCGGCACCGGCTCCGCGGAAGGCTTGGGCGGCTTCCGCCGCCGCCGGGGTGCATTCTCATTCAGCAGGGCGTCCAACTCGGTCCCTTCGATGGTCTCCTGGGCGATAAGCTTGTCCGCAATCAGCTTCAGCTTGGCTTTGTTCTCCGTTAATATCTTCTGCGCTGTCTCCATTGCCTGATTGATAACGCCGTTTACTTCCTCGTCAATGGCATCCGCCAATTTATCGCCGTAATCTTTCTGTTCCGAGAGTTCCCGGCCCAGGAAAACAAGCTCCTGCTTGTCTCCGAAGGTACGCGGGCCCAGTTTATCACTCATGCCATATTCCGTAACCATCTTGTGCGCCCATGCTGTAGCCTGCTTGATATCAAAAGAGGCACCGCTGGTAATTTCATCAAAGACGAGCTTCTCCGCCACATGCCCTCCCAGCAAAGTTGCCACCTTATCCTTTATCTCAGAGCGACTCATAAGATAGCGGTCTTCGATGGGCAACATTTTGGTGTGCCCCAGGGACATCCCCCGGGCGACTATCGAAATCTTGTGCACGGGGTCGGCGTTGGGCAGCAGCTTGGCGACGAGGGCATGCCCGGCCTCGTAGTAAGCGATGATTTCCTTCTCGCGGGTGCTTATCTTGCGGCTGCGCCGCTCCGGACCGGCAATCACGCGGTCCACGGACTCCTCGAACTCCTCCATGCCGACGCTCTTCTTCCCGCGCCGCGCCGCCAGGATCGCCGCCTCGTTCACCAGGTTGGCGATGTCCGCACCGCTGAAGCCCACCGTGCCCTTCGCCAGGTTCTCCAGGCTGACCCCCTTCGCCAGGGGCTTGCCCTTGGAGTGCACTTTCAGAATCGCCAGCCGCCCGACGATATCGGGGCGGTCCAGCATCACCCGCCGGTCAAAGCGTCCCGGGCGCAGCAGGGCGGGGTCCAGGATGTCCGGGCGGTTCGTGGCGGCGATAACGATGATGCTGGTATTGGTATCAAACCCGTCCATTTCGACGAGAATCTGGTTCAACGTCTGTTCCCGCTCATCGTGGCTGCCCCCCAGCCCGGCGCCGCGCTGCCGTCCCACGGCATCAATCTCATCGATAAAAATGATGCAGGGGGCGTTCCGCTTCGCCTGGTCAAAGAGGTCACGCACGCGCGAGGCCCCCACGCCGACGAACATCTCCACGAACTCGCTGCCGCTGATGGAGAAGAAAGGCACGTCCGCTTCCCCGGCGACGGCGCGGGCGAGCAACGTTTTCCCCGTCCCCGGGGGACCGATGAGCAGCACCCCGCGCGGGATGCGCGCCCCCAGGCTCTGGAACTTCTCGCGGGCCTTGAGGAACTCCACCACCTCCCGCAGGTCCTGCTTCGCTTCCTCCACACCGGCGACATCCTCGAAGGTCACCGTGGAGCGGTTAGCGGAAAAGAGCCGCGCGCGGCTCCGCCCGAAGGTCATCGCCTGGTTATTGGCGCCGCGGGCCTGCCGGAAGAGGAAAAAAAGCAGCGCCCCGAAGAGAATCAGCGGCAGGAAGTTGATGAACAGGCTGCCCCAGTTAATCCCGGAAGAGCCCTTGACGTCGACGATGACGCTGTCCAGGTTCAATCCCTTGATGTCGTAGATATTGGCATTCGGCTCTTTGAACGTCTTGTATTCCTTGCCACCGACGGTAGTAATCAGCAGGGCGTCTTCTTCCACCGCGATTTTGGTAATCTCGTGGTTCTGGGACATGGTGACCACCTGGGACAGGGGCACCTCTTCCGGCTGAGGAGTCTCCGGCATAATCATAATAAACAGGAAGATGCCGGCGATCATAATCGCCAGGAAAATCATCGTGTTGTTCTTCAGGTTCGGTTTCATCTTGCCACCTCAAAGCCCCGGCAAAGGGCTATCTCTATTATAACAGAGATGGTGGAAAAAGCTATAAAGGCAACCCCGGCTTTATCCGCGGTGAAGAAACGCCCGCCCTGCCGGCGCTCAGTCGCCCGTGGCCGTCCCGGCCCGGTATTGCCGCTTCGCCTCCTGGTATGCCCGGCTCCGCGCCGCGATCATTTCCCGGATGGGCAGGTGATAGGGACAGCGTTCTTCGCAAAGACCGCACTGGGAACATTTGACCGCGTCTTCCACCGCCTGCCCGAAAGACCCGCTCATGATAAGCTCCATATTCAGGCGCTTGAAAAAGGTATCGCTGGTCATCACCGTGGAGATGTGGATGCCCTCGGTGCAGGGCTGGCAGTAGTCGCAACGCCGGCAGAAATTCTGCCCCAGCTCCCGCCGCAGCCTTTCGATTTCCCGCCGGTCGGCGGCCGTCAGGGAATGCGGCCCCGACTCTATCCGGAGAATCTCCTCCATTTCCGCGGGTTCCTGGATGCCGGGAATAATGAGGAGGTCCGGATACTGGAGGAGGAATTTGAAAGCCAGGGAAACGTCCGCCAGCATCCCCCCGCCCAGCGGCTTCATTACGATAAAGCCCACGTCATGCGCCCTGGCCAGGGGGATAAGCTCGTCCGCGGGCTCATGGGTGATGAAGTTGAAGGGAAACATTACCGTCTCGAACTCGCCCGATTTCACGATGTCCCTGGCGGTGTCTATCTGGTGAGAACTGGCGCCAATGTGCCGCACCAGTCCGGCCTGTTTCGCCCCCTGGAGGAAAGCCAGCGGCCCGCCGGGCGCCATAACCTTCTCCAGGGTCGCCGCGTCGCTGACGTTATGCAGCATATAAAGGTCGATGTCGTCCACCCCCAGGCGCTTCAGACTGAGTTCCAGGTCCGCCTCCACCTCCGCGCGGGTGCGGTGGGGCGATTTCGTCCCCAGGATAACGTCCTGCCGCCGTCCCGCCACCGCCTTGCCGATGCGCCCTTCGCTGGTGGTGTAGCCGTGGGCGGTGTCGATAAAGTTTACGCCCATGTCCAGGCAGGCGCGGACGGTGGCGACGGCCGGCCCCTCCTCGAGGCGCTGGATGGGAATCCCCCCGAAACCCAGCCTCGTGACCATCATCTCCGTCCTGCCCAGCCTTATCTTCTCCATAAGCTATCCATTTCCCGTGAAAAACGTCTCTTTTAATTATAGATACCCGGCACATACAGGTCAAAAAGGGACCTGACGGCAGCCCGTCCGGAGCCGAACCCGGTTTCTGTAAATTTCTTCCTCCGGTTATTGGTTTCACCGCGCGCGGGATGTATAATCAATGCGAGTCCCGCCCGCCGGAAGCGGGCGGAGCGGACACGAACGCAACCGAATGACGAAGAAGTTCCACATTTTTTACGGCTGGTATATCGTAATCGCCAGCGTGCTCATCACCGTCTACGTCGGCGGGCTGCTCGCCTACGGCTTTACCGCCCTGATAAATCCCATTGCCGCCACCTTCGGATGGAGCTACGCCCAGATATCCCTCGGGCTGACCTTCCGAAGCATGTTGTCCGTACTGCTGAATCCGTTCATGGGGAAGGTCGCGGACCGTTTTCCGCCAAACCGGCTGATACTCATCGGCGTGATTATCTCCGGCCTGGGCCTGTTCTTTTTAAGCAGGGTCCAGAACCTGTTTGCCTACTACCTCAGCTTCCTCATTATTGCCCTGGGCCATACGCTCAGCGTCACCATGGTCCCCACGACGGTCGTCGCCCGGTGGTTTAAAAGCAACATCGGCAAGGCGAACGTCGTCCTGGCGATGGGCTTTGACGTGGGAGGACTGCTCATCCCGGTGCTGGTGAGGCTTATCGATATCTACGGCTGGCGGACTTCCCTGGTCATCTTCGCCTCAGGGCTCTGCCTGCTCGGCATTCCGCTCTCCTTCGTTTTCCGGAGCCGACCGGAAGAATACGGCCTCACCCCGGACGGACGGCCTCACGAAGTGCCCGGTCAGAACGGGCGTAAGCTCGTGAGCGATATCGAAATCGGCATCAGGAAAGCGGCGACGATGCGCACCTTCTGGCTGATAAGCATCGCCTGGATGCTGCACGCCGCCGCGGTCATCGCCCTGCTGGTGCACGTCATGCCCTCCCTGACGAGCGTCGGGTTGGACCGGGCGACGGCCGGGACGATAGCAGCCCTGCTGCCCATCAGCAGCCTCATCTGGAGGCTGCCCTTCGGCTGGTTCTGCGACGTTTTCAACAAGAAACTGGTGGTGATGATTTCCATCGCCCTTTCCAGCACGGGACTGGTCCTCTTTACTTTTATCGACAGCGTCAACTACCTGCTCATCGGGGCCTTCGTGGTCACCTTCGGCCTCGGCCTGAGCAGTTTCATGGCGCTGCGGCCGGCGCTCCTGAGGGAATATTTCGGCTCGCGGAACTTCGGGACGATATACGGGGTATCGTTCATGATTGCGGAAATCGGCGTGCTGGCGTCCCCGCCGCTGGTAGGCTGGGTCTTCGATCTGCGGCACGTCTATAACCCCACCTGGCTGGTGCTGGGGCTCATCTGCCTGGCAGGGGTGCTGCTGATGGCGGGCGTCCCCTCGGAGGCGCAGAGGGCGGGAGAACACCCGGACTTGATGCCTGCCCATTGATACCGTACGGGTATTATTAGGACTTTAATCACTGGAGCCAGCGATAGGATTCGAACCTACGACCCGCGGTTTACGAAACCGCAAACTACACTCAAATTGCTTAACAAACTAACAGTTTCTGAACTCGCAGAGTTAAGCAAGTTTAGTAAAGCCTACATCTCACAAGTTAAGCATGGTAAGAGACCACCATCCCAAAAACTTCTTGATATTCTTGGTGAATACAAACAATTTGAAAAGCCTGCCAGAGATTACTACAGCCTATTTATGCAATCACGGCTCGCCAAAGAAGTATCTCCTACAACAATAAGATTCTACGAGGTAAAGCTGGGCAGGTTCCTTGATGATATTAATCCCGATAAGGCTAAGCAGCATCACATTGAGAAATTCCTGCTTCAATTTGAAAATGTAGGGAATCGCCACGGGTATTATCAGGTTATAAAGACATTCTACATCTGGAGAGAGGACATACTGAGTCTCCCAAACCCTGTTAAACATATGGCTGCCCCAAGGCTTGGAAAGTTGATATTACCAAGTTTAACCGAAGAACAGGTAAGAACACTGTTAGAAAAAGCTGAAAACGTTAGGAACAAAGCTATAATATCACTGTTCACAGAAAGCGGATTAAGACTTTCAGAACTTGCTGGAATCAAACCAACAGACATCGATTGGGATGCTCATACGATAAGAATCATAGGCAAGGGTAGAAAAGAAGCGTATGCTCCATTTGGTACGCTCTCAGAAGGGTATTTGAAGGAATGGCTTTCTGAGCATAAAGCCAATGGCAATATATGGGGAATCAACGCCTGGGGTATCAATATAATGCTAAGAAGATTAAAGGCTAAGACTGGCCTTCCCTGTAATCCTCATACGTTCAGGAGAACATTTGCTTGTCTATTACGTAAGCAAGGTTTGGATACTATGACGATAAAGGATTTGGGCAGGTGGGAAAGACTGGAGATGGTGCAGAGATATACCAGGTCTGTTACTTTTCAAGATTCTTTGAAGTTCTACAAAGCACCACTCTCCTATTGTGAAGGACAAAACACTCATTAAAGAGTCTAATGCAAGTTTAATTAATAGTTACTTACTGAAATGGGCATCGCAATTATTGCAATGATAATATTCTCTTGGTTGGGAAGGAGATGATTGGAGGCTCTCAATTTTTTGGATTGACTTATTCCATTTGGCTTCACGAATTACATTTCGGCTGTAACATTTTGGACACTTTATTTTATTGGGGTGGTGGTCTCCCGATAATATGAGTTCAGCTTCGTCTAATATAT
>JBDRGD010000021.1:0-22438 GCA_043818095.1 Chloroflexota bacterium
CTCAGCGTATGCATGGCCTTGTCGGCGAGCCCGGCTACCCCTACCGCCTCCAGGGCCCCGGCGGTCCGCTGCGCTACTTCGTCGGGCTTCAGTCCCAGGTTGACCGCACCGAAGGCAACGTCTTCCCCCACGCTCGCCCCGAAAAGCTGGTCGTTGGGGTCCTGAAAGACCATCCCGACCTGCCGGAAAACCTCACTGTCCGGGATGAGACTGAGCTCTTTGTCATCCAGGAAGACCTTCCCCGAGGACGGCGTCAGCAGGCCGTTGAGGTGCTTCAGGAGGGTGGTCTTGCCACAGCCGTTGGCGCCCAGCAGCGCCAGGAACTCGCCGTCTTTCAATACCAGGTCGATTTCCTTTAGAGCCGGTGCGCTCCCGTCATAGCTGAAGGAAAGACTTTCCGTTCTTATCACGCCCCCACCTGCCCGATAAAATAGAAAACCGCCAGTAGCGAGATAAGACCACCGGCGACAAAGTAGTCCCTGCCCTGGAAAGACGCGGCATAGCTGACCGTCATGGCGCCGGTATAGCCGCGGGCGGTCATCGCCTCGAAGACCCTCCCGGCGCGGTCGAAAGCCCGCAGAACGAGGCTGCTGCCCAATATCGCGAGCGACCTCATGCTTTGACGCCAGCTGCGGTAGCCCAGGCGCACCCGCTGGGCGTCCCGGATGGTGAGCACTTCTTCCAGCAGGACGAAGATGTAGCGGTACATGAGCAGGGAAAGCTCCACCAGGACTTTGGGCACCCGGAACCAGGCAGCCGCCAGCAACAGCCGGTGGGCTGGAGTGGACATGCTCAACAGCAGTATCAGCGAGATGCCCCCGAGGACGCGGCTCATGATGAGGATGCCGCGGGTAAGCCCCTCGGTATAGCCGGTGAGGTGAAACCCGAGAACCGGGATAGTAAACATCGGAGTGGCGCCGTAGAAGAATACCTGGGTAACCAGGACGACACTGGCGGTAACCAGGGGCAGGGCAAGCCGCAGCAGAAGCAGCCGCGGCGGTATCTTTATCGCCAGCAGGGTGAAGATGCAGAATAAGGCGATCGCCAGCGGGGTGATGGGGGACGGCGACAGCAGGTTAATCAGCAGTGCCGCGACGGTAAAGGCCAGCTTGGTGCGCGCCTCTATCCCCGTCACCATGTTCTCCCGGTGGGTATAGGCATCCGCAAATATCTCGCCTTTAGTCCACATGCACCTTCCCGGCCGGGTTATCGTGTATCACGCGGCGGTTGTTACCCCTTCCGTTCCGTTATCAGCTTTCTCCAGGAGTATCCCAGGACAAATCCGCCCGCCGCCCCGCCCAGGGCGAAGACGAAAAGGAGCAGGTCGCCCTGGTCGGTATTGATGAAAGGCGGCCTGGCTTCCCTGCCGGCCTCGGCGGCATAACGCTCGATAACGTTGACGTCCACGCCGCCCCACGGGCCTTCGGCGCCTTCAGTGGCCCCCCGGGACAGGGTGAGCCAGCCCCAGACCGCCAGCGCTACCATGACTATCACGACAACCGTTGAAATTATCCTGCCCATTTTCTAACTCCCTTCGACGACTGCGCCGGACACCGGTTTAAAAACGCCTGGAATCAACCGGGATAACAGCTCCGGGCGGCGCTGGTAGACCGCGGTGACGACTCCTCCGGTGAACAGCCCCTCCAGGATACCCAGGGGCAGCTGGGTGGGCGCGAACGCCAGGGCAATCGCGCCGAACATCCCCCACAGCGAGCCGGTGCCGTGCAGCGCCGAAGCCAGCTCGAAAGCCGTCGTGGCATACGTCGCCCAGTCGCCGAGGAGCCCGGCGGCAAAGGCAGCCACGAACACCGGTGCCCGGAACCTCCTGAAGAGGACAAACACGCCGAATCCGACGAAAGAGCCGACCAGCGCCATCGAGACGATGTTCGCCCCCCAGGTGCTGAAGCCGCCGTGCGCCAGGAAAAGCGCCTGAATGAGCAGCGCCAGCGCGCCCAGGACGGTGCTGATGAACGGACCTACGAGAATCGCGCCCAGCGGCGTCCCGACGGGATGGGAACAACTCCCGGTAACCGGCACGGGAATCGGGAAAACGGAGATAAGGAAGATAGCCGCTCCGGCCACGCCGAGGAGGGGCATTAAGCCCCGCACCTCCCTGGTCCTTCTCCTTATCATTATGATACCGATAGCCAGGAAGACCGCGGCGATGAGATACCAGAGCGCCGCCCAGTTTGCTGGCAGTATCCCCTCGGCGATGTGCATCGCGTATGCCGGGGTGGGGTAAAGGAACAAAGTGAGAGCCACGGCCAGGGACGGGGGTAAACAGGTAACGAGACTGCGGACATATTTAGTGGTCATTCCTGCCTCCTTTCCAGCGCCAGTCTGAGCAGAGCATTGACCGCCGCGGCGGCCATGGCACTGCCGCCGCGAGTACCGGTAATGGTGATGAAAGGTATCCGGCGCTGGACTAACAGTTCTTTCGACTCGGCGGCCCGGACGAAGCCGACCGGCATCCCGATAACCAGCGCGGGCTGAACGCTTTCGCTATCGATTAAATCGAGCAGAGCCAGGAGGGCGGTAGGGGCATTGCCGATGGCGATAACGGCGCCGTTGAGCTTAGGCCCCAGGTGACGCATGGCGGCGGCGGCACGGGTGGTCCTGCCGGGAGGGTGATTGTTCCCCTCCGCCTCTTCCAGGGCGCATAATACCGGGCAGCCGCAGGCTTCGGCAGCGCGCACATTGATGCCGGCGGCGACCATGCGGACATCGGTGAGAATCGGGCGGCCTTTTTGCAGGGCTTCGATGCCGGCAGACACCGCACCGGGGCGGAAACGCACCAGACTGATAACCTGCGGGTCACCGCTGGCATGGACGATGCGCTTGATGACGGCCTTCTCACCATCGGACAGGGTAAGCCCGGCAGGTATAAAGCGCTCGATAATCGCCATGCTGTCCCGCTCGATAGTCTCGGGGGGAGACGGCGAAGCGGAAATTTCCCGCCATATTTCCGGGACGGCTTCCCGGACGCGGTCGACTACCTGCGGGAGGAACCCGTCACCGTCACCGATGGAAGCGGTCATGGTGAAGGTCACGTCAGGATAGCTTGCGGCCAGTGTCCTGACCATCTCCGGGATGTCTTCCGTGATGTGGCGTCCGGAAAAGAGAAAATAAGGCACGATGAGTATCGATTTAACTCCACCGGATGCCAGGGATGCCACGGCCTCTGCCAGGGTAGGGCGGTTGAACTGGAGGGCCGCCCAGGTGACCGCTACTTTTCCGGGAAGGAGGGCTTCCAGTCCGGTAACGATGCCCTGCATCTTTACGGGCAGGCCGTCGACGGCCTTTTCCCCCCGGCTGCCATGGCAGAGAACGATTACCCCTCTAGTCGGCATAATATCAAACAAAATTGATAATACGCAAGATTACTTGATATTATAGCGGCAAATGAAAGGCCTGTCAACCGTTTTTCGGGATAAGCCGGCGGAAAATATTTGGTTACTTCTTGCGGCGCTTGCGCCGGAGGTCGATGAGGGCGTAGTCCAGGCCCTCTCGCGCAGCCTCCGGAGGAGCTCCGGGATGGCGTCGTCGGTACAGACGACAGAGAAATGCAGGCCGCACTGTGCCGCCTCGATAGCTGCCTCGGTAACCCCGTAAAAGTAACGCGGCTCGAGGTCAATACGTCTCAGGGAGATGAGCGCCTCGATGCCGATAGCCCCCAGCTGCCGGCTGTCGACGGACAGCTCTTTCAGCTTGTCTAGGTCGACCTCTCGGGAGCCGCCTTTCTGGATGGCGGGCACCTGAATGACGGTTATCTTGCCCCTGATCAACTCTACCAGACCGTTGATGTCCCCGACGTCGATATCGTCGCCTTTTTTCGCCCCCGATACCGCCACGCCCCGGGCGCTGCCGCCGGCCTGGCAGGAAGCCATCAGCACGCCGTCCTGCATCTTCAGGGACACCGCCTGCCCCCGCTCGATATCGCACTCCGCGATAGCCGCACAGACGGTGATGTTGGTGACCGCTTTTTCCACCGCGGAAATATAGCCGCGCAGCTCCCTCAGCACCGAGAGCATCCAGTTGACACCTTTGGTGCTCAGTTCGTAGTTGGAGCGTCCCGTGGAGATGACCAGATGCTCTTCCGCCAGCTGGTGGATGTATTCGGAAATCGCCTGCGGGGTCACGCCCAGCTTTGCCGCGATGCTCTTCTGCGCGATGCCCGGACCCGAAGCCGCGATTTCCACCATTATCTGGAACCTGGTGGCGGCGTTCTTGTTTTGCAGTATCTCCACGAGCCTGCCTTTCGTATCACCAGCAGTGTCAGTCCACGTGCCTAATATTATATCACTTCAGGTAAAAAAGCCACATTGACCATGGCGGAGGGATGGTATATGATGCTGGTTGATTGAAGTAGTGGCCGCTGAGGGTTTTGGCTGGGGAAGAAGGATTCGAACCTTCGTTGACGGATCCAGAGTCCGCTGTCCTACCGCTAGACGATTCCCCAGCGCAAGGTAAATTATAGCTAAGTCCACGAGCGATGTCAAAGGAAATATATTTGCGTAGAGGAGGCAAACATTGACCGAGTTGTTAAAGGGTAAGACGGGGCTGGTGACCGGCGGCGGCGCAGGCATCGGGCGGGCGGCGGCGCAGGCGTTAGCCGGAGAAGGCGCCAGGATTATCGTGGCGGACATCGAGGCTGAGGGCGGGGAAGAGACGGTAAAGCTGGTTCGGGAGAATGGCGGAGAAGCCGAGTTTATCCGGGCGGACGTTACGAAAGCGGACGAGGTGGCGGCGCTGGTCAAGGAGACAGTGCAGCGCTACGGCAGTCTGGACTGCGCCTTCAACAACGCCGGCATCTTCGGTAATCCGGCACCCATCACGGAGACCAGCGAAGAAGAGTGGTACCGCGTTATCGATATCAACCTGAAGGGTGTCTGGCTGTGCCTCAAATATGAAATCGAATACATGCTGGCGCATGGCGGCGGCAGCATCGTGAATACGGCGTCAACCGCGGGGCTGGTCGCTTACCCCCGGAACCTGACCTATATCATCAGCAAGCATGGTGTTCTGGGGCTTACCAAGGGCGTCGCCATGGCTTATGCCGCGGCGGGCATCCGCATCAACGCGGTCTGTCCCGCCTCCACCCGCACCCCCATGCTGAACACGATTGCCGGGGGTAACCCCGCGGCGATTGAGGGTATGGTGGCGCGTATTCCCATGGGGCGTCTCGTGGAACCGGAAGAGGTGGCTGCCGCCGTGGTCTGGCTGTGTTCCCCCGCCGCGTCCGCGGTCACGGGACATGCGCTGTACGTGGACGGCGGCTATCTGACCGGTAACTTCCTGGCCATGAAATAGCCCGGTAAAGCGGGGCTGGTTACGGCGGTGGGCAGGGCTTTATCGGATGCGGGTGTGCCTATTTATCTCCAGCAAAGGAGATAAGCGAAGACGTCCAGCAGACCGCGCAGGAACCAGAGCAGGTCTTTGCAGACTCTCATGCGCTACGCCTGACCTCGGGCTTTTCTCGTCCAGAGCTCCCGCAGCACGCGGCGCCTGGTATCCAGGCGCACCGGCAGGCCCTGTTCCAGGAGGGCCACCTCTTCCGGGCTGACGTCGGCCAGTATCGCCAAAGTTTCGCGGCTGAGCCGCAGGAACCGGCGGAGGTGGTGGACATGGCTGCCCAGGGTGCTTTCCGGGGCAGAGACAGTTGCTGTTTTCATGATGCACGACCTCCTGACACGAGGATAGATGTCCGGCGGGCGGAGGACAACGGGATATACGCTCAAACCGGGTGGTGGTTAACCCTTAATAACCGTCTCCTCGGCCTCGTCACCATTCCTGCCGGGGGACGCTGATGGGTGATATTTTCGTCCCATGCCAGTGGGCAAAGAGGGTATTCCGGGGAGCGTCCCGGCAAATAATCTCCCTCACTTCATGATAGCTGCCCTGGTATTCCGGTATCTGCTCACCGGCGATGTCAAAGACAAGGACCGCATCGGCGGCGGTACGGATAACCGAGCTGATTCGTGATATCTTTTCCATGGTGTTCCCTCCGCGCTGGTTTTACTTCATCATAGCTGCCGCCGCGTTAAGGACACATAAAAATAGCATATAAAAAAGGTTAAGATTTTCCCCCCGGAAAGGATGTCTTCGGGCCGTCCCGATTTGACACGGCGTGGCGAGGGCATTATCGTATCTAGAGAAAGAGGAGGTCTCTCGGTGCGGGCACTTGACGAACTGGAAAAGACCATCGGCGTGGCTTTTCAAGACCATGCCCTGCTGGTTACGGCCGTGGTACACAGTTCTTATCTGAACGAAAATCCCGCCTCCGCCCGCGAGCATAACGAGCGACTCGAGTTCCTCGGCGATGCCGTCCTGGGCCTGATTATCGCGGAAAAGGTCTACCGCGAGTTTCCCGGCCTGACCGAGGGGCAGATGACCCGGCGCCGGGCGGCGCTCGTGCGGCGGGACGCCCTGGTCCGTGTCGCGGGGAAAATCGGACTCGGCGACTACCTTTACCTCGGGAAGGGGGAGGAAGGGGGCGGCGGGCGGCTCAAAGAGGCGAACCTTGCCGGGGCCATGGAAGCCGTCATCGCCGCCGTTTACCTGGACGGCGGTCTCGATACCACCCGCGAATTCATCGGGCGTTTCTGGAAGGACGAGTTTGCCCGGACGGCAGTCCGGGGGGTAGAGGTGGATGCCAAGACGCGGCTGCAAGAGGTGATGCAGTCACGGCAGCAGCTAACGCCGCATTACCGGCTGCTGGAGGCAATCGGCCCGGACCATGCCCGGACGTTTACCGTGGCCGTCTTTGCCGGAAATGACGTCTTGGGCACAGGCTCCGGAAAGAGTAAAAAAGCCGCGGAGACCGCCGCCGCCCGGGCGGCGCTGGAGAGCTTTCTCCCCGGGGACGAGGTGCGCCGATAAAGAGCTGCCTGGAAGCTACCGTTTACGGCAGGGTGCAGGGGGTAAACTTCCGCAACTTCACCCGCCTTGCCGCCCGCCGCCTGGGGCTTTCCGGGGAGGTGGGCAACCTTCCGGACAGCACCGTCCGCGTGCGTGCCGAAGGGGAGGAGACGGGGCTCAGGGCGCTGGTAAAGCAACTGCAGCAGGGGCCGCCGGGAAGCCGGGTGGAGAAAGTAACCACCAGGTGGTCCGAGTTCCGGGGAGACTATACCGATTTCAGCATCGCCGATTAAGGGCTCTCGGTAAAGCCGTAGAAATCGTCGTTGACGAGAAGTTTCTCGAGAATCTCCGGGGAAAACCGGTAGCCATCAGCCCCGCCCCGGTGCTCCACCAGTTGCCGGCTTAACTCCTCGGCACTCAGGGGCTGGTTGCCGCCGGCGAGGAACGTGGCGAAAACGCTTTCCAGTACCGGGGTCGTTTCCGTCAGGAAGCCCGGCTTCAGGGAACAGCAGTTCCGCAGCGCCTTTGCGATATCATCCGGCGGGATTTCCGCGTTCTCCCCCCATTTCTGGCGGCATTCCGGGCAGAGATATTTCGCGGCAACTGAGGAAAAGGAGCGATGGTACTGCTGGTACCAGTCCAGGGAAACGCACCAGCGTTTCACGGGTGTGATTGTTTTATCCTGAGTCTCTTTTTTCATGGCGGTCCTTCCGGCTAATCAGCTACTGAGTTCCAGTTCCACCTTGGCGTTGTTAATCAGGTCCAGATATCCTATTTTCATGCCCAGCACTGCCGCTACCTGGCTGTCCACCTCATAGGGCTCGCTGACAAAAATCTTGTTATACTCTTCAAACTCATGCCCGATAGCCTCATCTTTCCCGACCAGGCGCTGCCGCGCCTCCACGATACCGAGGTCGAACGGCAGGGTAAAATACAGGTCGGCCAGCACGCGGTCGATACCCAGGCTGAACAGGGAGTCCCAGCCGTCCTCAGTCTCGCCGCGGTATTTGCTGTTGGGCAGGAGGGAGAGCAGATTGGCGATGCTCAGGCTGACATTGCCTTCGAAATTATTGAGCGGGGTGACCGAAATCAGGTAATCGCTGGAGAGGATGACGTTGGGTATCCAGAAGGTCGGCATGGCAAAGGGCTTGGGGAGGGGATTATCGACCTCCACCAGGGTACAGTCTTTCACGTCCAGCGCCAATACCCTGGGAAAGCTGTAGCCCAGGGACTGGTAAATCGGCTGGATGGAACCGCCGCCGGGCGTGCCCTCCAGCAGGATAATATCGGCTTCACTCACCTGGCGGATGCCGTTGATAATCGACGCCAGCATCTCCGGGCTGGTGCTCACGGGGTAGGGCGCCGGGTAGGAAGCGCTGGGCTTTATCAGGACACGCCTCGCCCGGGACACCACCGGCGGTGCCTCGAAGTTAAACTCGGACGCTTCAAAAATTCCCATCTTACTCTTTGCGGACGACCTTCCGGATAATAAGCTTGGCGATATTCAGGACGTCCTCACGCGGGAACTGGGGGACGGTGACGGACAGAGGCTCGTCGGTAACCACGGCCAGCAGCTGTTTGGGGTCGCTGATCAGGTCCGGACCCTGCTCGCTGCGGTGCACTTCTATCTTGGGGGTGTTCGACTTCTTGAAACCCTCCGTGATAATGAGGTCATAGCGCCCGTTCAGGGAACGGGAAAGCTCCTCCGGGTCGAGGTCATGGGTGACCGTCTGGACAATGGCCAGCTGCCGCGGGGAGCTGACCGCTACCGCCTCCGCCCCCGCCTGGCGGAAGCGCCAGCTGTCCTTGCCCTCGGTATCAATGTCAAAGTCCTCCCCGGCGTGTTTCACCACCGCCACGCTAAGCCCGCTCTTTTTCAGCGCGCCAATCAGGTCAACGAGCAGCGTGGTCTTGCCGGAGTTGGCTTTGCCGACAATCGATACGATGGGCGTCATGCTACATCTCCTCGTTCCAGTCCAGCATCAGCGCCGGGACGGTTGCGCCCCTGGTGGCCCCCGGGGTGTCCTCCGGGACGATGACGAGGGCGTTGGCCCGGCTCATGGAGGTGAGAATCCCGGAGCCCTGCGCCCCGGTCAGCCGGGCGTAGTAGCGCCCGTTGCGCTTCTCCACGATGGCGCGGTGGTACTGGCGGCGTCCGTCCTCGTTGGGGGCGTCTTCTTCCAGTATCACGTTTATCTCCGGTTTGGCGAGCTGCGTTTTCCCCATCATTTTGAGAATGGCGGGGCGGGCGAAAAGCTCGAAAGTGACCATGGTGCTGACGGGATTGCCGGGCAGGCCCAGGTGGGGCAGGCGTTTGCCGGGATGACGCCGGGAGGCGAAAGTGCCGAAAGCAATGGGTTTGCCGGGTTTCATGCGGACGGTCCAGAAGCCTATCTCACCCTCCTTCGCCAGGATGTCCTTGACGATGTCATAGTCCCCGAGGGACACGCCGCCGGTGGTGATTAACATATCCGCATCCAGGCCCTGGTGCAGCTTTTCCACGAGGGATTCTTCCCGGTCCCGCGCTATCCCCAGAATTTTCGGGATACCGCCGTAGCGTTTCACCAGCGCGGCAGCGCTGTAAGTATTGCTGTTGTAGATTCTCCCCGGCGGCAAAGGGTCGTCAAGCTCCGTCAGTTCATCGCCGGTAGCCAGTACCGCCACCAACGGGCGGCGCACGACCTTCACGCGGCTCTGCCCCAGGGAGGCAAGGACGCCCACCTCGGCCGGCCGGATAACGGTTCCACGCATCAAAACCGTGGTGCCGCGGGCCACGTCTTCACCGGAGCGGCGGATGTCTTTCCCGGCGGGCACCGGCTGGAGTACACCTATTTCCGAAAGCGCCCCTCCGGAAGCGGCGCGGCGCTCTTTCTCGTCGGTATCCTCAAACCTCACGACGGCGTCAGCGCCGGCGGGAACCGGGGCCCCGGTCATGATACGCACCGCCGTGCCGGGCGTGACCGTTTTCTGCGATATGGTACCGGCGATGACCGTATCGATAACGCGGAGGATACTTGGGGATTTTTCAGTAGCGTCTTCTGTGTCTCCGGCGCGCACGGCGTAACCGTCCATCGCGGAGTTGTCCAGGGGCGGGATGTTAATCCCGGAGGTAACGTCTTCCGCCAGAACCTGCCCCACGGTGTCCAGGATAGCCGTCTCTTCCGCTTCCAGGACGTCTACCTGACCCAGAATCTTTTCGCGTGCTTCTTCAACGCTTATCATAGTTGTTCTCCGCGGTCAGCTGACGGGCTCGGGCGAGGTCAGCCTTGGTGTTCACGTTAAAAAAGCTGAGGTGCTGCGGGTCAAAAGCGTCGATTTCCGCGGCTTCCAGATATCTTACCTTCAGCGCGGTCAGCAACCGGTGCACGCTCAAATTGTCCTCTTCGAGCATTTTTTCAATATAAGACAGGCACCGCCGGGCATAAACGGCATGCAGCGGCTCCACCATCCCGCCGTCAAGGCGGGGAATAACCACATCATAATCGGGCGCCTGGTCAATCATGTAACGCAGTAATCGAGGGTTCAGGAAAGGCATATCGCCGGCAACTACAAGGTTATAATCGTTACTCGAGACCATCAGTCCGGTGTAAATACCGCCCATCGGCCCCTTACCGGGCAAGATATCGGCGACTATCCTGGGGACGGGCAGGCTGCTCAGGTTCGGAACGGTTCTTTCGCCGGCGACGACGACAATGGTTTCTTTCGAGATTGAGCTTACGCAGGCGACCACCTGCTCAAGCAGACTGCGTTTACCGACAGTCTCCAGGATTTTATTCTGTCCGAAACGTAAGCCCTGTCCACCGGCGAGAACTAAGGAACTCGTATCCAAATCAGCAAGTCTTTCCGCCTTTGCCCCCAATATAAAGTTTACCACAAAAAGTCAAGTTTTGTTGGGGCAGGGCGGCAATTCTGGGGACCTAGAGCGCCGGTTGCAGCACGATAATCTGCATTTCGGCGGGCAGATTGTCCCGTGTGATTTCGACATCGCTGCCGGGCATCTCTTTGACGCCGCTCTTTCCTTTCAGAAAAACGTCCACGCCGGTGACCGGAAAATCCGGGCAACGGTCCGTCTTGTAATGCATCGGGATGACAATCCGGGATTTAAGCTGCTGGCAGACCCCGGTGGCGGCGGCGGCATCGATAGTGTAAGTGCCGCCCACGGGAATTAAAAGCACGTCCACCGCGCCGATGGCCTTTGCCTGGTCGTCACCGAGGGGGTGGCCCAGGTCACCGAGGTGGCAGACCTTGACGCCGTCGAGTTCAAAGCAGAAGACCATATTCGGACCGCGTTTGCTGCCCTGTTCGTCGTCGTGGAAGGTGGGGATACCGCGGAACCTGATGCCCTTCGCCTCGCCGCTTTCCTTAACCACGGCGGGATTGCCCTTTACCGCCGCCACGTTACCGTGGTCGAAATGCCCGTGGCTCACGGTGACGATTTCCGCCGCCTCGTGGATATCACCGTATTTTATCCGGTGGTCCGTGGCGTAGGGGTCCGTAATAATCCTGGTCCCGTCAGACCCCGTGATGAGGAAAGATGCGTGCCCCAGCCATTTTACTTTCATCGGTCAAGTCTCCTTCGGTTTATTTTGCCAGGTCCAAGACAAGGTTAATCAGCGTGCGCACCGGCACGCCCGTCGCTCCTTTGACCTGATAGCCCTGGTCTTTCTCCGCGCGGGCGGTCCCGGCGATATCCAGGTGCACCCACGGCGTTTTCCCCACGAATTCCTCCAGGAACTTGGCGGCGGTAATGGCGCCGCCCCAGCGGTTGCCGATGTTCTTGACGTCGGTGACCTGGCCCTTAATCATATCCCGGTATTCGGGGAACATCGGCATCTGCCAGAGGTATTCGCCGGCTTCCTTCCCGGCGTTGAGGACTTTGGCGGTCAGCCTCTCGTTATTACTGAAAACGCCGGTGGTAATCAGTCCCAGGGCAACCATGCAGGCCCCGGTAAGGGTGGCCACGTCGATAATCGCGCGGGCGCCGATTTTCCCGGCATAGCACAGGGCGTCCGCGAGGATAAGCCTGCCCTCGGCGTCCGTGTTCAGCACCTCGATGGTCTTGCCGTTCATCGCTTTCAGGATATCTCCCGGTTTCAAGGCGGTGCCGCTGGGCAGGTTTTCCGTGGCCGGCACCAGCGCGGTGACGTTAATCCGGGGTTTCAGGCGGGCGAGGGCGCTGAGCACTCCCATGACGGCGGCACCCCCCGCCATGTCCCCCTTCATCTCCGCCATGTTCTCCGACGGCTTGATGGAGATGCCCCCGGAATCGAAGGTAATGCCCTTACCCACCAGGGCGAGGTCTATCTTGGCGGAGCTACTACCCCGGTAGCGCAGGATGATGAACTTGGGCGGCTGCTGGCTACCCTGGGCGACGCCCAGCAGCGAACCCATACCCATCTCTTGCATCTGCTCCCGGTCCAGGACCTCCACCTCCAGCCCCCGTGCTGCTGCCATCTCCTGGGCGGCGGCAGCCATCCGGGTGGGGGTCATGTAGTTCGCCGGTTCGTCGACCAGTTCCCGGGCGAAATTGGTGGCTTCGGCGATGATGTTGCCGCGCTCGATGCCGCGGGTGGCCGCCAGCTTTTCCCCCCGGCGGGTAAGCAGCCGGAGCTGTTTAATCTCGGCGGTCTTGCCGTTTTTCCTGGTAATATATTTACGGAAGGAGTAAAGCCCGAGCCGGGCCCCCTCCGCGACGGCCTGGGCGGCGCTCTCCGTGCTGAAAGCTTTGCCCCCCTCCGCGGACGGCAGGACGGTGGCGACACTGTCGATACCCCTCTTCCGCACCCAGCGGCAGACATCCGCCGCGGCACCGCGGACCTTGTTCAGGGTGAGTTCGCGCTTTTTGCCCATCCCGCAGATGACGACACGTGGAGACGGCAGTTTGCCCAGGCTGTGCACCAGGGTGATTTCCCCGGCTTTCCCCTTGATTTCCTTCTGCTGGATGAGCTGGGCAATTGC
Organism: Chloroflexota bacterium; assembly: GCA_043818095.1. Lineage (GTDB taxonomy): Bacteria > Chloroflexota > Dehalococcoidia > Dehalococcoidales > RBG-16-60-22 > JBDRGD01. The sequence continues at coordinate 12,817 of JBDRGD010000021.1, forward strand.
CCCGCCGAGGGCTTGATTCACCGCGGCGATTGCCCCGTCAAGTTTTTTCGTGCCCTGGTAGTAGTTCAAGACAATTGCGTCAGCCTTGACCCGGGTAATCTCGCCCGTGGCCGCTTTTATCTTCATGCCGGTACTCCTTTCACTGTCGCACAGCGCGCCTTATTTTACGGATAACCGGGCCGATGTCCCGGGAGGTGTCCACGACGAAATGGTTGCGGTTTATCGGCTGCACGTCGGGCAGCATTTTCTGATAGATGTCCCAGGTAGCCTCCGAATGGTCGCTGCGGGCGGCCTTGCGGGCGCGGGCCGCGAGACGCTGCTTCACCACCGCCGCCGGGGCCGCCACACGGATGATGATAAGCCGGGCACGAGTCTGCTCTGCGATGCGGTAGATGCGCTCGCGGAATAACTCCGAGAGATTGGTGGCGTCCAGCACCGCGGAGATACCCCTCTGCAGCAGGTCGCCGAGGAGCCGGTGCACGGCACGGAAAAGGAGCGTGTTCTCTGCGGCGGTATATTCCGGTTGGAGGAAAAGGGCCTTGCGGAGGGCATCGCTCTCCAGGATGACCACGGGAACGTTCTCGGCCAGCCTGCGGCTGAGGTGGGATTTACCGGTACCCGGCAAACCGCTGACCATAATCAGGACCGGACGGGTGACCGGTTGGGGGAGTTTTCCCAGGGATGACATCAGCATCTGCGTGTCCGCAGTCGCGCGGGTACTCTCCATACCCTTGATTATAAGATGTTTTGCCCGGTTGCGCCAGAGGGCTGGTCTTCCTGGTAAAAAGCGATACCGAAGAGACCGGGCCCGGTATGCACACCCATCACCGGGGTGAACTCGGTGATAAAAAGCTCCGCGCAATCGAACCTGGCGATGATGCGTTTCTGCAGGACCACGGCGATATCCGGGGCGTCGGCGTGCATCACGGCCACGTGCAGGGCTTTGCCGGGCGACACTCTTTTTGACATAATCTTGAGGAGGAATTGCACTGCGCTCCGGGTGGAGCGGGGCAAAGCAACGGTGTGCGCCTCACCACCGTTCAGCGTGAAAATCGGCTTGATTTTCAAAAGGGAATTGACCAGGGCCGCCGCCTGAGGGACACGCCCGCCTTTGACGAGATAGTGCAGGGTATCCAGCGCCGCGTAAAGCTCCACGCGGGACATGACGCCGTCCGTGTGCCGCAATACTTCCTCGAGGCCCCGGTTTTGCGCCGCTTCCCGCGCTGCTGCCAGCGCCACCAGCCCCAGTCCCGCCGCGCCGGTGGTGCCGGCGCGTACCTCGATACGGGTGCCGGGAAGGTCGGCGTGCGTCATTTCCCGGGCGACGAGCGCCGCGTTGTACATCCCGCTGAGGTTGGCCGGCTCCGTGAGGCAGAGAATATTGCGGGCGCGCTGGCCGGCCCGTTGGAAAGCGGATACGTACGGTCCCGGTAAAGACCCGGCTGTGGTGGGCAGCGTCTTCGCCTGGCGCAAACGCGCGTAAAATTCGGAGGGGGAAAGGTCGATACCGTCCCGGTAAGCACGGCCTCCGAAGATAAGCTCGATGGGGACGACCTCGATATCGTTAGCCGCTACCTGCACGGCGGGGATGCAGGCGGTGGTATCGGTCACCACGACGACTTCCTTCATCGCTTTACGCTCATCAGGCCGGTCCGTTGCCACTAGCGTTTTTCAAACACCCTCGGGGTAAAAAGCGAGACCGAGGGTGCCGGTGCCGCAGGCATAGCCCATAATCGGGCTGAACTCGCTGAGCCACAGCTCCACACTGTTAAACTCCCGGGAAACCTGCTGCATAAGCTCCCGGGCTTCCTCCCCGGCGTAGGCATGCATCACGGAAATATGGGCGGGCTGGTCCCCTAATTCCGCACGCGTCATCTCCAGGATTCGCCGGATACCATGGACGTTGCTCCGCACTGCCCCGGCGAAGTGCACGGTCTCATGGATGGTGAGCACCGGCCTGATATTCAGTATCGAGCCTACCTGGGAAGCGATTTTCGGGATGCGACCCGAGCGATAGACATGGCGTATCGTGTCCAGCAGGAGGAACGCGTTGACCCTTTCCCGGATAGCCCGTGCCGTCCCGAGCACCGCATTGAGGTCCTTGCCGGCGGCGGCGGCGCGGGCCGCGGCTAAAGCTACGAAGCCCTCTGCCGCCGCGGCGGTCAGTGAGTCCAGCACGGTGATATTCAGCCCGGGAAGCTCATCACGGGCCATTTCACAGGCATCCCTGGCGACATTCGGGACCGTGCTCAGCTTCGCGGAGACAGTGACGCAGAGGATATCGGCGGCGCGCTCTCCGGCCCGGCGGAACGCTTCCAGGCATTCCCGGGGAGAAGGGGCGGAGGTCTTGAAGGACTCCGGGTCCTGCTGAAACATCTCGTAAGCTTCGGAGACACTGAGGTCAACGCCGTCACGGTAACGTTTTCCCCGGAAATAGAGATTGATGGGAATAACCTCAATGGAGTACTCGTCAAGGAGCTCTTTCGTGAGACAGGCGATGCTGTCCGTAATGACGGCTACTCGCTGCATCCGTCGCTCCTGTTACGGTCCGCGGTCCCTGAGCGCTGCGCTTATCCTGTCAAAAAGCCTGCTAAGTCAGGTATCTTAAGGCTGAAGGACCAGGTTGACGGCCCGGAAGAAATCCTGCCATCTGGTCTTTTCGTTTACCAATCTTGTCTGCCCTCTGGCGGTAAGAGAATAGTAGCGCCGCTGACGTCCGTTGGGAAGGACCTGCCAGTCACCGATGATAAAACCGCTTTTCTCCAGCCGGTGGAGGGCAGGGTAAAGAGTGCCTTCTTTAAAATTAAAGTAGCCCCGGCTGCGCGCGTTAAGCTCCTTGATAATCTGGTAACCGTACATCGTCTGCCGCGCGAGCAGGCTGAGGAGCAGGTAATCGGAGCTGCCTTTCAGCAAATCACGTTTTTCCATTATCCGTCCCGTGCGTAGTATGTCTATGTATCTGCATGATAGCAGACACCAAAAGGGAAAACAACCGGCTACGTAAACAGGGACAGCCAAAGCAGCGGTTGCTCGTCCTTCAATCCCGTTAAGCCGGGTGTTCGTTACTTCGGCAGCTACTCTTTAATCCGGAACATGGCGATGAGAGCGAGGACGGCGGCGATGGCGCCGAAGACAATGTCATCCCAGGTGGCCATACCGAGAAGCGCGTTGAGGACGACCCAGATACCCAGGGAGCAGATGGCTAAGGAAAGCAGTTTCACGACTCTTTACCTCCTTTTCTATTCCCCCGAGCAACCGCTGCCGTGGCTTTCTGTCAAATATGATACCTAGTTACTCTTATATATCGTTATTCTAGGTATCATAACATGGCAAAAAGGCCGTGGCAAGGGCTTTCCGGGGAATTTTAAGGGCGGAGAATAAAGTGTTTCTTTACGAAATGCCGCTACTGCCAGACGTCGTCGCTGATGCCCTGATACTGGGGGTATTTTCCCAGAAAAAGGGGCAGGTGCTCCCGGTCCAGGAGCGGCACCGGCAGGGAACTTTTCGCCGCTTTCCGGGTCTGGCTTTTCTTTTCCGGCACTTTACCATATAGCGGAATTGCAGGGGCTTCCCTGCTCTGCAGCAGCACGCGAAAGCCTCCCATGCCTTCTTCGCGGACCAACTCCAGCATGGCGTAGCGGTTGGCGAGGTATTCCGGATTGCTCAATCCCATTCCGGCAAGGCCGTCGATGTATTCATGAAAGCCCAGGTTCAGGAGAAACTCGCGTTGAGTTAACAGCACCCGGCAGTTCAAGCCGTGCCGTTCCCCGGAGAGGACCGCGGCGGTAAAATCGACGTGGCTGGTGATGTCCTGGGCGCCGATGTGTGCGTAAGGATTGCCGCCGGGCATGTGATGGTAGTAGGTCATCAGCGTCCCCGAGCGCCGTTCCGCCGTGTAAAGCTCTGCCGCGGGGTATCCGTAATCGATGGTGATGACGTAGCCCCGGCGCAGGCGGCGGGCAATATCCTCGAAGTAGGGCCCGATATTCAGGTTGATTTCCGCCTGCTGTCCTTCGGCGAGGGTGATATTCTCCCCGGCAAGATAGTCCGCCAGGGCCGGCGTTGACGGCTCGTCCCATGTCTCCGCGAACTCTCCGTTATTCAGGATAACGTAGGCCTCCCGGAGAGCGCCGTCCCGCATGACCACCCGGTGAGTGGGCAGGGCGTCCAGGAGTTCATTGGAGAGAAAGCAGCCGCAAACGTCATCGGGCAGGGCGGCCGGTTTCTCCAATTCTTCAGAATAAGCGGTCACCCTTTCTCTCTCTACGGTGAAATAGCGGGCGGCGCGGGAGAAGGCAGGGGAAAGCCGTGGTAAATAACCGGTGATATCCCGGGCCAGCAGGCGGTTCCCGGCGCCGGTTTCGATAATCTGAAAGTCCGCCGGGCGTCCCAGCAGCCGCCACATCTGCTCAAGCTGGCGGGTGAGCAGCGCCGCGAAGACGGGATGGGTCACCGGGCTGGTAAAAAAATCGCCCTCGGCGGCGATGACTGGATGAGCCGACGTGTAATAGCCCAGTTCCGGGGAGTAAAGAGCCAGCTCCATGTATTCCGCGAAGGTAATCCTCCCCCTGCGGGTAATCTGCTCCCGAATCAATTCAGCAAGCCGTTCTTCCCGGTTTTTGTTCATAACTGGGATAAGTTTAGCCTTTTCCGTCAGGCATGGCAACGTAAAAAAAGAGAATAAAGAGCTAACCATTCTTGCGCTGGCAAGTTATAATATAGTGAACAACGCATATTCCGAGGGGGAGCAAAATGAAGAAAATAGTAATCGCGCTGGTCATCATGGCCCTGGTGTTGCCGGCATTAGCCTGCGCCCAGTCTGCCCCCGCGCCCACGGCGTCGAAGGGACCGGTCCCGGCGCCAATGCCCGCACCAGCACCGGCTCCCTCGATGCCTGCCTTCGGTGCCCCTCCCATCGTCGTCGAACAGGCGCCGCCGCCCGTCATTAACATACCGGGGGCTCCGGCATCCGATGCCAGCCAGGATATCGAGCGCATGATTGTGCGCACGGGGAACCTCGACCTTATCGTCGAGGATGTCCGAGACACCATCGACCGGATAACGGAAATCGCCGGTCTGTCCGACGGTTACGTTGTCTCCTCCCAGAGCTGGAAAGAAGGTGAGCGGCTGGTAGGGATGATTTCCATCCGCATACCGGCGACGAATTTCGAGGGCACCCTGGCGAGGCTGCGCGGCCTGGCGGTAGAAGTCTCATCGGAGAGCACGTCCAGCCGTGACGTCACCGAGGAATATATCGATTTAAGCGCCCGTCTGAGGAACCTGCAGGCCTCCGAGGCCCAGTTGCTTACCCTGATGGAAAAAGCGGGCACGGTCGAGGAGATCCTCAAAGTGCAGCAGGAACTTGCCCGGACCCGGGGGGAAATCGAGCGCACCACCGCCCGCATGAATTACCTGGAAAATACCTCGGACACGTCACTGATTGAAGTGCACCTGCAGCAGTCCAAGCTGGAAGTCCACTTCAACGCCAGTAAGTCCCGGGTGAAGAAGGGGGAGGACATCCGCTTCGAAAGCCAGGTGGCGGGGGGCTTTACCCCTTACAGCTACCAGTGGAACTTCGGCGACGGCGCGACGAGCACCGACCGTTTCCCGCTACATTCTTACCAGAGCACCGGCGATTATACCGTAACCCTGACGGTGACCGACGACCGTGGCAACAGCGTGCCGGAAACACGGGTGGACTACATCACCGTTTTGCCTGGCTGGAATGCCGGCAGCACGGCGGGCAGCGCCTGGAACGGGCTGACGGTTTTCGGGCAGGTGATGGCGAACGTGCTCATCTGGCTGGGTATTTTCTCCCCGGTGTGGCTGGTGATTGGCGGTATCGTCATCTGGCAGCTGCGGCGCCGGCGGCGCAAGGGGGCGAAGACCTAAGAACCGCCATTAAGCCTGGCGGCAGCATCATCGGCGGTGATGGTGCCGATGCAGAGGACCTTGTTCCGGCTGGTATGTCCGCGGACGATGGCAACGTCGCTCCTGCGGACGCCCAGCTTTTCCGCGAGGAAATCAATTAGTTCCGCGTTGGCCTTACCCTGGACAGGGGGCGCCGCGATTTTCAATTGCCAGACGCCGTCGCGGTTCCCCGTCACCTGATTTTGGGCTGCGTTCGGCGTAACGTGCACCTTCACCATCGCGGAAATAATTGACATAATACTAACTCCTTATCTCCCGTCCTGCCCGGCACTCTTCTCGCCACTGACATCTTTGGCAGAGCCGGAAGGGCCACCTCTCCGCGATGCGGCGGCGCCACTCGGCGGCGGTCAGACAGGAACCGTAGGGCACTCCCAGTTCCCGGAGCACCAGTTTATCCCATTTCCGCACGTCGGTCTCGTCGCCGCGGGGATGGGTACAGCGTCCTTCTACCAGCCGGGGACACTCCCGGCAGAGCTCATCGGGACCTTCGCGGACCGCGATGGGGGCCTCACCCCCGGAGCTAAGGGTTTTCCGCAGCCTTTCCTCGGTCTGAAGAAACCTGCGGCCGCGCTCCGAATAGTCAATTTCCCAGAACTGGAGGCAGCCGATGTGGTGCGGCCTTAACGACACCACGCGTTCCGGGTGGGGGTCTTTTGTCTCTCCGGCAGGGTCCCGGGCGCTGTCTGTGTGATTAGTCGACGCCGCCACGGCTTCCCACGGCGAAGGCGATGGACGAAAGCAGCAGGATTACGGCCAGGGAAAACCAGAAGTTCCAGTCGACAGCCAGGTTGAGGGGCATACCGATGCCCGCGACATCCACGATGCCCAGTATCGCCGCCAGCCCCCCGATTCCCCCGAATATCGCTGCGGTGATTCCCATATCTTACTCTCCTTTTTCCCGTTTTCTCCCGATTGGTGAAATATTATATAATGAAACGGGCAATTTGCTGATAATGATAGCATGAAGCTGCAAAATAATCTATACGTTTACCCCGAAAGCGGGATGCTCGACTGCAATACCTATGTTATCACAGGCGCTCCGGGCATAATCATCGACCCCGGTTCTCCGCAGAATATCGATGTCCTCCTCAAAGATATGCGGCGCGACGGCATCGACCCCGGGAACATCGGGACCGTGGTGAACACCCATCTCCACCTCGACCACAGCTGGGGGAATACCGCCTTTAAAGAAGCCACCGGCGCCCGCATCATGCTGCATCCCCGGCAGCAGGAATACTACCCGGTGACGGTCGACCAGACCGCCCGCTTTTTCGGCCTGGAGCCGCCGTCTTTCACCGGGGACGGCTGCCTGGAAGATTCCGTGATAAATTCCGGGGACATGGAAATCAGATTGCTGCCCTCGCCGGGCCACTCTCCGGACAGCATCTGCTATTACTGCCCCGGCGAGCGGTTTTTAATCTGCGGGGACGTCCTCTTCGCGCGCAATACGGGCAGGGTGGACCTGCCCGGCGGCAACGCCGACCAGCTACGCAAGTCCATCGGGGAGCTTGCGCGGCTCGACATTGCCAGTCTCCTGCCGGGGCACATGAGCCCGGTCCGCGGAGAGAAAGACGTTAAGGAAAACTTTACCTATATCCGGGAGAATGTATTGAGATGGCTATGAACGAATTCCCGCCGGTCTCCCTGGAACTGGGACCCATCCGTCCCCCCAGCGAGGCGTTTTCCCTGCTCGTCAGGGTCACCCGCAACTGCCCGTGGAACCGCTGCAAGTTCTGCCGACTCTACAAGGGGCAGAAGTTCGAACTCCGTCCCGTGGAGGAGGTGAAAGAAGACATCCGCCAGGTGCGGCTTATCCAGGACAATATACGTGAAGGCGCTGCGAAAATGGGCGGGGAAGACAGCCTCCGGCGCATGGCCGCCTGGATTTACCAGTCTCCGCCTAACGACACCTACCGCAACGTCGCCCTGTGGCTGTATGCCGGCGCGAAGCACGCCTTTCTCCAGGATGCCAACACCCTGATTACGCCCACTCCGGACCTGGTGGAGATTCTCCGTTTCCTCAAGGAAACCCTGCCCGGCATTGAGCGGGTGACCAGCTATGCGCGTGCGCATACGGCCTCGCGGAAAAGCCCGGAGGAACTGCAGGCGCTGAAAGACGCCGGGCTCTCCCGGATACACATCGGGCTGGAAACCGGCTATGACCCGCTGCTCCGGTTCATGGACAAGGGGGTGACGGCGGCGCAGCAGATAATCGCCGGGCAGAAGATAATGGCGGCGGGCATCTCCCTGTGCGAGTATGTGCTCCTGGGCCTGGGGGGAAAGCGCTGGTGGCAGGAGCATGCCATCGAGACCGCGCGGGTGCTTAACGAGATAAATCCTGATTTCATCCGGATGAGGACGCTGATGATTTCCGCCGCCATTCCCCTGAGCGAGGATGTGGCGCAGGGGACCTTTACCCGGCTGACCGACCAGGAGATTGTAGAGGAAGAGAAGCTCTTCCTGGAGAATCTGAACTGCTCTTCTTATATCATCAGCGACCATATCAACAATCTTCTCCAGGACGTCGAGGGCAAGCTGCCGGAGGACACGGAGAAGATGCTGGCGGTCATCGCTCGTTTTCAGTCTTTACCGGCAGAGGAGCGTTTCCATTTTCAAATGGGGCGGCGGCTGGGGATATATACCACCCTCGACGAGCTCGGCGACCCGAACAAGCGCGCCGCCGTCGACCGCGTCATTGCGCGCATCCGCGAGTTTGACGGGACGGTCGATGAAGAGACCGTCTACGCGATGATGAGCCAGTTTATCTAGGAGCCGAAAGATGCTTGGCATCGAACAGGAGATTGGCGATTTACTGCGAGCGAAGCGGCTGACCCTGGGCACCGTGGAATCCGCTACGGGCGGATTGATTGCCCACCGGATAACGAATGTCGCCGGCAGCTCGGACTACTTTTCCGGCGGCATCATTACCTACAGTAATGGGATAAAAACGAGCCTGGCCGGCGTCCCGGAAGACCTGCTGCAAAAGCACGGCGCGGTCAGCGCGCCGGTCGCGGCAGCGATGGCTGCCGGGGGCCGGAAGACCCTGGGAGTGGACATCTGCGTGTCGGTGACCGGCATCGCCGGGCCGGGAGGGGCGACCGCCCGAAAGCCGGTGGGGCTGTTCTTCGTGGGGCTGGCCCACGGCGACTTCCTGGAGAGCCGCAAGGTGCAGTTTTCCGGCAGCCGGGAGGCGAACAAAACGCAGGCGTCGGACACTACGCTCCAGTGGCTGCTCTCTTTCCTGCGAGAACTGAAGTCCTGAATTCCACGGGATTCTAAGCGACGCTGTATTCCCTCACGATAAATGTGCTATACTCTGGCGTAACGCCGCCACGGGAAGGGAAGCTCCATGAAAAGAGTCGACGGACGTGCCTTTGACGAACTGCGCCCCATCCGGATTACCCCCGGAGTGCAGCGGTTCGCGGAAGGTTCGGCGCTGATCGAGCTCGGTAAGACACGTGTCCTGTGCTCCGCCACTGTTGAGGAGCGCGTGCCGGCGTTCCTGAAGGGGTCCCGCAGCGGCTGGATTACCGCGGAGTACTCCATGCTCCCCCGGGCGACGGTCACCCGCAGTCCCCGGGAAGGCATATCGGGGAAAATCGGGGGGAGAAGCCAGGAAATCCAGCGCTTCATCGGGCGTTCCCTGCGCGCCGCCGCCGACCTGAAAGCCCTGGGGGAGAGAACGGTGATA
>JBDRGD010000022.1:0-9517 GCA_043818095.1 Chloroflexota bacterium
GAGGGGCATATCGCTGCCAGGCTGGTCTAGCGTGCCCTACTTAAGCATGGTATTTGTTGCCGAGGCTGAGATGACCCGCAAGGTTACCAGCAACTCGACACGACATTGATGCCGTTTCCAACCATGTTACAGACCTTAAAGCTACGTCAGATATGAGTGAAGGTATTTCAGGCATAGCCAAAGCTATATACTCTAGACTTCGTTTTGTAATCCCCAAATGTAACCTACGTTACCGCTATAATAAGCCTGGTATTTGTGGAAACGTGAGTTACCAGTAGTTCCGAATTCGGTGGCCGGGACCGTTCGAGCGGATACCCGGCTATTTCTCTACGGGGTAACCGGCGGCGACCCAGCCGCTGTAGTTTCCCTCCAGGCGATAAACATTGGGGAAGCCCGCGTCCACCAGCTTCTGCGCCCCTTGCTGGGCGACGCTGTCAACGTGGCAGTAGACCAGATAGGTTTTGGTCTTGTCCAGGGTGGGTATCGCCTTGTCCAGTGAGCCGTCACCCAGGTAGTAGTGCACCGCGCCGGGTAAGTGCCCATAGGCATAGTGCGGCGAAACATCGATGATAATCAAATCAGAATTACTATCGATAAGCGCCTTGGCTTCGTCCGGGGTGACATCGGTATAGCTCCCGGTGTTCTGCTCCTGTGTCTGCCCGCAGCCACCCGCGACCGCCAGGACAACAAGGAGCATGCCTGGAATCAGATACCTTCCCATCGCTGCACCTCCCGTATTTTCTTCCCTTACTTTCCCCGGCTTATACCGGGTCGTTCTCCGAGATGAGGCCCATCGTCAGCCAGCGGAAGCGCAGGTCCCGCGCCACGGGATGGACATCGACGGGCACGTCCACCACCGAGGGCCCGGGGAAAGCGAACGCTTTCTCCAGCGCGGGCAGCAGTCCGTCCGGGCTGGTCACGCGGTAGCCCGCTCCCCCGAAAGCCTCCGCCACTTTCACAAAATCGGGATTATTCAACTCGGCGCCGATATACCGGCTCCCGCAGAAGCGCTCCTGGTGCTGCTGGAGCACGCCGTAGTAACCGTTGTTCATCACGATGACGGGCACGGAAAGCCCACAGGCCGCCGCCGTGGCGAGCTCGCTCATCTGCATCAGGAAAGAGCCGTCGCCGACGATGCAGAGCGCCTGCCGCGCGGGGTCGGCGAGCTTGACCCCGATAGCGGCGGGCAGGGCAAAGCCCATCGCCCCGAAGCCGTCGTTGCTAAGCAGCGTCCGCGGCCGGGACACCGTAAACCCGTGGTCCCGCACCGCCCCCAGCGCCGACGAGGTGTTATCGACGACGCAGACCGCTTCCGGCGGCAAATACTCCCGCAACCGGCGCAGCAGCCAGAGCGGGTGGAAGGGGAAAGATGGCTCCCGCGCCATGAAGGCGGTGGTCTCCCGTTCCCGCTGTTCCCTGTGTTGCTTGAGCAACCGGTGAATCTCGCCGTCCGCCCGTTTCTGGTTCACCATTTCCCGCAGTCGCGGCAGGACGTCTTTCACGTCGGCGACGATTGCCACCTCCGGCTGATAGACCTTCCCCATGTGCGCCGTATCCCGGTTGACCTCGATGAGCCTTTCGGGGAAGGGCACGGACCAGCCCAGCGTGGAAAACTCCGGGAATTTTGTCCCCAGCGCCAGGCAGGCGTCCGCCCGAGCGAAGACCTCCGTGGCGCCTTTGAAGAGGAAAATGCCGGCGGAAAGGGGATGGTCCTCCGGGATGACCCCCCGCCCCTTCTCCGAGGTGAAGACCGGCGCGGAGAGCTTCTCCGCGAGCAGCCGCAGTTCCCCGGCGGCATCCGCGTTCGCCACTCCACCCCCGGCGAATATCACCGGGGCTTTCGCCTTTTCCAGGATGGCCGCGGCCTCCTCCAGCCGCGCGGGCAGCCCGGGGTCAGGTGAAGCTTCCGGTTTCACGGGAACGTTTACCGCGACATCGGCACGGGCGCCGAAAAGGTTGCTGGGAATAATCACCATCGCCGGTCCCGGACAGCCCTCCGTGGCCACCCGGAACGCCCGGCTGATGGCCCCCGGGATGTCCCCCGCTTTCCGGCAGGTGACAACCTCCTTGGTTACGGGCCGGAAAACGCCCTCGAGGTCGCAGCGGTGGTTCGTCGCCCGGTCCATGAGGGCGAGGGGTATCTGGGCGGATAAAATGACCATCGGGACAGCATCGGCCTGCGCCGCCGCCACGCTGGTCACCATGTTGGTGGCCCCCGGTCCCGGCACGCTGTAGCAGACCGCCGGGCGTCCCGTGATTTTGGCGTAGCCGTAAGCGATGAAGGGAGCGGCTTCCTCGTGGCGGACCGTAATTACCTTGAGAGACGGGTCGCCGTAGAGCAGGTCCAGGACTTCCAGCGACTGCACGCCGTAGATGCCGATGAAGTATGCGGCGCCGTTAGCTTTCAGGGCGGCGACCAGCAGCTCCGCCCCGGTACGTTCTCCCAAGATTATCTCCTCCCTGCGTTTCCCCCCGGCGTTCAGCGGGACCCGCCCTCCGCCCGGAACTGCTGCAGTCCTTCCTGGTAGGACCGGTAGTTGTCCGCGATGACCTTCATAACGGGGATGCCGTAGTCGCACTTCGTCTCGCACTCGCCGCACTGGTTGCAGTTGTTGAATTTTTCGATGTTGGCGGCGATTTCCTCCCGGAAGGCGCGCGCGGGGGGCATGTTCCAGACGAAGGGCATGAGGTCCATCAGGTGCAGCACGGGCACGCCCTCGGGACACGGCTCGCAGTGGGCGCAGCGACGGCACAGTTCGCTGTCCAGCTCTGCTTTGACCCGCCGCATTTCCGCCTTTTCCGCCTCCGTCATCCCCCGGGGCCCCCCGGCGATCTGCATAATCTCCTCCACCTCCCGGAGCTCCTGGACTCCCGGGATGCTGAGGACATCCGGAAAGCTGAGGAGATACTTCAGGGCAACGCCGATGCACTTCAGCGCGCCCCCGGCGAACGGCTTCATGGCGATAAAGCCCACCCCGCGCTCCCGGGCGAGGGGCAGGAGCTGCGTTTCCGGCTCGTCGGTGACGAAATTGAAGGGAAATAGAACGGTCTCGAAGACGCCGGTCTTGACCGCTTCCCGGGCGACCTCCAGGTGGTGGGAGGTCACGCCGATGTGCCGGATAATACCGGCTTTCTTCGCTGCGAGCAGCATCCCCAGGGGACCGGCGGGGTCAATTGCTTTCGCCAGGAGTTCGGGAGTATTAATGAGGTGGAACTGGTAGAGGTCGATATAGCTGACGCCCAGGCTTTTCAGGCTCTGCCGGAGCTTGGTCTCCATCTCCTCGCGGGTGCCGTAATTAGCTTTCGTGGCAATCACCAGGTCCTCCCGGCGCCTCCCCGCAATCGCCTGGCCGATACGCGCCTCGCTGGTGCTGTATTCCGCCGCGGTATCGATGTAGTTCATACCCAGGTCGAGGCAGCGGCGGATGATGGCGATGGCCTCGTCCTCCGGGGGCCTCTGTATCGGGACCCCACCCAGCCCCAGCGGCGCGACCATCAGGCCCGTTTTTCCCAGCGCGAATTTTTCCATGACGCTCCCTCTTCCGGCGGTTTGCCCCGCCATTATATCACGGCTTCAGCCGGTCTGCCCCGCTTCTTTCAGCAGCGCCGCCCAGTTCTTGGGGAGCGCTATCTTCTTGCTGACGGGATAGCCGATAAAGCCGTTCTGCCCGCAGAGGAAGGCGTTATCCCGGTCGGGGTCGCCGCTGACGGTAATCATGAAGTCCTCCGCTTTCTCGACGATGGGCAGCATCCGCTCCGGGTCCGAAGACTGGCAATAGAGCGCGGGCAGCTTGCCCGCCTCCACCCCGGCGCAGAGGTTGCGGTCCACACGCAGCTCCTCCCAGCGCCGCGCCGGGAAGCGGGCGTGCTCGTACCAGTATTCCCGAATCTTTTCCTTGGTGTAGCCGCCTTTCGCCAGAGCCTCGGCGAGGCATGGGCTCAGCAGCACCTGGGGACGCAGACCGGGTCCCAGATAGGTCAGCGCGAAAAGCCACATGTGGATGTCCACCAGGCGGCGGGAGGTCCGCCGTAGTATCATCTCCGGGTCTTCCGCGCCCACGGAGAAGATGGAATCGGTGGAGGTGCAGCTGTTGATGGTCACCACGTTTTCCCCCGCCTTGAAGCCCTGGTCCACGCTCATCGGCGGCCAGCCTATCTGCGCCAGCGCGTCCTCGTTCTCCGCGAGCACCACGCGCCAGGTCCCCCCGAAGGTGGCCTTGTCCGTCTTGTGCGGCAGGAATCCGGCGACGTTCCTCAGGTAAAGCCTCCAGAAGCGCCCGATGGCGGTGTTCGCCTGGAAGCCGACGCGCAGCGCCCCCTGGCGGTAGTTGAAGTTCAGCTCCTTGATAATCGGCCCGTTGACGGTGACGAGAATCTCGGTGCCCGGCGTGTTGCCGATGTGCTCCTGACCGAAGTCAGGGTCCGCCATCGCCTCGACGATGGCGATAAGCACCGGCATGTATTCGGGGCGGCACCCCGCCATGACCCCGTTCACCGCGATGTTCTGGAGGGTCGCCTCCCGGCGGTCGGGATAGAGCACGCCGATAGCCTCATCCGCGGGGCGGTCGGTGAATTTCAGGAAGGCCGCCACCTTCTCCCGGGTGGGCGGGACGACGGGCAGGCCCTCGCTCCACTCCTGCCGGAGGAAATATTCGTTGACCTCCTCGAAACTGCCGCGGAAGACGATGTCCCCCGGCGCCGGCTCTTTCACGGGCGGGGGCGCTTCCGGGGCGACCGTCAGGCAGTTGACAATCTGGTCCGTGACGGTGGCCTGGAGGTTCTTCTTCAGCTCGTCGACGGGGAACATGTCCACGTGCCCCGGATAGACCGCCAGCGGCAGGTTACGCATTCCCAGGCCCGCCGCCGTCGCCTTTGCCTGGGGGTCGAAGCCCCGGCAGACGATGGTGGCGGAGGGATAGCCCAGCTTTTCCGCGACGGCGCTCGCCCGCACCACGGCGGGCGTACAGCTGCCTCAGCAGCCGGAGGTGGTGATAACGGCATCGATATCGTGTTCCTTCAGCATCCCCGGCAGGGCGGCAATCACCTCCCGCTCGTTCCCGCCGTGTATCGAGCCGAAGACCCGGTAGTCAACAAACTTGATACCGGGATAACGCCGGGTGAGCTCTTCCTCCACCAGGGGGAAAATCTCATGGCCGCGGAAAGCCCAGTTCCAGAGCTCCGCCACCGTCTTCCCCTCCAGCCCGGACAGGCGCGGCGCGGTAGCGGTATCCGCCACGGTCCGCCGGCCCCGCGGATATAAGACCTCGTAGCTGCTGTCTCCTGCCATCTGCTCGGCTCCTCCTGCGTAAAACCTATGCCATTGTCCCGCTTTTTCCGCACGCCGTCAACCGCCCCGCCTGCGGGATTGGGAGATAATCCACCTCGCTCCGCAGGGAAATGCGCAAAGGAAATGGGGGCTGGCATGCTTTGCCATTAGCACCGGATAGTCTTTAATATTCCTGCAAGGAAGCTGCGGGGTTACTGGTGAAAACAACGGCGATGGCCTATAATAAGGTCAATATATTTTTTTAAGGGGCAATTCCTCTTGAGTATTTTAAAACTGCCGGAACGCATACGCCGGCTGGACGAGCTGAGCTTCGATGTCTGGTGGAGCTGGCATGACGGGGCCCGCAAGCTGTTCCGGGCGCTTGACTACCCGCTGTGGAAAGCCAGCGGACATAATACCGTCAAGCAGCTGAAGCAGGTGACGCCGGGCAGGCTGGAGGAAGTGGCCCGGGACCCTTCCTTCCTGAAGCTCTATGACCGCACCGTTGCCGAATACGAGCAGGATCTCGGCAATACTACCAACTGGACCGCCACCCAGCACCCCGAGCTCACCAGGCAACCCGTAGCTTATTTCTCCATGGAGTACGCCCTGCATAACTCCCTGCCCATCTATGCCGGGGGCCTGGGCGCCCTGGCGGGAGATATCTGCAAGGAATGCAGCGACCTGGGACTCCCCCTCGTCGCGGTGGGTTTCATGTATCCCCAGGGCTACTTCCGCCAGCACCTTTCGGCGGAAGGGCAGCAGGAAGAGATCTACCAGAAGCTGGATTTCACAGAGGCGCCGATTACCCGCGTGCTCAACGCCCAGGGCGGTCCCGTCATCGCCTCCGCCCCGCTGAACCACCAGAGCCTTGACATCGGCGTCTGGCAGGTAAGAGTAGGCCGGACGATTATCTACCTCCTGGACACTGCCCTGGAGAGCAACCCAGAGCCGTATCGGGAGCTTTCCGCCCGCCTCTACACCGCCGACCGCGAGTCACGCATCCGGCAGGAACTCGTCCTCGGCATCGGGGGCGTGCGCGTGCTGCGCGCCCTGGGCATCGACCCCATTCTCTGGCACGCTAACGAGGGGCACACCGCGTTCATGACCCTGGAAAGGGCCCGGGAAAAGGTGGCCGCGGGCATGACCTTCGACGAGGCGTCCCGCGAGGTGCGCGCCGCCACCATTTTCACCACCCACACCCCGGTACCTTCCGGGCACGATGTTTTCGACCTTTCCCTGGTGGACCACTACCTGGCGAGCTATCCTTCGGCGCTGGGCATCGACCGCGATACTTTCCTGCGTCTGGGGCAGCCCGACGGTGGGCCACCCAAAGAATACAACATGACCGCGCTGGCGCTGAGAATGGCGGACCAGCGCTGCGGGGTCAGCCGCCTGCACGGCGAAGTCACCCGCAAGATGTGGCACAAGCTCTGGCCGGATATCCCGGAGGACGAGGTGCCGATATCCCACGTCACCAACGGGGTACATACCCCCACCTGGATTGCCTTCGAGCTTTATTACCTCTTTGCCAAACACCTCGGGGCGGACTGGATGCAGCAGCATGACGACCCCGAACTCTGGTCCCGCATCCATGCCATCCCCGACGAGGAACTCTGGGAGGTGCGCCGCCTCCTCAAGCGGAAACTCGTCGGCGCCATCCGTGAGCGCATGCGCTATTGCTGGATCGAGGACAACGCCGGCTGGGGGCAGATGATGTCCCGCGGGGCGCTGCTCGACCCCGATGTCCTGACGATTGCCTACGCCCGGCGCTTCACGGAATACAAGAGACCCACTCTGCTCTTCCGGGACGTGGACCGCCTGAAGCGCATCCTCACCAACTCCCTGTACCCGGTGCAGATTATCCTCGCGGGCAAGTCCCATCCTGCGGACCTGGCTTCCAAGCAACTCCTGCGGCAGGTCTACGAGCTGGCGACCGACCGCGAGCTCCAGGGCAGAATCGTCTTCGTGGAAGACTACGATATCCACGTGGCCCATTATCTCGTCCAGGGCGTGGATGTCTGGCTGAACACCCCCCGCCGCCTCCAGGAAGCCTGCGGCACCAGCGGCATGAAGGCCGCCATCAACGGCACCCTCAACCTCAGTATCAGGGACGGCTGGTGGTCTGAGGGCTACAATCACCTGAACGGCTGGGCCATCGGCCGGGAAGAGCCCTACCCCAACCCCCAGGCGGAAGACGATGCCGACGCCCCGGAGCTTTACCGCCTCCTGGAAGAAGAAATCATCCCCCTGTACTACCAGCGGGACGTTTCCGGCATGCCCCGCACCTGGCTGCGCCTTACCAAGGAGTCCATCCGCACCGTCATCACCGCGTTTTCCGCCCGCCGCATGATGAAGGACTACGTGGAGCAGCTTTACCTCCCGGCGCTGAAAGTCCGGAAGTAACATCCCCGCCTCACTCCCCACGACGACATCTTTAAGGAAGGAAGAGATACCATGGAATTCGCCGAGCTGGAAAAACTGGTCAAGAGCCGCCGCTCCATCCGCCGCTTCCAGGATAAAGACGTCCCGGAGGAACTGCTCCTCCGGGCAATCGAGCTGTCGACCTGGGCGCCCAATGCCGGGAACCAGCAGAACTGGTATTTCTACATCACGAGAAACCGCGGGATTATCCGCGCCGTCGCGGATGCCGTGCAGGAAAGCGTCGACCTGCTGGTCTCCTGGCCGGAAGCCGCCGACTACGGGAACGCCGCCACCCGCTGGCATGATAACGCCGCCTTCTTCCGCAGCGCCCCGGCGGCCATCGCCATCGCCACGACCAGGTACCAGTCCGTCGCCGATAAAATCCTGGAGAAACGCGGCGATTTTGATGCCGCCGCCGCCGAGATACGCGAGCAGCGCAACCTGGCGGTAAGCCATATCCAGTCCACCAGCGCGGCGGTGACCGTGCTGCTGCTGGCGCTGCACCAGATGGGGCTGGGCGCATGCTGGATGACCGGACCGTTACAGACGAAGAAAGCCGTGGAGAAAATCCTGAAGATTCCCGCCGATAAAGACCTGGTGACCTTCATCCCGGTGGGCTATCCGGCGGAAACCCCGGCGCCGCGGGAACGGAGACCGGTGACAGAGGTCAGCGAGTTCCTGAGTTGATCATCCGGCGGTTACCCTGGGCTAGTCGCTGCCAGGCCCGGACTTTAACGCCACGGTGATGACCGGCGGATTTTTCGTCCGGTCATGCTTCACCACGAACGTCCCCGGGAAGTCCTTCAAGAGAGAAATCAGGTTCGGGCGATGGTATGTCCGGGGGTCGAAAGCCGGATTAAGCTGGCGCAGCCGGTTGCCCAGCGTGGAAAGATAGGTCCACCCTTCGTCCTTGGCGGACATCTCGAAACCCTTGAGCAGAATGCCCTCCGGCTCGGTCAGCTCGGCCGGCTCGGCGCTATCGCTCTTCTTGCGCCGCCGGCGCGACCGCCTTTTCGGCGCCATGGCGGGCTGGAGATTCTCGGTGTAGATGAACTGGTTGCAGGCGTTCACGAAAGCTTCCGGCGTTTTTTGCACCCCCACCCCGATGACGAAAAGCCCCTTCTCTCTTATCCTTGTGGCCAGCCGGGTATAATCGCTGTCGCTGGAGACGATACAGAACCCCTGCAAATCGTTATCGTGCAGCAGGTCCATGGCGTCGATAATCATGGCGCTGTCCGTGGCGTTCTTGCCGACGGTGTTCCGGAACTGCTGCACCGGCTGAATCGCGTGCAGGTGCAGCGTGTCCTTCCACTGGTTCATGGCGGGCGTCGTCCAGTCGCCGTAGATACGCTTGATGGTGATCAGGCCGAACTTGCTTACCTCCTCCAATATCCGGGGCAGAAGGGCCGCCTGGGCGTTATCCCCGTCTATCAGGACGGCGTATGTCTGTTGTGAAGCCTGCTCCTCCACGTAAACCCTCCCGGTTTTTCCTTATGTCTTTTCTCACCTAACGCTATCATAATATCGGCACAGATGCAATACAGACGACGGAACGATATTGAGAAAGCTGGCTCCCCGAGCTGGATTCGAACCAACAACCTAGCGGTTAACAGCCGCCCGCTCTACCATTGAGCTATCGGGGAATTTGACAGCTTTATTATCTGATTTTTCCCCGCAACAGTCAAGCCCGCCGGGAGGCGGCGGCTTGCCACCGGGGCATGAGAAAAGTTATCATGAAACCAGGTAAGACATCATGAGATATTACAGCCCGCGCGGCTCCGGGACGAACCCGATACTGATAATTATCACCATTAACGTGGTGATGCT
>JBDRGD010000023.1:0-8935 GCA_043818095.1 Chloroflexota bacterium
GGGTCCTTGGGATAGCCGTCCGCCGTCTCGGTGGGGGGTGGGGCGGTGATGTCCGGCACCTCCAGCCGGTCCTCCGCGTCCTCCTTTTTCTGGCTGCCCCAGAAGTAAATCAGCCGCTCGATTTCGGGGTCGGAGAGGTAACAGCCCTGGAGGCGCTTGGGCTTGGCGGCCTCCGTGGGCATGTAAAGCATGTCGCCGCGTCCCAGGAGCTTCTCAGCGCCGCCGGAGTCCAGGATGGTGCGGGAGTCCACCTGGGAGGTCACCGCGAAGCTGATGCGGGTGGGGAAGTTGGCCTTGATGAGCCCGGTCACCACGTCCACGGAGGGGCGCTGCGTGGCCACGACGAGGTGAATCCCGGTGGCGCGGGCCAGCTGGGCGAGGCGGCAGAGCGTGCTCTCCACTTCGTCGAAGCCCGCCATCATCAGGTCCGCCAGCTCGTCGATGACCAGCACCAGGTAGGACATCTTTTCCTTGCCGGACTTGTTGCGGTTAAAGGTCTCGATGTTGCGGGCGCCGGCACCCGCCAGGAGCTGGTAGCGCTGGTCCATCTGCTGGGACAGCCAGCGCAGCGAGTTCAGCGCTTTCTTCGTATCCACGATGACCGGCACCGCCAGGTGGGGTATGCCGTTGTAGGGCGTCAGCTCCACGCGCTTGGGGTCCACCATGATGAAGCGCAATTCGTCCGGCGTGTTTTGCATGAGCAGGCAGCAGATAATGGCGTTCAGGCATACCGTCTTCCCGCTGCCCGTGGCCCCGGCGACGAGCAGGTGCGGCATCTTCGTCAGGTCCGCCGCTACCGCTTCCCCGCCGGCCCCCTGTCCCAGGGCAATCGTCATCTTGGACTTCGTCAGCGATTTCTGGAAGTTCGGGGTCTCCACCACCCCCGCAGGCTTACCATGCGGGTTATCTTGTTGGGCACCTCGATGCCTACTATCGGTTTCCCCGGTACCGGGGCCTCGATGCGGATGCTGGGCGCCGCCAGCGCCAGCGCCAGGTCATTCGCCAGGGAGGAGATGCGTTCCACCTTGACGCGGGTCTTCGCTGTTTCCTCCACCCTCACCTGGGTGTTGCCGTCACGGTCCTTCTCCTTGATTTCTTTGAAGCGGCGGTCCCAACCGGGCTCCACCCCGAACTGGGTCACCGTGGGGCCGGCGTTAATCTGCACCACCTTCGCGTCAACGCCGTAGCTGGCCAGCGCTTCCTCGATAAGGCGGGCGCGCTGGGCGTTGTCCGCCTGGCTGAACTCAATCTCGACCGAGGTGTCCAAAATCTCCACGGGGGGCAGCTTCCACCCGTCTACCATCACCAGGTTCGGGGACTGCCCGTATTTCTTCCAGACCTCATCCGCAACCTGCCGCAGCTCCTTCGGCCGGGCCGGGGTGGCCGCGGGTTTCGGCGCCGCGTCCTTCATCGCATCCTTCAGCGCGTCCCGCGCCGCTTCACGACGGGCGACCTCCTCCAGCAACTTCTCAGGATAAGCGGGATGACGTGAGGTGCCGGCTTCCGGGGGCACAAGCTTTTCCTTCAATTCCGGCATCAGCGGGGGCTTCTCGGTAAGGCCGGGGCGGGAATAGCGCAGGAAACGCTCGGAAAGCTCTGGCTCCGGCTCGTCGGCACGGGGGGTGCCCCTCCGCGGCGCCGGTTTGCGCTCGAACTGCCGGGAGACCCAGGCCATCGCTTTCCCGATGGCGCGGAACGAAGCGCGCGGGATGATAAAGATAACGCCGACGACAACCAGCCCGGCGATATTGATTACCCCGAGGATTTCCGGGTTCGGGTCGCGGATAATCTTCAGCCCGAAGTCGCCGCCGAGCCCCAGGAAACCCAGAACGCCCCAGGCGGCCAGGACCAGCGCCGCCGCTCCGAGCCACCGGTTCCAGTAGAAGAACAGCAGGGAGAGCCTTTTCCGCCAGACCAGCACGAAAAGCAGCAGGACCGCCGCCAGCAGGAAATAGATTCCCCAGCCGAACTCCTCATACAGGGCTTCGATAGCGCGGTCGATGTTCGACCATTGCCAGAAGAACACGGCGACGATGACAATCGTAATCCAGAGTTGGCGCCACGGCGTGGCGAAAAGCGTGCGGAAGAAAGAGCCGTTCTCCCCCCGGCCATTTTTCCGCGGGCGGTAGGACCCCATGGGCTTCGCCATTTTCTTGCGCGCGGGTTTTCGCGGACTCATGCCATTACACCTTTACCATGAAAGGCAGAATCATCGGGCGCCGTTTGGTCTTATCGTAATAAAACTTGTCCAGGATGTCCCTCACCTTGGCGTTGATGAAGCTCCATTCCGGGGAACGGGAGCCCCCGTGGTCGAGCGCCTGGGCAATCACGTCGCGGCTTTCCTCGAGCATGTCCTTGAAGTCACGGGTATCGACGAAACCGCGGGTCACGATGTCCGGACGCCCCACTATCTTCCCGGTCTGGCGGTTCACGGTGATAATCACCACCACGATGCCGTCCTTGGAGAGCATTTGCCGGTTCCGCAGCACCACCCCGCCGACATCCCCCACGCTCAGGCCGTCCACGTAGACATGACCGGAAGTCACCTTGCTGGCAACCCGGGCGGTTTCCGGCGTCAACTCCAGGACGTCGCCGTCTTCCAGGACGAAGATATCCTCCCGGGGAATCCCTACGGAATGCGCCAACTCCGCATGCAGGGTGAGGTGGCGGTACTCGCCGTGCACCGGTACGAAGAATTTGGGTTTAACGAGGTTCAGCAGCAGTTTCAGTTCCTCCTGGCTGCCGTCACCGTGGACGTGCACCTGTTCCGAGCGAGTGTAGAAGACCCGGGCGCCCTGCTTGAACAGCAGGTCAACCGTGCGGTTCACGACCGCCTCGTTGCCGGGGATGGGCGTGGCGGAGAGGATAACGGTGTCCCCCCGCTGGATGTGCAGCTGCCGGTGGTCCCGGTTCGCCATGCGCACCAGCGCGGAGGTGGGCTCTCCCTGGCTGCCGGTGGTGAGAAAAACCACTTTTTCCGGGGGCGCGCCCTTCAGCTGGTCCAGCCGCGCCACCACGTTTTCCGGGTCGTTCAGGTAGCCCAGCTCCGTGGAGATGCGCACCGTCTCCGACATGCTCCGCCCGACGATGTATACTCTCCGCTTGTGCTTCGTCGCGGCGTCAATCACCTGCTGAATCCGGGAAATGAGCGAGGAAAAGGTGGTGACGATAACCCGTCCCGGCGCGTCGGCGATAATCCGGTCCAGGGAGTCGCCGACCACCTTCTCCGACGGCGTATAACCGGGCAGCTCCGCGTAGGTGGAGTCCGCCAGCAGCAGCAGCACTCCCTGCCGCCCCTGGTGGGCCACCCGGGAAAGGTCCGTCGGCTTGCCGTCCACCGGGGTGTAGTCCAGCTTGAAGTCGCCGGTGTGGACAATCGTGCCTACCGGCGTCGTGATAATCAGCCCCACCGCGTCCGGGATGCTGTGGCACACCGGGAAGAACTCTACGCGGAACTTTCCCAGTATGATTTCTTCGCCCGGGGCCAGGATATTGAGGTCCGCCCGGTCCAGCACCTTGCGCTCCTTGAGGCGTCCGCGGATAAGGCCCTGGGTAAGCTTGGTGGCGTAAACGGGCGTCCTGGTTTCGCCCAGCTGCTGCAGGAGGTAAGGCAGACCGCCGATGTGGTCCTCGTGGCCGTGGGTCACGACCACTCCCCGCACCTTCTGCTTCCTCTCGGCGATATAGCTCATGTCTGGCAGCACCAGGTCGATGCCGAGCATCTCCTCCTCGGGGAACATTATCCCGGCATCGATGACGATGATGTCGGCGGCATACTCCAGCACCATCATGTTCTTGCCGATTTCCCCCAGTCCTCCCAGGGGAATGAGCTTAAGTTTCGGTCGGGTGGTTCTGGTCATGAAAAGCCCTCAAACATATTCAGTTGCTGCGGCGGCGGTTCCTCCTCCGCTTTCTCCTCGACCACGGGTACCGCCTCCTCCAGCAGGCGGGGGATTTTGCGCATGTCATCTTCAATCGCTTTGCGCAGGCTGAACTGGTGCAGCGCCGCCGCGGGATGGTACATGGCGAAGTAAATAATCCCGTCCCGCTTCACCGCTGTCCCGTGAATCCGGCTGATGCTCGTCCCGGGGAAGTAGCGCGCCATGGAATAGCGCCCCAGGGTGACGATTATTTTAGGACGGATGATTTCAATCTGGCGGTCCAGCCAACCGCGGCAGTTCTCTATCTCAGTGGGCAGGGGGTCGCGGTTGCCCGGCGGGCGGGTCTTCACCACGTTGGTGATATAGACGTCTTCCCGCTTGAAACCGATGGACTTGATGAGCTGGTCCAGGAACTGCCCCGCCGGCCCGACGAATGGACGCCCCTGCTGGTCTTCATGGTAGCCCGGAGCTTCCCCGATGAACATCACCTCCGCATCTTCCGCCCCCTCCCCCGGCACCGCTCTGGTGCGGTGCTTGCTTATCTCACACTTGAAGCAATTCAGTATCTGCTGATTTAGCTCGTCAAGTGCTGACATGACCTCTGCCAAACTATCGTTATTCCCCGCTAATGATAGCATTGCACCGGAGGCAAGTCAATTTGCCAAAAGTACCGGTTTGTCCGCGTCCGGTGAAGCGGACCGTTCTGCCTTGTCTTTTGGGCGGTATTCCCCTATAATCGGGAAGTCGGTAAGTCTAATAAAGGCGTGGAGAGAAGATGCAGATCAGCGAAACAATGATGAATGTCCTCCTGGGAGTGCTAATCCTGGGCCTCCTGGTGGTGAACTTTTTCGTACGTAAGCGCAAGTCCGACAAAGCCCCCATCGGCATGGCGGTAGGCGTTTACGTGGAAGTCAGCAAGAACCTGAAAATGATTGATAACGGCACGCTGCACTGGAACAGCGGGGGACTGAGGGTGAAAAACTGGCAGCGCAACCATGACAAGCTCAGTTTCTTGCCCTCGGACATTTTGGACAACCTCGCTGCGGCGAACCGCGTGGTGGAGGAAGTCAACCAGCAGCTGGAATATGCCCGGAGATATAAATCGGACAGCTACCTGCAGGGAATCGACTTCAAAAGGCTGAAAGCCCCGCTGGAGAAAGTCCAGCAGCCGCTGCTGGAATGGATACAGGAGAACCTGCGGAACCCCGCATATCAGCCCAAGCGGCGGGGCCTGTTCGGCTAGTCCGGCGGCGTGACCGGGTGCCGCGGGGTCAGGTGGCGGCGTGACGAATATCACCGGTATCTTTTTCACCTATTTCCAGGGCGAACGCCTGCGTGATTTTCCCGGGGCCCTGGCGGGCCTCCTGGACAGGGATAACGTCCGCTACTACGACGCCGTTTACGCTGCCCGCGACGGTCTTTATTATCTTGACCCGCTGCCGGAGGGGCTGCTCCTCAAGGTGCATTCCCCGGAGATGGTGGCGCGCGTGAAGCTGACCGGCGACTATGAGTCCGCCCTCTACTCCGCCGGGGGCACGGTGCAGGCGGCGGAGGAAATCAGCCGGGGGCGGATTAGCAACGCCTTCGTCTTTACCAGCTTCGGAGACCACCACGCGGGGCGGAATTTCTACGGCGGCTACTGCTATTTCAACGGCGCCGCGCTGGCGATTGCCCGGCTCAGGGAGCAGGGCTTCCGGCGTTTCGCCATCGTGGATACGGACGCCCACCACGCGGATGGCACCCGGGACATCTTCCGGCGGGACGCGGACGTCCTCCACGTCTGTTTCTGCTACCAGGACCACGCGGACGCTTACGGGAACGTGGACGTGAGGATTCCTGTGCCGACATCGGACGCTGACTTTCTGGCGAAGGTGCGCGGGGAGTTCTTCCCCCGGGTGGTGGAGTTCCGCCCGGAGCTTATCTTCTGGGAGTACGGCTATGACGCCACGCGGGGGGAATACGGGGACAAGGGCCTGAATCCGGACTGCCACCCGGCGCTGGCAAAGCTCTTCCGGGAGGCCGCGGACCGCGTCTGCGGGGGGAGACTGGTGGCGATTCTCTGCGGGGGCTCGGGACGGGAGGTAGCAACCGCCACCATCCCTCAAATCATCCGGGAGCTGGCCGGGCTTACCTGAGACGCTGGCGCAGCTGCTGGTATTTCTCCTGGAAGGACGTCGAGGTAAGGCTTTCCGTGGACATCAGCACGGCGTCTTCCCGGTTGTCCAGATAATACCCTTTACGCCGGCCCGTCTCCCGGAAACCGAATTTGCGGTAAAGTTGCTGCGCGGAGGTGTTGGAAGCGCGCACCTCCAGGGTGAGGAAGCTGGCATTGAGACGGTTTGCCGTTTCCACGATGGCGATAAGGAGCTGTTTCCCCAGACCGCGCCCCTGGTATTCCCGGCGTACGGCGATGTTGGTAACGTGGGCTTCATCCGCCAGGACCCAGATGCCGGCAAACCCGGCGACGAACTGACCAGGAGACGCGGAGCTGCCCGCGCTGTCACGCGCGAAGAGCCGGCGCAGCCGGGAGAGCCAGCCGCCGGGGTGATTACGGCCGCTCTCCGGGGAGGGATGAGATTCATCCAGGATGACGACGTAATGGGCAAGCTGGAGCTCAAGTTCGTGCTGGTAGTTGGGTGCGGGCCACTGAGAAGGGAAAGCCTCGCGGTCAATCGCGTTTACCTGGGGGATATCCTCCCGGCGCATGGGGCGTATCCGGTAGGGCACAGCTCAATTCTCTCCGTAATTTCTTTTCTGTAGATTGTAGCATATTTGCCGGCAGGATTAATTGATAACTGCGCGCTATCTTTTAACCAGATGAATTCGTTATACTATATGCACAGGGTAACATCCTGGATTTGCCGGTAAGACCGGAGAATATTCACCGCCGGCAGGGGGTTATCAGGTGCAGGATGAGGAAAGCCTGGTAAAGCGCGCCCAGCAGCATGACCAGGCAGCTTTAACGCAACTATATGAAGAGAACTTTGACCGGATTTACCGTTACATCGTTCTCAAAATAGGGGACCGGACCGAGGCGGAAGACATGACACAGCAGGTCTTTATCCGCGCTTTGAAGTCGATTTCTTCCTATAAGTGGCGGGGAGCGCCGTTCGCCGCCTGGCTGTACCGCATCGCCCACAACCAGATCGTGGACTACCTGCGCAAGAAGACCCGTCAGCCGACGGTAGCGCTGAACGAGCGGCTGGCGGCGACCGACCCGGACCCGGTGACGACAATGGAAACCAAGATGGATATCGAGCAGCTGGCCCAGGCGGTGAAGGAACTGACCGGGGCGCAGCGTGAGGTTATCTCCCTGCGCTTCACCAGCGGGCTGCCTATCGCCCAGGTGGCGAAAATGATGGGGAAGAGCGAGGGCGCGGTGAAGGCGTTGCAGCATAGCGCGGTGCGGTCCCTGCGGCGGCTGATGGCAACAGGTTAAGACCATGAAACCGAAAGAGTTTGACCGGATATTTGACGAGTGCGTAGAGGCCATCCTCAGCGGGAAGGCAACGGCGGCAGAGTGCCTGCACCGCCATCCGGAGCAGGCTGCCGAACTGAAGCCCCTGCTGGAGACGGTGGCCCAGGTTAACGAGGCGGTGAGCATGACCCCGCGGACGGCATTCCGCGAGACGGCCCGGCAGGAGTTTCAGACGGCAATCCGCGATATGGACCGGGGGAAGCAGCCCGCCCGCTGGTTCCCCGTCTGGCGCCCGCAGTGGGCAGTGGTGCCGATTTCCCTGCTGGTGCTGTTCCTGGTGGGTGGGGGCACGGTTGCTGCAGCCTCGGGCAGCATGCCGGATCAGCCGCTCTACCCGGTGAAGCTGGCGACGGAGACCGTCCGGGTAACCCTCACCCCTTCCGACATCGGCAAGGCAGAGCTTTACGCTACCCTGGTGGACGAGAGAATCGACGAGATTGAGCGGATGGCGGAGGAAGGGAAGACGGATAAAGTGGAGGCCACCACCCGGCTGCTCAGCGAGCAACTGGTGGCGATGTCGGAACTGGCGACAGCCTCCGTGGCCGTCACGATGCTAGCACCATCGCCGGTTCCCGCCGCGGCTCCCGCACCTGAGCCCGCGCCGGCCCCCGCACTTACGGAGGAGGCTCCGCGGGCGATGAAGGCTCTTTCCGAACCTGTGATTGAAGCACCGCAGGAGCCTGCCTATGAAGCGCCTCGGAAACAGGCTGCTCCCCCGGAAACTGAAGCACCGCGTATGGCGCAACGGCAGGGTCCGGGACCAGCCGTGGAAATTGCGCCGGAGCCGGCGGGAAGACCCGGGGTAACCATCCAGTCTCCCGGGACGCCGGAAAGCCAGGCGCCGTTAACCGCGGAAAGTTCCGGGGAAGATGAATCCCGGAGTGACCGGGAAAAAGCCGACCGCGAAGCCCGGTTGAGGGCGCAGCTGGCAGAGAAAGCCGCCGCCAACCGGGAAAGGCTGCAAGAAGTGCTCCAGAAAGCGCCCGGAGATGTGAGGTCCTCGGTAGAAAAGGCGGTGGAGGTCACCGAGGATGGTTACCGGCGGGCGCTGGAGTCCTGGGATAACAAGGGCCGGGATTAATATCGCGCAGTAGCATCGGTCTTTTCCTCTTCACCCGGCCTTGATGCCGCGTAACTTTCCCCCGAAATGTCACAATTCCGTAATTATTCCTTCGCGGATTTTATGACTATTTTATTCCCTGATGGGTAGAGTATATATAGGTAAGGCGTCGTTGAGATGGGAGAACAGCCACGAGGTGCCTGAATCAGAGTATCTTAGAGCAGGTGAAAGTTCATTCTTTGCCAGTGTATCTCGTATTTTGCTATCTTGCGGGCGATTTTATCGTTATATAAGTAGAAGCAAAGGAGGGAAATATGAAAAAGTTTGCATGGCTTGCGGCAGGTCTGGTGGCGGTGGTAGCTATTGTCGGACTGGCGGGCTGCGCCGGGGGCACCACGCTGGGCACGGGCGCCATAGGGATAAACCTGAACAGTCAGCAGGAAGGTATCTGGGTTAACGGTACCGGCAAGGTCTCCGCCGTTCCGGATATCGCCATCGTGAGCCTGGGCGTGGAAG
>JBDRGD010000024.1:0-3977 GCA_043818095.1 Chloroflexota bacterium
TGGGGCAGCACGAGCACCAAGAACCCGGCTTACCGGGATGTTTTCTACGTCGAAGAACTCATTGGTGCGGACACGGTGAACACGTTACCGCCGGAGACGCTGGAGGCTTTCCGCGACCACGGTAAGGTGCGCCTCACCATCGAGGAGGACGTGGCGGGAGCCGAAAAAGCGCTGGTAGAGCTGAAAGAGCTGGGGCTCGACCTGGATACCATCACCGAGCAACTGCAAAAGGATGGCGTCCGGGCGTTTGCCGATTCCTTTGAGAAGCTGCTCGGTGCTCTGGAGGAAAAGCGCAAAGGCTAGGGCATTCGCCTAGTGGCTGACTTCCACCAGTTCCATTAAAATCTTCATCGCTTTCGGGTGTACGAAAGCGATTTTATGGCCGTCAGCACCGACCCTCGGTTCATTATCCACGAGGGGAATTCCCTTTGCCTTGAGATTCTGGAGCTCGGCACTGATATCTTTCACGCGTATCGCCAGGTGATGGATGCCTTCGCCCCGCTTTTCGATGAACCTGGCAATGACACCGGCAGGGTCGGTGGACTCGAGCAGTTCAATCTGGCTCTCTCCGATGGGAATCATGGCGACCTTCGCTTTCTGGTCGGCCACGGTTTCCGTCTTAATCTCTTCCGGCTTCATGCCGAGCACGTCACAATACATCTTTAAAGACTCATTTATATTGCTTACCGCGATACCGATGTGGTCAATTTTGATTGCCATTTTTCCACCTTCCTGAATTATTTCACGTGTTTCCGGATCAGGTCGCTGACTGCCGCAATGGGCGTGCCCGGTCCGAAGACTTCCGTCATGCCGGCTGCCTTGAGTTTGGGGACGTCCTTGCCCGGAATGATACCCCCCCCGAGGAATAGGATGTTTTTATCGGTCTTGCTCCTGACGAGCTTGACCGTTTTCGGGAAGAGAGATAAATGGGCACCGGAGAGGCAGCTCAAGCCGATAACGTCCACGTCTTCCTGGATGGCAGCCTCAGCAATCTCCTCCGGGGTCAGTCTCAGCCCCAGGTAGATGACCTCCAACCCCGCATCCCGCAGCCCCTGCGCCAGCACCTTGGCGCCACGGTCATGCCCGTCCAGCCCCGGCTTGGCAATCAGCACTCGTATTTTTTTACCTGCCATGTCAATCCCTCACATAAAATAAACGTATTAAATGATGGTTGGCTCGCGGTAGTCACCAAAAACATCGCGCAGGGCGTCGGTAATTTCACCCACCGTGGCGTAAGCCTGCACGGCTTCAATCAGCACCGGCATCACATTCTCGTCGCTCTTGGCCGCCTGGCGCACTTTTTGCAGCACCTGTTGTACTTTGGTGTTGTCTCTTTCCCGGCGCAGTTTTTGGAGGCGGGCAACCTGTCTCTTCTCCACGGTTTCGTCAATTTCCAGTGGCGCTATCGTCGGCGTTTCCTCGGTGGCGAATTTGTTCACACCCACGACCACCTGCTCGCCGGCATCGACCGCCTTCTGGTAATCGTACGCGGCGCGGGAGATTTCTTTCTGGATGTAGCCCCTCTTGATGGCTTCCAGGGCACCGCCCATGTCATCAATCGTTTTGATGTACTGGTTTATTTCCTCTTCCAGCTTCCCGGTGAGCCACTCCACATAGTAGCCGCCGCCGAGCGGGTCGGCGGTGTCCGGGGTCCCGCTTTCATAGCCGATAATCTGCTGCGTCCTTAAGGCGACCTGCACCGCCTGCTCGCTGGGTAGTGACAGTGCTTCATCATAGGAGTTCGTGTGCAGGGACTGGCAGCCGCCGAGAACGGCAGCGAGCGCCTGCAGGGTGACGCGGATGATATTGTTCAGCGGCTGCTGTTCGGTGAGGGTAAAGCCGTCCGTCTGGACATGGAAACGCATCATCATGGAGCGCGGGTTCTTCGCCCCGAAGCGTTCTTTAATGATTTTTGCCCAGGCGGCGCGCAGGGCCCGGTACTTGGCGACCTCCTCCAGAATGTTGGTGTTGGCGGCGAAGAAGAAGGTAAAGCGTGGTGCGAAGGAGTCTACTTCCAGCCCTTTGTCAATCATCGCCTGAACGTAGGCGATGCCGTTAGCCAGGGTGAAGCCGGCTTCCTGCGCCGCGGTAGAACCCGCTTCCCTCATGTGATAGCCGCTGATGCTGATGGGGTTCCAGCGCGGGAGCTTCTCCGAGCAGTAAGCGCAAACATCGGTGACCAGGCGCATGGAGGGCGCGGGACTGAAGACATAAGTGTTCCGGGCTATGTATTCCTTCAGGATGTCATTCTGCACGGTGCCGGAAAGCTGGTCCTTCGCCACGCCCTGTTTCTCCGCCGCGGCAATATACATTGCCAGCATAATCGGGGCGGTGGCGTTAATGGTCATGGAGGTGCTGACCTCGGCAAGGGGGATGCCTTCCCAGAGTTCCTCCATGTCCTGAAGGGAGTCAATGGCAACCCCGCACTTGCCTACTTCTCCGGCAGACAGGGGATGGTCCGAGTCATAGCCTTCCTGGGTGGGGAGGTGAAAAGCCACGCTGAAACCGGTCTGCCCCTGCTTGTAAAGGTATTTGTAGCGCTTGTTCGTTTCCTCCACCGTGGCAAAACCGGCGTACTGGCGCATCGTCCAGAGTCGTTCCCGGTAACCGTCGCGCCGGATGTTCCGCGTATAGGGATATTCCCCGGGAAGGCTCTGGTCTACCGCAACATCTTTCAAATCGGCGGCGGTATAAGATTCCTTCACCGGCAAGCCGTCAACGGTAGTACGGTATTCTTTCTTTTCTTTTTTTACCTCTGCCATGCCCCGGCTCCTTTTTCTGGTGAATTACCTTTCAAAGACCGCGGCGATGCCCTGCCCGCCGCCGCCGCAGATTGTTTCCAGAGCGTATTTCGCGTTCCGGCGTTTCATCTCGTAGAGCAGCGTGGTCATCCGTATGACACCAGTCGCCCCTACCGGATGACCCAGCGAAATTCCGGAGCCGTTAACGTTTACGCGCTGGTCCATATCCTCATCGCTGAACCCGAGCTCCTTGGCGTCCGCCAGCATCTGCCCCGCAAAGGCTTCCTGAATCTCGACGAGTTCCATCTGTGCCATGGAGAGACCGGCGATTTTTAGGGCCTTGTTCACGGCGATGGGGACGGCTTCCCAGGTGCGGGTGGGGTCCGCGCCGCCCTGGGCGCAGGACTTAAAGAAAGCCAGCGGTTGCAGCCCGCGCTTTTTTGCCAGGGACTCGGACATCAGGACGCAGGCCGCGGCGCCGTCATTCTCGGAAGAAGAGTTCCCCGCCGTAGAGACGCCACCCAGCACGGGCTTCAACTTGGCGAGCTGTTCCAGTGAGGTATCGCGGCGCGGCGTTTCATCGGTATCAATGACCTGTGCCTCGCCCTTCCGCTGCGGGATTTTCACGGGAACGATTTCCTCCTTGAACTTTCCGGAGTCAATCGCGGCGCAGGCTTTCTGGTGCGCCCGGAGCGCCCATTTATCGCACGCCTCGCGGGAGACGTTTTCCACTTCCGCCGCGAGGTCGCCCCAGGACATCATCGTGGGCAGCACGCCGAAGCGGGCAATCGGTTGGGACATGACCCGCCCTCTCTGTATGCGGTCGTAAAACGGGATGCCCCACATTGCCAGGCTGCCGTGTCCCCGTGGCGCATCCCCGCTGCCGCCCAGCCCCCACTTGATGGTGCCGGGGATGTAAAACTCCGCCTGGCTCATGCTCTCGGCGCCGCCGGCAACCACGATTTCCGCGTTGCCGGTCTGGATTTTCATCGCCGCCAGCTGGACCGCGTCCAGTCCCGAGCAGCAACGGCGGTCAATGACCATGCCGGTTACCTCGATGGGCCAGCCGGCGACAAAGAGACTCATCCGGCCGAGATTGGCGTTTTCGCCGTTCTGGTAACACTGCGCCATGATGACCTCGTCGACCTCTTCCGGCTTCACATTAGCCCGCCTGACGGCTTCGTTAAGCACGATTGCGCCGAGGTCGTACGCGGGTAAATCCCGCAGCCCTCCCAT
>JBDRGD010000025.1:0-10054 GCA_043818095.1 Chloroflexota bacterium
AACGAGGAGGAGAGCTTCGCCGCGCTGAAGAGCGGCGCCGCCGCCTGCATTACCAAGGACGCCGACCCCAATTTCCTGCTGGAGACGCTGCGGGGCGTCACCCAGGGTCACCACCCGATTATCGAATGCTTTTTCCTGCCGGAAGTAGCCGCGAAAACCATGACCGAGTTCGAAGACATCGCGGTTCTCAGCGAGCAGCTGGACAACACCCTCGCCAGCCTGTCCCCGAAGGAGCGGGAAGTCCTGGGTCTGCTTGCCGGCGGCAGCAACCTGGAACAGGCTGTGGCCAAGCTGAACATCACCGAAGCCAACCTCCGCCGGCACCTGCGCGAAATCGTCAACAAGCTGCTGACCAACGAGCAGGCGAAGATGATGCTCCAGGCGGCACAACGCAGCATGTCCGGCATCATCCTGCCCGGCAACCATGACGGCAAGCGTGCCGCGAACTACGTGACCCGCCAGGAATTCAACGAATTTAAAGACAACCTGATGGAGCGCCTGAAGTCCTTCATCGGGGAGTTGGCTTAATAATTATCAGTAAACGGAGGCTGTGTATGTGAAAAAAAGAGTAATCTGCCGGATAGCTTTCCCGCTGACCAGGCGACCGGGAAAACGACCGGCTTAAGGATAATCTCCCGAACGGAAGTAACTCATAACAAATAAGGAGGAAGCAAATGGTTGAAATCAAATACCGCGAATACACAGAAGAGGCGGAATTAGCCGGCCTCACCGTTGCCGAAGCCCGCAAACAGTTCCGGAGCGAACTCGGCATTCCCGAGAAGGCACAAGCCAGGCTGAATGGCAAGAAGCTCGACCGCGACCTGGAAGCGGAAACGAAGCTGGGCGATGCCGATTCCCTGACTTTCGCCAGGGGCGGGTTCAAGAGCGCCTACCTTTTGGCCGCCATGCTCACCGCACTGGCGGTCACCGGCGGCGTCTTTGCCTACGGCTACACCACCGCCTCAACGTCCCTCGACGTTACGGCGTCAGGCGCTGACTTTGCCGGAGTGTCGGCGAACACCTCCAGTCTGCCCAGCTGGACGCCCCACGGGTTCTTCAAGGGCACTGTCACCGGGGGACCTATCTTTGACATTGACACCAACTCTTCCGGCTACGACGGCGACATGGTCGTCACAGTCTCCATCGCCAACGCGGACGAGCTGGTCAGCGTTTACCGCGTGCTGGCGCTGAAAATCGGCGCGATTAACGGCGTCGGCGCCGGCATAGACGTCAACGGCGACGGCGAAGCCTACGATGCGGACAAAGATTACGCCCTGCTGACCCTGAGCAACGGCGCGGTCGACCTGTACATGGGCGGCGCCGCGGACAACTACACCGTCCTGGTCCTCAGCGGCTTCTATGTCAGCCACATCACGGGTGGCGGCTGGAACACTGGTTACGAGAACCCCCTGCTCTACGCCGAGGTGGCGCAGAGGTAATCATCAGGAGTGTTACCGGTGGGGTGGGTTAACCCCCGCCCCACCGGACATTTAAGGTAAATGATGCAGGAACAGAGAGCGAAGAAGATGAAAAGGAAGCTGACCGTATTCCTGGCAGCTTTGGCCATCGCCCTGCTGGTGACCACGGGGACTTACGCTTATACCTTCGGCACCGCCATGGTATCGCTCGATGTGACTGCGGCGGGCGGGCATATCGTCAGCAGCGCACCTTCACCTTCCCCGGAACAGCCGGACTGGGACGAGGTCCTGCCCGTTTCCGAACCCGACCAGGAGATACTAAGGCCGGACGGCCCCGGCGACTCCACCACCATCCCGAGCCAGTTCCCCACAGGCGGGGAACACTGGGACAAGGTGGACGATATTTCCCCCGATGGCTTGAGCACCTACGTTTATTCCCAAAACAAGCAGGACCGCACAGACCTCTACAGCCTCGGCGACCACGTCGAGGGCGTGAATACCATTACCGGCGTAACCGTGTATTACGTCATCGCCGCCGACTCGGCGGGGTATCACGCCTATGCCCGGGCCGCCATCAAGACCGGCACCCAGACCTTCCAAGGCAGTCTCACCAGTCACCTCGGCAGCACGTTTGCCCAATACTCCTACACCTGGGGCATTAATCCCGCCACCGGGCAGGCGTGGACCTGGGCGCAGATTGACGCGCTCCAGGCGGGTCTCGTCCTGGCCAAAGAACCCAACGGCATTTACGCCGCCTGTACCCAGGTCTTCGTAGTCGTGGACTACGAGCTGCCCCCCATCATCGAGGGGCAGGTGCCGGAGGGCAATCTCTTCGTCATCACGCCCCAAAACGGCTACACCGGGGACCTGCTGGCCAACTTCTACATTACCAATACCGGACCGCTGCGGCTGGCCTACCGGTACCTTAACCTGAAACTTTACATTGCAGATTCCGTGGAGGCGGACGAGACCCCGGACTACCGGATACTCAGCCTGGAGAACGGGGTGGCCACCTTCAACCTTGAAGGCGGCGCTGCCTCCAGTTATACCGTGGAGGTGGTGGGGGGCGGTTACGCCGTGATATCCGGGGACACCGATGAATGGGGTGCGGGCTGGACGCACATCCCGGAAATATACTGTGAAGTAGTCCAGAGGTAGCAGTGACAGGATTATGAAAAGGGCAATAGCACTCGCCAGCATTATCGCCGTCTGCGCGATGGCGTTCCTCTCCATCAGGGGGAGCATGCCCTTTATGCCTATCTTCGGCTCCTCCATGGAACCCACCCTTCAGTCCGGCAACCTGCTGCTTATCGAGCCTATCGACCCCAAGAGCGTCAAGGTGGGCGACATCATCGTTTACTCCGTCCCCCGTTTAATCCGCGAGTACTACAACTATCCGCCGACTGTATCTCACCGCGTTATCGAAGTCAAGACAGACCATCCCGGTCTGCGCTTCCGCACCAAGGGCGATAACGCCGGGGAAGACCCTTTCTCCGTCCGGCCGGACGATATCCGCGGTACCGTGGGCGACCAGATTCCCTACCTGGGCCTGCCGCTTTTGTTTTTCCAGAGCCAGCAGGGGACCATCTTCGTCATCATCGCCCTCAGTCTCCTCGCGCTGTTCCTCTATACGGAAGAACTTAGCCTCGGCAGCAGGAAACTGCAAACAGGCATCTTCTCCCCGGTCATCCGTGAGAGCCACCGGACGAACCGCGTCCTCGTCCAGAAGATAGAGGGCACGGAGCAGCGGATGAACTCCACGGAGCAGGCGCTGGAAAAATTTTCCGTGGCCGTCGCGGAATACGCACAGCACCTCGCCAGCCACACCAGCGCGATCCAGGGCCTGGCGGAAGCGTCCCACGAACTGAAGAATAGCGCCGCGGAGCAGAACCGGGTACTGGCGCAGCTGATACAGAACGGAGTGGTTTCCGCGGGGAATATCGCGCCGCCGCCACCCACCGCCACGCCGGCACCGCTGCCCGCCCCGCAAGCTGCCGCGCCGAAGGAAAAGACGGCGCCGCCCGGCTGCATCAAGAGCCACCGGCAAACCGACGCGAAAGAGATTAAACGCCTTCACGCGGAATTTCAGGCCGCCCATGGCGGCAAGCCTGCTAACAAACCGGCGTAATATCCCGCCTGCCTAGGTATAGACCGCCACCACCACCGCTTCCCCGGGATGATATTCATCGAAGAAGACGACGGCTACCTTTCTGCCGGTAACCATCTCCCCGGAGGGCAGATTACGCGCCACGGAGATATCCTCCAGATAGACCTTATAGCTCCCGGCGAGCCGCACCGTCGCCGTGTAATTCCCCGCATTGAAGCTCTTCAAGACCGCTTTCTTTAGTTTCATGGCACTCCCCTACACCGCTCCCAGCCAGCAGCGCTGTTCATACTCCGCCAGGTGCGGGCGATAGACCAGCGTCAGACCGAGGACCCGGCTGAGGTCGGCGTCCCGGCCCGCCCGAACATCAGTAATCGCCACCACATCATAGAGCTGCTGGCCGCAGTTGACCGGGACCAGAATGGCACCACCCTCCGCCCCCAGGGCAAACCCTCGCAGGAAAGCGTCACCCCGCGCGCTGGCCTCGTCCGCCGTCCCCAGGTTCCCGTCCTCGATTTGCGCCCAGCGGTCACCCACGCGGGCAATTTCCTCCCAGGCGAAATTTTCCGCCAGCAGGATACCGGCGGCATAACCCTCCACCTGCACCCGGTTCCGCTCCCGGGCTTGCCGCAGGTATTCACCCCGGGTGACCGGGTGCGCCACCCCATAGCTGTAGACCGCGCTGTCCCCGGACTGCGCATGGACCACATAAGCGCTATTCCCTTCGATAAAGATAACGTCCGGCACGAAAGAGAGCAGCTTCCGGACGACCGCCGCGCCGTTATTACCGGGATTGATGGTAAAGTCGGGATAAAAATCGGTCATCACCGGGGATTCCGATACCACCGACAGGGAAAGTCCCACCCTCGCGAGGACAAAAGCGAGGATTTCCCGGACATTCGCTTCCGGGGAAGACTTGTTCCAGCGGAACTGGTGCCGGGCATGCCAGCGTCCCAGCGCTTCCCAGCCGCTCCCGGCATAAAGCCTGAGGCCGGCTTTCCCCCCGGCGCTGGTGTGCTCGTATGCCTCCAGGGTGAATGACTGCCCGGCGCTGGCTTCATTGCCTTCCGTGGTCCGGAAGCCGGGGCTGAAGTCCACCTGGCACCCCAGGTCGAGGGCCGCCAGACCCCCTTCTCCCGGCGCGGCGTACTGAGCTTCATCGTTACGGAGTTCTACCGTCAGCTTGCCGGAGTCTTCCCTGAGGTCAAGGCGCGCCCCGATGACGTCCCCCGTGAGATCAAGGCTTTGCTCCGTGCGGGCGGCGCGCCAGACACCGGCCGGGTGCGCCAGCCAGCCGTAGTCGCCATCATACGCCAGCGCCAGCCCGTAACCGGTGGAGAAGTCAAAGGGCACCGGCTCCCGCCAAAGGCTGTCGAGGTAAGCCGCCCCGGCCACGGTGTGCGTCCAGAAGGGACGCTGGTAGCTCTCCGTCCCGCTGAAGTCCTCCACGAAAAAGGCGCGGAAGACATCCGGCCCGCTGAGGAAAGGCTGCCGGTAGGTAAAGTCGCCCCCGGCCGGGGCGGCAGCAATGACCTTCAGGGCGGACCAGGTCCCGGCGGACACGTCCGCCCCGTCCCCGTAGACCAGGCTCCATAAATAATGATTACCGCTGCTGCCCTGCCCGGTTACCAGGAGATTCCAGTCGCCGTTATAGATGCAGGCCACGCCGGACAGGTCCCCGGTGCTCTTGTCCCAGGCGGACTTCGTCTGCCACTGCCCGCTGAGGCACTTCTTTACGTAGAGGGTGGACTGGTCGGCGAAGAAAAGCGCCAGGTCCCCGTTCGCCTTGTAGGCCGCCGCCAGACCGTTGACGGAAGTCGTCGGGGAATAATCAATTGTCTCCGGGCTGCCCCAGGAAACCCCGTAGTCGGTGCTCTTGATGCGCTTGATGGCGCGGCTGGTGTTCACCCAGCAGATGGAGACCTCGGCGCCGCAGGCAGCGACCGCCACCGCCACGGCGTTATACTGGCCGGTGTCCGTCCACTGGCTGAAGTCGCTCCCCTCCCCGGGAGCGGCCACCCGCTGGCGGTAA
Source organism: Chloroflexota bacterium (assembly GCA_043818095.1). GTDB lineage: Bacteria > Chloroflexota > Dehalococcoidia > Dehalococcoidales > RBG-16-60-22 > JBDRGD01. The sequence goes on from JBDRGD010000025.1 coordinate 5,555, forward strand.
AGCTTCCGGGAGTCCGCGGGCGGCGTGATGCGGGCGCGGACCAGTGAGCCGTCGCCCGGCATGGTCAGGGCATGGAAATAATCGTCCTCCGCGCCGGTGTAAAGTCGATTCCAGTCGTAGCGGATGGCGCCTGCCATCCGGTTCTTCACCCCGACTTTCAGGTAAGGCGTCGCCGACCCCTGTTTCTGTGCCGCCAGCAGGCTTGCTGTCAGGCTTCGCATCGCTTTTTCCTTTCCTTCCTTACACCAGCGCCGCCAGCACGTCCGGCAGCGGCTCTCCTTCGTTACGATAATGCTCCGCCAGGTGCCGGGCGGCGGCCAGTATGGCTTCCGGACCGAGCCCCACGCCACGCCCGTAACGACCGGGCCGCAGCGCCGTTATCGCCGTCTCCACCTGATTCCAGTCCACCGTGTCCCCTGTTTCCGCTTTACCCCGCAGCGCCCGGAGGATGCTCTTTTTATGGTGGGGAAAATGCCAGGTCTCCGGCTGTTCAGGATGTTCCACCACGGCGAAGGCTTCCTGCGGCAACCCGTCCCGGGTCACGATATTTGCTTTTACCATCAGAAACCCTCCTTAACTTCCGGGGCCGTAGTCCGTGGTCCGGGAGACCAGCGGATAGTAGGGCCGGTAAAGAGCGTTTACCCGCACGCGCTGCCGCCGTCCCAGCCGCCGCAGTTCCTGCCGGAAGAAATTCAGCTTTTCCTTTCCCCAGGTAAGGAACTTCTCCGGGGTCATCGCGCCCCCCACGTTCACCCGGTTGACCGCGTAGGCCGCCCACTCCAGGGCGGCATAGCCGCCGGCGCCTACGGCAATCAGGTCCTCATACTGCGCGGGGACGGTCGAGGAATCGACGGCGATGGTGTGGAGCTTGCCATAGTAGATGTAGGCATTCGAGCCGTCGGGAATCTCGTCGCCGAGCAGGGTCAGGGTGTCCCCCCACAGGCTGAAGGGCTGGTAGCGCCGGGGGAACTTGTCCACGGGATACTCCACCGCCTCCACCATCACCCGGTCCGTCAGCGTGGTTATGTCCATCTCCCGCGAGTCCGCAGTGGTCGCTTTCGTGGCTTTCTGGGGACGGGGCAGGTGCTCGGAGAATTCCTTTACCGCCCGGGCGATGTGCCGGTCCAGCTCATCATTCGTCCAGCGGTAGTTCTCGCTGTCCTCGTCGTGCAGGTCCCGCCGGACAATCGTGCGCATATCACCGAGGTTCATGACGAACTCACCTCCACTCTTTCCAGGCGGGTGCACGGCAGACCCTCTTCATGGCGGCAGATTTCCAGGTCGCAGAAGGAAACTTCCGCATTGGACTTGCCCGCATTGATGTTGACCGCCTTGCCGATAATCCCCCTGGCGCTGTCCATCACCGCCTGTGCATCCGCCTCGCTGGCGAAACTCAAGTCTAATCTCACCCGGTATTTCATCGGTACCTCCCTTTCGTCGCGAGATAATTTTGCTGGATTTCGCCGTTGGTTAAGCAACGATTATAGATGAAGACCTCTCCGACAACACCACCAAACTCGAAGTCATTGTTGTAGTCCCTGCCGATGTAAAGTGGTTTAGCAGTTCCATCCTCAGACCGCATAACATTTGTATCCGCATTGGTGACCTGGTCTCCTAAATTAGTCTCTAGTTTTACTCCCCCATTTCCGAATCTACAGGAGAAGAAATACCAGCTATTGACGGTTACCACACCCGCCGAACCTGTTACGCTAACCACGTTGTTGTTGTTCTCGTAGAAAAACTGAGGAGCGCCGGTAGTCTGAATGAGCAGATTATATCTATCCTCTCCGGCACGATTATTCTTGCTAATGATGGATTTATTCTCGGAAGCAAGACTACTCGGACAGGCCCATACGAGAATCGTGGTATCAGTCAACCCGGCAAGCTCCGCATCACCAGCCGCGCCGACGGTTATCCTGTCATCCGTCTCATCAAAGCGGCATCCGTTGAGTCGCCATACCGCCCCGGTAACCGTGCACCTATGTCCGTAGGCATCCCGGGACATGAACGAAGCGCCGTCAAGATTATAAAGCGGCAGGTAAAGCACCAGGCTGGAATCAAAAATTAAGTCCACTTCTCACCTCACGATGCCGCATAGATAATCCGGATGTAGCTGGAGTTCTTTACCTTCGCCCGTCCCTCATTAGCTTCGTTACACTGGACGACCAGCCTCACCTCGAAGGGCAGCGAGTTAAAATTAGCCGCCAGCGGGAAACGCCCGCTGCGGGTCTCCTCCACGTAAGTCGTCCCGATGTTCGTCTTGGTGACAGCGGTATGCAGGTCCACCCAGGTACCGCCCAGGTTCCGCGCCTGCCACTTGTAGGTAACGTCGGCCGTCCCCGAGGATACCGCCCGGAAGGCCGCCGTCAGTCCGAACTCCACCTCCAGCAGCGCCCCCAGCGCCGGGGGCTGAATGGTGACGCCCGCCACCGCCACGTCGGTGTCCGCGGTGGTGGTATCCACCTCGGCGGACCACTGCACGCCGTCCGCGGTCAGGTTTCCCCGGCCAAAGGGATATTCCTTGTGCTCGATTACCGCCAGTACCATGCTCTTACCTCCGTTACGGGGGAGGGTATTCCCCTCCCCCATTCTTTACTTCACTTATGCCGTGGAATCCGCCCTGGAGCCCGGCTCCAGCGCCGCGACCGTCGCGGAGACCATGTAGCCGATAACCGTATCGCAGTCGCTGCTCGTCGTCGGCTTGGTCTCGGTGATTTCCCCGTAGTCCGACCCCTCGGCGACGTAGACCGGGTTGCCCGCGGTCCCGCCGGTGTAGCCGCCGACCACGGCGCGCCGGTAGGCAGTGATTTCCTCACCGCTGGCGCCGTCTTCCCCGGCCACCAGCCTGCCCTGGATGGCGGTGCCCGCCGTCGCCAGCGCCCGCTTCCAGCCGGAGCTGTAGCCCAGGATGTCCCCGGCTTTCACGGCTTCCGCCAGGGTGATTTTCACCAGCCCCTCACCCTGCTCTACGATTCTTCCCGTTCCCGGGTCTGCAAATGCCATCGTTAACCTCCGTTATGTAAATTATTTAGTCCTTGACGCCGATGAGCGCCGCCGCCTTGATGCTGCTGAAGAGCGCCAGGGAGACGTACCACTTCACGCGGGTGCGGGTGGCGTCCTTGCTCTCCATGGAGCCCAGCGGCTCCACCGTCAGGTGCCCGGGGCCGGTCAGCCCGCAGACGGCCCACTCCCCGAACTGGACGGCGTAAATCGCGGAGCAGTCCCCGCCGGTGGTGGCCGTCTCCACACCGCCGCTGACGACATGCGTATCCAGCACCCAGTCGTTCACGCCCACGACGATGCCGTCCCAGAACTGGACGAAGTTGCCCCACCGGTCGCGGTCGGTCTCCATCATGCCGCCCGCCGCCCGGATAAGGGCGTTAATCTTGCGCCGGGAGCGCCGGCTCATGATAAGCATGTCCGGCTTGCCGCCTTTGACGGCATCGATAAGCTCGTCGAGCTTGGACAGGGTCAGCGTGGCACCGGCATCCGCCATGGCGATTACCTGGTCGCCGGCGGACTCGGTATCGATGAGTTTACGCAGCCCGTCGAAGTGTTTCGGGCTGGTGGCGGCGTCCCCGTAGATAAAGGTCTCCTCGAACTTGTCGCGGACGGCTTTCGCTTTCAGTTCCACCACCGCCGCTTCCAGGTCCTGGACGTTGCTGCGGGTGGACTTCAGGAAGTTGTCCACGTCGGCGTCCCCGCCCATGATTTTCAGGTTCGCCGTCAGCTGCTCGAAGGTGGGCGTGGACTCCACCCAGGTGTCCCCCACGTCGTAGAAATCGATGCCCGGCAGGGTCTTTTCCTGGTTGTAGGTCAGCCCGTTGCCGACAATCTCGATGAAGGGCAGGCGCTGCAGTACCGGGGAGTCCTTGACGATGGTCTCCACCACCCCCTGGAGCAGCAGGTCGTTGCCCAGCTTGCTTGCTTCCGTCAGTGTCAGTGCCATTTAGTGTTTACCTCCTATTCCGTATTGAATCTTTTCCCGCGATGACAGCGCCGAAAGGTCCAGCGCCACCCGGTAAGGCGCGCCCGCGGGCACCCTGGTCCGGGCGGCTTCCGCCTCCACCTCCTGCTTCACCCGGGAGACCAGCGCCCGCGCGTTGTCCAGGGACTCGTTAAGCGCCTCGATGCTCTCCCCAGTGATGAGCTCCGGCAATACGCCGGGATTGGCCTCCACCAGCAGTCCCCGGTAAGCGCCGACCGCCTGGGCCAGCGTCTCGTTCACCTCCCCCAGCCTCCGTTCGGCGTCCGCTACGGACTCCCGCAGCGCCGCCAGGGCCTCATCGCGCTGCACCAGGGCCTGCTCCATCTCCCGTGCCCTTGCCCGGGCGGAATCCAGCTCGCGGAGCAGGGCTTCCCTCTCCGGCTCCCGCTTCTCCTCCTCCGCCGCCTCAGTTCCGGTCCCGGCCGTGATTTCCTCTTCCGTGTCCATTAAGCTGTTTCCTCCTGCTGAAGATTCCCGGCGCCTTCTCCCCCGGAAGCACGCTCTCTCCCTCC
>JBDRGD010000026.1:0-29038 GCA_043818095.1 Chloroflexota bacterium
ACTCCGGTTATCAAGGACCTCCATGCGGCGGTTAATCTTAATGCCGCCGATGGTACAGAGGAGCCTCGGGGAACACCTGGCGGCGTAAAATGGCGGATTATGTAAATCAACCAGATATTGAGGTTTTTTGTTAAATATCTCATCGTAACCCCGGGCACAGGAGGCGTTGTATCCGTCTATCGTCTTCTTCAGGATTTCCGGGGATGCCCCTATCCATTTGGCTAGCTCGTCCCAGGAATCGAATATCCCGACCAGCCCTTTCTCCGCATCGAGCCGCAGTTGCTGGTCCAGCCTGGTATAGTCTGCCTCCCGGACTCCTTCGGTCGCCCACCATGCGCGGTCAGCAGGACTCGTCCCGGCCCGGTAAAAACCGAAAGGCCGCCAGTCACTGGCGGCATTCTCGGTATTCTCAATGGTTCCCCGGTCAAAGAGGGTATAAGAAAGGCATTCCGGCTGCCTCAGTATCGCGTTGACGCATTCAAACTGGTTGACCGCCGTCCCTTCGTCAGTAAACCGTTCTCCCCTTTTATTAACCCATATCGTGTCCGGCGCTTCGGCAACCACCCTTACCTCGGAAGCGCCCGGGAAGCACGGTCCCACCAGGTGCAGCATTCCCAGTCCATCGGTGGCCGCACCGGCATCGATTGCCATCAAAATGCCGTCTCCGCTATGGGGGACACCCCGGCAGTCCATGTTGTCGCTGTAAGGGGTGCAATATTTCCTCAATAGTTTCTTGTTGCCGGCATAGCCCCCCGTGGTAATGATGACGCTTCGCGCATTGATTCTAATCTCCGTTCCCTTCCCCTTCGCCAGTAGACCGGTCACCTTATCATGAGTAATAATTCTCTCCGCCGCGGTCTCATAGAATATACGCACACCCAGTTTCAGGCATTTTTCAGTCAGGACCTTGATTATCCCGGCGCCCTTCTCCTGCGGGCGATGCAGCACCAGCGGCACCTGATGGTAATACAGCGGATTGACATCAAACTTCAGACCCATTTCCTCCAGCCATTGTATGGTATCTCCCGACCTGTCGATAAAAGCCCGAACGATTGCCGGGTCGATTCTCCAGTGGGCGAACTCCATGGCTTTCCGGAAAAGCTCATCCCTCGGAGCATCGATTTTCAGGCGCTTCTGAGCCGGGCTCTCCGCGGCAAAAAGACCGCCGGCAAGCGCCGAGTTCCCCCCGGCGACACGCCGTTTTTCCAGCACTACGGCGCCCGCTCCCCTTTCCGCTGCCGCCAACGCCGCCGCCAGCCCGGCGCCTCCGGCGCCGGCAATGACAACCTGAGTCTCAACGGTCTCTGCAATGCTGTTTGCACCGGACCTCTTCATGGATTCCTCCATTTTGTATTATGAACGAGGTTACGACGGTGGAATTATAGCACGAATAGGCGACAAAGGTCGGTTATTTATGGGGCATTCATGAAGTCCCGCCAGTCGGGAATCAGTCCATCAACCCGGGCAACCAGAGGGGAAGTGCGGGAAATACAATCAGTAACGCCAGTGCTATCAATTGAATCCCGATGAAGGGCGCCGCCGCGGAATAGACTTCCCCCATGGTGGTGCCGGGCGAAGCCACGCCCTTCATCACGAAAAGACTGGTGCCGAAGGGGGGCGTTATCAGCGCCAGCTCAATGTTTAGCATGACGATGGCGCCAAACCATACCTTGTCAAAACCCAGGGCGATGATGACGGGCATAAACATGGGAAGAGTAAGCATCATGATGCTGACCGGCTCCATGAAGCAGCCCAGTATCAGTATCACAATCTGCATGCCGACCACAATCAGGATGGGGTTCACGGGGAGGTTCGTGGCAAGTTCAGAGAAACCCCGCGTAGCGCCGCTAAAGGACATGATCTCACTGAAAGTCCTCGCCCCGGCGATAATCAGGAATATCATGCCTGTAACCCTGAGTGTGCCGCCGACACATTTCTTCAATATCGCCCAGCTGAGACGCCTTTCGACGAAGGCCACGAGAAGAACCCCCATGGTGCCGGTGGCGGCGGCTTCTTCCGGTGTGGCCACGCCCAGAAATATGAGTCCAATGACCATGAAGATGATAAACACTATCGGCAGGATATACCTCGCGGTGCTGGTTACCTTCTTTAACGTCGGTATCGGGGGCACTTTATAACTCGGGGCGATAGAAGGTTGGAGCGAACACCTGCCGATGATATATACGGCGTAGAGTACCGCCAGCAATAAACCGGGGACGATAATAGCTATCAATAACCTGCCGATGGGGATTTCCGCAATAGCACCTAATACGACTGCCAGGCCACTGGGCGGTATCAGGACCGCCAGGCCACCGCTCCCCAGAATCGGTCCCATGGTCATGGACTTCTTGTAGCCGCGCTTCTCCATTTCCGGCACGAGCAGTGACCCCAGTATCGAGACGCTGGCGAGGCTGACCCCGGTCAACGTCGCCATGACGGTCCCGGCACCCACGGACAGCAAAGCCAGCCTGCCGGGGAGACGTCCCAGCCACTGGTCCACGATTTCCACCACGTCAATCCCCATCCCTGAGAGGAACATCACTTCACCCATGAGGACGAACAACGCTACCGGCAGCAGGACAAAAGTAGCCAGGGAGGTGTTGATGCTGAGGATGAGCTGGTTCAGGCCTACGGCGCCTCCAAAAAACACAAAAACGCCGATGATGTTGATGAGCATGAAGCAGAAGGCGATGGGCATCCCCGTCGCCATCAGGACAATCAGGCCGCCGAATATCATCAGGAGGACAAGCTGCCATTCCACTCGGGTTTACCTCAAATAACCGTGATTACTTTTCATTCAGCATTATTTATCCTGCGAAACTCTCCAGGCTGCCAGATAATTATAGATTCTTCTCAGGAACTGGATTGTAAGCAGGAAACTGCCCAAAAAGATGATTGCGGTGAGAATAGCCTTGGGAAGTTGCAGAAATGTCGGTGTGAAATAGTGGGTTTCATAGAGGTTCACGGTGACTTTCAGACCATACCAGGTGAGCACCAGGCAGACAAGGACGCAGACAGAAGATGTCATCATATTGAGGATAAACCGGACTCTGGGGGAAACCCTCTCGATGATAAGGTCCATTTTCACGTGCCGCTCATCCCTGAGTATCCAGGCAGCCGTCAGGAAGGCGATGTACAGCAGGGTATACCCGGCAACTTCGGAGACCCAACCAATCGGACGGTTAAGAAAATACCGGCTGAAAACGCCCAGGCTCACTCCCAGCAGGGCAACGGTGAGAAGAATACCAGCCACCAATGCCATCAGGTTGACCGTATGGTCGAAAAAAACGCCTAGTTTCCTCAGCCACTTCATGCTCGCCTCAGCCCCTGCCGGTTTGCCGGCGCGAAGTTAAAGGAATAATATCGAGTAATTATGCACCAGGGCGGGAAGGGGTGAACTTTTGGAGAGGCCCCTCCCGCCGGTACATTAAACTCGCCCGGTTCTCTGCGCGAAACAAGTGTTTATTTCTGCGTGATCAGCGGCCTCAGCTTGGCAGTGACATCCGGGAATCTCTGCGTTTGGTCTGCCCAAGCGGCATCGTAAGCGGTCTGGAGATACCAGCTGGCAACATCCGGGGCGAACTTGTAAAACTCCACACCCGCCGCCTCCAGCGTCTGCTTGGCGGTTACCCGGTCCTGAGCATCTACCTGCTGGATCTCTTTTTCCGCCTCAACCATGGAACTCATCACGATATCTTTCAGGTTCTGAGGCAGCTTATCCCAGCTATTCCGGTTCATCAGGACGGTAACCGTGTTCTGATAGTAGGGATGGTCAATTACGTACTTTGTGACTGCCTGCATACCCAGGGCCGTCAGTGTCGTGGTCGGTGTGCCCGCGAGTCCATCAGCGACACCCCTTTCCATGACGGTGTAGAATTCCCCCGGATTGGTACTGACATGAGCCGCACCCCAGCCGATTACCGCCGCCCGTGATGACGTGGCGGAAGCAATCTTGACTTTAGGGAAATCCTCCTTCGTCAGGACCTTTTCATTCATTGCGGTAATGAAAAAGCCGCCGGAGGCATGAACCCCCCTCCCCAGATAAAAGAGGCCCCCAGCCTGATGAATACCCTGCAGATATTCCACCGCCCCACCGTTCCGCTCATCATCCAGGGAAAGCTGGGAAAGCATATATGCCCCTACGCCGGGCACCAGCGGCTCGTAAAAGCCCACCGGAAGTGCTGAAATATCAACGATGCCGTCCTGGACCGCTTTCGCCTGGTCAAAGGCAGCGATTGACTCTGGGCCACCACGGTAGTTGATGACCAACTGACCCTTAGCCCGTTCATTGATTTTGTTAAAAACGTATTTCTGAATGCTTACCATCAGCGCTTCATTTTGCGGCAGGAATGACACCCAGTTCATCACTATCGGCTGGGCAGGAGGGGCTGGCGAAGGGGTCGGGGCCGGTGCGGGTGCCGGACTGGCACAGGCATTGAAGATTAAGATGGCCATCAGCAGCATGGTTAATGGTAACAATTTCTTTTTCATCTGATTTAATCCCTTCTTCTTAAGATTTGAACTCTGATTTTCCACGCTTTTAAAATCCCATAACACCACCCCCTCGATACTGTTTCCAAAAGCATCAAAGCCGCAACTGGCGAAAAATCGAGAAAAGAATATAGAGGAATTATAGGAGAATAATAAGAAAATAATAATACAGGCGATTCCCTTTGTCAAATCGGCGGTTATTGCGATGGGCCTAATGACAAAGTTGCCACAAAACCCGACACTGTTTCGCCCTCCACCCGCCATGAAAAAAACCGGCGCTTCCTGCATGTCCATGGTAAGTACAAAAATATGGTTCGTAAACTTCAGAAAAGGGGGTGATGACCCGGAGAAAAAGCCCCAGCTGCTTCGGCTGATTTTGCTCTGGCCTCCAGGTTATGTTGGCCTCAAAATCCTTTATATCCCTGGAAATTCGAATCTTAACTTCTAAGCGTGGGGCGAGCGTTCGAATCGCTCCAGGGACGCCAGGAAAACAATCTTTACCCCTGCCCCCCTGTTCTCACGTACACTGCGTTGCTGACTTTCCCGCGGCGCTATGCTAAGATTACTTTCAGAATGCCCATTTCAGAAGCCCCTCCCCGTCCGCCGGCGTTATTGCCCTTCCGGGGCCGCTTCTTCTATGGCTGGGCGGTCGTTTTTGCTTTCTTAGTTATCGGGACGCTTACCTTCGGCGTTCGTTCTTCCTTCGGGGTCTTCTTCGTGTCCCTGGAAACGGAGTTCGGCCTGCCGCGGGCGGCCACCTCTTCCATCGCTTCCGCTTATCAGATATTCGGCTGTATGACCTCGTTCATCTGTGGCTGGGCGGCGGATAAATACGGCCCGAGAACCGTGCTGACGATAATGGGGATATCCACGGGACTGGGAATGCTGCTCACCAGCCAGACCAGTTCTTTCTGGCAATTGTATCTTACTTACGGGATTCTCACCGCCATCGGCACGGGGCCCACTGCCGTCCTGATGATGTCCACCGTCTCACGATGGTTCGTCAAGAAACGCGGGCTGGCCCTCGGCATCGCCACGATCGGCGGGGGGATGGGTACTTTCGCGGTCCCACCCCTGGCGGCATTCCTAATCTCCCATGCGGACTGGCGCACCGCGTTCCTGGTGATGGCGTTAAGTTTCGCTCCGGTGATGCTCATCCTTTCCCGTCTGGTCAAAAGGAATCCGCGTGAAGTGGGCTCTTATCCCGACGGCGTGAAAACGAATCTGAGTGACGTGGTGGGGAGCGCCATCCACAGTACGTCCGGGCTATCCTGGAAACAGGCGGCGCGGACAAGGAGCCTGTGGATGGTTTTGTTCACCTGGGGGACCTTCTCCGCCACCCTTTTCCTGATTACCACCCATATCATCCCGCACATGACGGATATTGGTTTTTCGGCAACCGAGGCGGCGCTCTTTCTCAGCATTTTGGGCGGGGTGACCATCGCCTGCCGGATACCGCTCGGGTACCTGACGGACCGGGTCGATGGTAAAGCCATTACCTCCGCCTGCGGTATACTCTTCGTCGTGTCTGCCTTGTCCCTGGTCTGGGTAAAGGAGTTGTGGCTGTTCTACCTGATTGCCGCCGCCTGCGGCATCGTCTGGGCGGGGTTCGGGCCGCCGCTGATAATGGTGGTGGGCAATACTTTCGGCGTGGCGCATCTCGGCGCTATCTTCGGGACCCTGGACGTCGGTTTCGGACTGGGTGCGGCTATCGGCCCGGCGGTCGGCGGCTATGTCTTTGATATCAGCGGCTCCTACAACCTCGCCTTCATTATCGGGGCGGCAGGCATGCTGGTCTGCTCGATACTGGTGCTGCTGGTCCGGCGCGAGTACCATCCCCCTCCCGAGACGCCCGGAAAGACTTCCTGATTTGCTTCAGGCCAGTCCACCATAAGTACCATGCGGACCGGTACCATTATGGGGTTTACCTGCCGCGCACGCTGGCTTAAATTGAATTGGAGCCCGATTTCAGGCACTAATTATCATCCGGACTCCGGAGTGAAAATGCCAGCCGGACTGATGACGCAAGACCCTGCCCGCGACTACCGGTCATTCCGGGAGCACGACCGGCAGATGAGGGCTTTCCGCCAGGCGCACGAATCGCCTCTTGCCGCGGAAGCACACGCCGCCGGAGACACTAGCTGCCCTGTGTCCCGTTCCGTGCCGGATAGGGCTGCCTTGCTGCCAGCACGTGGGTGAGGCGGTCGATAATCACCGCGAGCAGCACGATACTTAAGCCCGCGGTAAAGCTGCGTCCCAGCTCAATGCCGGTGAGGGCGTTTAGCGCGTCAAGTCCCAGGCCGGGAGCCCCTATCAGGGAAGCGATGACCACCATGGTCAGCGCCATCATCGTCGTCTGGTTGATGCCCACCAGAATCGCGGGGAAGGCGAGGGGGAACTGGGCTTCCCTCAGCACCTGCCATGGAGTGGAGCCGCTGGCCTTCGCCGCTTCCACGACCGCCGGGGATACCTGGCGGATACCCACGTTAGTCAGCCGGACAACGGGAGGCATGGCGTAGAGCAAGGTCGCCAGCACCGCCGGCACTTTCCCCAGGCCGAAGAATATCAGGGCGGGGAGGAGGTAGACGAGGCCCGGTATCGTCTGCATCGCTTCCAGTATCGGGCGCAGGAACGAAGCCAGGGGGTCGCTCCGCGCCATGAAAAATCCCAGGGGAATACCCAGTATCAGGGCAATAACCACGGCGACGATAACCATCGCCAGTGTCAGCATCGCCTGCTGCCAGTAGCCGAAAACGCCGATAATCCCCAGCAGTAGCGAGAGCGCCAACCCCGCCCACCAGAGGCGCATCACCCGCCAGCCGATAATCCCGACGATGATTATGGCCACGAACCAGGGTAGCCAGAAGAGGAACTGTTCGACGTGGGAAAGGAGCGCGGTCAGAATACCGCTGACAGCGTCCAGGACGGGCGCCAGCCCTGCCACGAGCCAGTGGAGGAAGTCATCCATCCACGCGGTGAGCGGCAGCTGGAGGAACCCCGGGAAATATTCAGGCATCCGTCATGGTCTCCCCGGCTTTGGTTTTCTCCGTATCCCCTCCTTCTTCCGGTATCATGCTGAGCAGCAGCGTATTGGTATAAATCTCCCCGAGGAACTTGCCTTTTTCATCGATAACGGCGATGGGGTAAATCGTAGAGGCCGCCAGCGGCAGGAGGTCTTCGACAACCGTGTCCGCGGTCGCGGTCAGGAAATCGGGCTCCAGCGCTTTCTTGAGGGAGGTCTCTTTGTCCCGGAAAAGCTGAATCAGCCCCTTCACCGTCACCATACCCAGCAGCTTCCCTACTCTGGAGACGAGGAAGGCTTCATCACGATAGCCGGTGCGCAGCAGGTGCATGGCCACCTTGGTCCCCTGCCATTCGTAGAGCAGGACACGCGGCGGTTCCATGATGGTCCGGGCGGTGATTACCCTGGTCGGGGAAGCGTCCTGGATAAAAGCGCGGACATACCGGTCCCCCGGGGCGGTAATGACCTCCTCCGGGGTGCCTATCTGGATGATGGCGCCCTCCTTGATAACGGCGATACGGTCGCCCAGCTTGAGAGCTTCATTCAGGTCGCTCGTGGCGAAGATGATGGTCTTCCGGACTTCTTCCTGCAGGTTCAGGAACTCGTCCTGCATCTGCCGCCGCAGCACCGGCTCAAGGTAGCGGAACGGTTCGTCGAGCAGCAGGATTTCGGGGTCGGGGGCAAGGGCGCGGGCAAGCGCCACCCGCTGCGGCATTCCCCCGCCGAGGACGCCGGGATAACAGTCTTCCCAGCCCTCCAGCCCGGTCAACTCGATGACTTCCTTCGCCCGGGCGTAGCGCTGCGGCTTCTTCACGCCCCTGATTTTCAGCACGTAGGCGACGTTGTCGCGGACACTGCGGTGAGGGAACAGGCCGAAGTCCGGCAGGACCGCAGAGACAACGTTACGGCGCAGCGCCCGGAGCTTTCTTTCATCGAACTCCAGTATATCCTGGCCGAGAAGGAGTATTCTGCCCGCGGTGGGTTCCTGGAGACGGATGAGCAGTCGGAGAAGCGTAGACTTGCCGCTGCCGGAAAGCCCCAGGATGACGAAGGTCTCGCCCCGCTTTACCTGGAAGGAGACGTCACACAGTGCGACCACGCTGCCGGTCTGTGCGCGGAGAGCTTCGATGTCGCGGCAGCTTTCCGGAGACGTAATAATCTCCGTCGCTTTCCTGCCGTAGATTTTCCACAGCCCGCTGACGGTCAGGCAGCTTTCCCCGTCCGGCAGAAGCTCTCGACTGGACAAGCCTCTTTCCTCCCTGTCTCCTTCGCCTTAAAGATTAAAGTAACGCCACCAGACTGGCGGCTCTTTCGGGACGGGACACTCCCCTGCAGGACGGAAATAATTCGGGCAAGAAACTTGACGTAGGGAGAGCATCCTCGCCACCACGGTCCGGCGCTCCTCTGCGGCGGTAATTGCGACACCTCAGGTTTCACCCTGATTGTATCCGCTGAAGGCGGGGGTGTCAAGCAAAATAATACCAGCCGGGAGCCGGGAGGAGGTTAATTCAGCTTGTCCCGGAGGGCCTGGCGGCTGGTCAGTACCGCCGCGGTATCCAGGAACTCCCGCAACGACGCGCTTTGGGCGCGCAGCGCCCTTACCTCCGCGCCGATGGGGTTGACCGACGTGGGACGGTCAGCGTAAGTCCCGTGAAAGGCGAAGTAGGCCTGGTTCAGCTTGCGGAGGTAGTAGCCGTGAGCGGCGAGAAACTGCCGCCTTGCCTCCATATACGCTTCCGCCGCCTCGATTTCTCCCGCGGCAAGGTAGCTATCCACGGTACTGCGCGTTTCGCGCATCTCTGCGTTAAAATCGAAGCCGTTATTCCTGCTCCCGGACGGGCCTTCGGACTCTGTCCCGGTCCGATAATACCGGTTATAGACCTCTGCCGCGATTTCCCGGCTGGAGATACCGGCAACAGTCTCGTTAATCGTCGCGATTTCGTAGTTGCGGGCAATGCCGGTCACGTCCAGCAGGTAGCGGAAGCCGAGCGGGCGGAAAACAAGGTACTGGTGCAGCCATTCCTCCGCCGCCGTTTCCAGGGTAAAACGCAGGTCACCTTCATCCGTGACGAAGCTGGGATATGTGCCCCCGAAGCCACCCAGCGTCACCACCAGGGAAGAGACCCCCAGTTCGTCCACCCGGCTTTCCATCTCATTCATCGTGGACGTGCCGAGGTCCTGTTTCAGCCTTATTTCCCGCAGGCTTTCGATGTGGTCGCGGGGGGAGATGACGAGCAGGTGGGGTGGTTTTTCCAGGCGGAAATTCAGCGGCGGGAAGGGAACGCGCCATCTGAGATACCGGTACAGCGGATGGTAGATACCCTGCCCGGCAAGCGTCTCCCGGAGCTGCCTTGCCAGAATGTCCGCCACCGTATCTTTCCGGGAGGCGTTAAACTCTTCCAGCTGTCCCGCTTCGGTCTCAAGGGCTACCGCATCACCGGGCATGTTTCCCGCCCTGACGGCTGCCCCGGCCCTTTCCAGCTCCCGGATATGGTCGGCTGTGGCGAAGTATTCCCGCACCACGCCGGCATCTCCGGCGTTTTGCGGCTGGCGTTGCCTGCCCACCTCTTCCCCGAACGTCCGCAGCTCCCAGCCGGCGATGCTGAAACGCTGCCCGGCGGTAATCGACCTCAGGCGCGCATCGAAATCGGGCATATTACAGCTTACCGCGGTGAGGAAAACCCCGAGCAGACCCATCATCAGCACCAGCAAACCGGCGAGGCGGTATTTCGTCACGGGTCCCCTTTATGTCTTTGCCAGCTTCGCCCGGACCGCCGCCGCGATGCGGGGCAGCGCCTCCCCGACCTTTTCATGCATGATGACGTCCGCGTAATCATCGTGCGGCGTGGCCGACAGGTTCACAATCACCAGTCCGGCACCGCTCCTTTTCGCAATCAGGGGCATTTGCGCCGCCGGGTAGACCACCAGTGAAGTCCCCGCAATCAGGCACAGCTGGCAGGCGGCGGACCTCTCCTCGGCCTCGCGCGTTGCCTGCGGCGGCATCGCCTGCCCGAAGGAAATCGTCGCCTGCTTCAGGAGCCCCCGGCAGCGGCCGCACCGCGGCGCTTTTTCCCCCGCATCCACCCTCGCCTGGACCTCTTCGCGCGGGAAGCGCTGCCCGCAATCCAGGCAGGCGACCCAGCGGCTCGTGCCGTGCAGCTCAATGACGGCGTTCTCCGGGATGCCGGACTTCTGGTGCAGGTTATCCACGTTCTGGGTAATCACGCAGTCCACCTTCCCCAGCTCGTAGAGCTCGGCAATCGCCCGGTGACCGGGATTGGGCTCGGCATTCCGTATCACCCGCCACATTTCCGTGGACATCGCCCAGTATTTCTCCCGTGCGTCCTCGCTGGCGAGAAAATTCTGGAAGTTCAGTTCGTTAGGGTCGAAGCGACTCCAGAGCCCGCCGGGACTGCGGAAGTCCGGGATGCCCGATTCGGTGCTGATGCCCGCCCCGGTAAAAACGACGACTTTCGGCGCATGGACAATCATTTCGGCGACGGCTTCAGCCTTATCCACCGGCAGCCTCCCGCAGCAGCTTTGGGCAGTGTCTGCCCCTGGTGTTATAATAAGGGGCAGAAGGCAGCATTGTAAAATAAGGGCATGATGAAGGACTACTACCATATTCTCGGCGTCCCGGAAAACGCCGGTCAGAGAGAAATCAAGCAGGCTTTCCGCAAGCTGGCTTTCCAGTACCACCCGGACAAGAACCCGGGAAGAGAGAAAGAAGCCGAGGAGCGTTTCAAGGAAATCAACGAGGCCTATTGCATCCTCGGCGACGAGCCGAAGCGGCAGCAGTATGACGCTGCCCGCCGGGGGGGCTTCGGGCTTTACGGACAGCCCGGTTTCGGCTATACCCAGCAGGACATCTTTCGGGACGGCTTCGCCAACCGCAACCTCTACGAGGAAATCAACCGCATGTTCTCCCAGGGCGGTCTGCGCTTCGATAACGATTTCCTGAACCAGGTATTTTTCAACCGGGGAATTATCTTCCAGTTCTTCACCGGCTCCGGGGCGTCGCCGCACCGCTACGCTGCCGCCGACAGTTCACCGGCCCCGAAAGCCGCCGCGCCCTACCGCCCCAACTGGCTGGAACGTTTCCTGGGGAAAATCTTCGCCGGGGTGATGGGCTTTCTCCTGCGCCGTCTTTTCGGGGTGCGGGGAGGCAGCCTGGACTACCATACCGACATCGAGGTTACCGCCGATGAGGCGGCGGCGGGGGCGGAAAAGGAGTTCTCCTACCAGCGTGACGGGCAGAGCAAGCGTCTCATCGTGAAAATCCCCGCACGGGTGAAGCCGGGGACGAAAATACGGCTGAAGGGGATGGGTATCGCTTCCCCGTTCCGCACCGGGGACCTGTACCTGCACGTGAAGGTCAGGGCCTAGTCCATCCCGGCGGCGGTCCGCGCCAGTTCCCAGGAATACTCGTAGAGGTGCAGACCCTTGCTGGCGGCAACGATTTCCCCGTCCTCCACGCCGATTTCCCCCGCCATGTATTCCTTGAGCAGCTGCAGGGCTGCCAGGTTGGAGGGGAAGCCCGCCCAGAGGTCCCAGGAGCGGAAATAGACCGCGAAATGCAGCTTTCCCTCCCGGATGCGGGTGTCCACCAGGCGCAGGCAGGGCGGGTCCGTCTGGAAGATGGAATGATGGTCGCCCACCGCCATGAAAGCCTGGTTGGTGTTGTGCCCGTCCTCCCGGTACATGCGGATGACCTCCGCAATCTGGCTTTCCAGGTACTGCCCGTAGGTGTACTGCTCCCCCTCCGCCCGGTGGGCGGTCATGAGGTAAGGCAGGTAGCTTTCCACGTAATCCATGGTGCTGGGCGGGGGCACGCCCTGGGGCACGTCCGGTATCAGCGGGCGGCTTTCCGGATGGCTGACATGCACCACGATGAAGTCCATCTCCCGGCGATGCTGCCCGGCGTAGCTGCCGCGCTCGATTTTGTAGAGGCAGCCTTCGCTCAGGGTCTTGCGGAGGCAGAGGAACCAGGCTTCGGAGAGGTCCCGGGCTTCGATGGTCGTAATCTGCATCCGGTCTCCTTTTCCCGCTTACAGCGCCCGCAGCCAGTCCGGGCGGAGACGTGAAACGTCTTTATCTTTAATCACCCCGTCCAGCAGACGCAGCACGGCCTCTTTCTGTTCCGGCAGGTGTGCCTTGAGGGGAAGGTAATTGGAGGCGTGGTTGGCCGTGAAAAAGCAATCGGTAAACTCCGCGTGAGCGATGACGTAGCGCAGTTCTTCGAGCGTCTGGAAGGGGGAGAGGGGGGTAAACTTTCCCTCCTGCCACTCACGGTAAAGCGGCGTATCCTCATGCAGGTTCAGTGTCAGCGCCCCGGCGTAGTCGGGGTCGATTTCCGTGAGAATCTGGGCGGTGCCGCGGACGTGCTGCTCGCTTTGCTCCACGCCGCCCAGCCCCATGATAACGGTGACGGAGGTGATGATGCCCGCCTCCTTGAGCTTCCGCCCTGCGGTCACCATCTGCGCGCGAGTGACCCCCTTGTTGATTTTGCGGAGGAGCTCTTCGTCGCCGGTCTCCACGCCCAGGTAGGCGATTTTCAGTCCCAGCTGCTCCAGTTCCTTCAGCTCTTCCGGGGTCTTCCGCAGCACGGACTTGGGGGTGGCGTAGGTCCCCACTCTTTCCAGGCGCGGGAACTTCTCTCTCAAGTGCTCCATCACCGCCAACAGCTGTGCCTGCGGGATGATAAGGGCGTCCCCGTTTTCCAGGAAGACCCGCGTCACCACGTTGCTGTGGCGGGCGGCTACCTGGTCGATATAAGATAGCGTCTCCTCCAGGGGCAGGATCCGGAAGCGGATGCCCTTGTAGCTGCCGCAGAAAGCGCACTGGTTATGAGAGCAGCCGATGGTTACCGGCAGCAGGAAGCTGTACGCTTCGCTGGGGGGACGGATTACCACCAGTTCTTCGGTCACGTTCCTATCTTACCTTTCTTGGCAGCTTTATGCCACGACGGGATTCAGCTTTTTCGACGGCGGAACAGCGCCAGGAAGCGGTCCTGATACTCGCTGAAAACGTCCCAGCGGTCCAGCTCTTTTTTCAGTTCGCCGGGGTCGCGCTCCCCGTTTTTCACCTGCCAGAAAAGCTCCTCGATGCGGTTACGGGCTTCCCGGGGTACGCCCTGCCGGTCAACCTTCAGCAGGCCGCGCGCGCCCATCTGCGACAGGTTGTCCTGGACAGAGCTCCGGGTGAGCTCGAAGATGAACTTCATCAGGGACACGTCCCACAGGTCGTCCTGCCCCTTGATGACCGTCGCCAGCGGCTCGCCGCGCCGGTCGATATCTTCGATAATCCGGCTGGCGACGGCACGCCAGTCCTCCGCGACGATATTGAGGTCGATGGCGTCGTTCCGGTAGGAGTAGAAGATGCCCGGGGTATCCGGCCCCAGTTCCCTGAGCAATGCCTTCAGGTAGCGGTCCGCCTCCGCGGTAAAACCCTCCAGCCGGGAGAGGTAATAAGGCGTCACTATCTTGGGACGCTCCGCGGTGATGCGTCCTTCCCGGACTACGGTCTCGGCATTGCCGTCCGTCACCACCTCGGAATAGACCGCCTCGGTCACCAGGTAATAATAAACGCTGGTCGTGCCGAAGGTAGCGAGGGTCTGGCGGGGCAAACGCAGCACCTCGGTATTCCGGGCGGCCTGCCGGAGCCTCTCCTCTTGGTTTTCACTCATTTTATGTGCCCCTGCTGCGCGCCTTTGCTAGCTAAGCTTCCGCAGCTCCTGCTTGTATTCGTTGAGGAGCTTCAGATACTGGGAATCCAGGTGTGCCTGCAGTTTCACCCACTCTTCCTGGAACTGCGGCTGGCGCTCCACGTCGATTTTCATGTTGCTGGCGGTCCCGTACTGCTGTTTCAACGCCTGCTGCACGCGGAGAGAAAACTCTTGCTTGAGCTCCTGGTATGCCTGCTGTTTCTGCTGGCCCCCCTGACCCTGGTAATGGTCCATCACCCGGCGTATTTTGCTGAAGGCGTTTTCCACGGCCACCTTGTCCTGCAAGATAAGGCGCAGTCCGTCCATGGCATTTTTGGTGCTGCGCTTTGCCGTCTCGTTCCGGGGCAGGTCGATATTCTTCACCAGGACGTCCCGGATACCTTCGATAACGAATGTCTTCGCCTTGCCTTCGTATTTGTTTATCTCCGGCAGGATGTTGCTCTGGCTTTTCAGGTATTTCGCCGCCAGCTTTTCCCCCTCCGGCACATAACGCCACTGCAGGCGCTCTTCCTCGGTGGCGTCACCCAGTTTCGCCACCTTCTCCATGGCGATTTCCCGGGCGCTTTTGATGTCTGCCATATCCGGTCTCCCGCTATTTTTCCGGGGTATATCCCCTGAGATAATTATACTAGATACGCGCGATAGCTTAAAGAGCCAGGGAGGTAAATGCTTGGGATTTTACGGAAACGGAGGCTCAGGCGGCAGGGTGTTTCAGCAGCCAGTATTCCAGGCTGTCGGCGAGGGCCAGCCAGCTGGCCTCGATGATGTTCGTGGAGCTGCCTACGGTATGCCACTCTTCGGTCCCGTCGCTGGACTCGATGAGGACGCGCACCTGTGATTCCGTGCCCGTGCTCTCCTCCAGGATACGCACCTTGTAGTCGACCAGCTTGACCTGGGAAAGGCTGGGATAAAACTGGAGGAGCGCCTTGCGCAGAGCGGCGTCCAGGGCATTCACCGGCCCGTTGCCTTCCGCGGCGGTGTGCATGATTTCCCCGCCGACGCGCACCTTGACGACCGCTTCCGAGAGCATTTCGCCGGTGATCCGGCGCGTCGAGGCGCGGCGCCGCTTTTCCACGACCACCATGAAGTCCACGAGCTCGAAGGGAGGTTTATATTCGAGCCGGGCATGGTGCAGCAGCAGCTCGAAGGAGGCTTCCGCATTCTCGTACTGGAAGCCGAGGCTCTCCAGCTGCTTGACCTGCTCCAGTATCTCTTTGACCTCTTTCCCTTCCTTCGGGAAAGTGATGCCCATCTCGCGCGCTTTCTGGATGATGTTTCTCCGGCCGGACAGCTCCGAGACGACGACCCTCTGGATGTTGCCCACCCGGGAGGGGTCGATGTGCTGGTAGCTTTCCGTCCACTTGCTCAGGGCGGAGACGTGCAGCCCGCCTTTATGGCTGAAAGCACTGCCGCCGACGTAGGGCGCATACGGGTCCGGGATGAGATTGGCCAGCTCTCCGACGTAGTGGGAGACTTCGGTCAGCTTGCCCAGCTGCTCCGCGGAAATGCAGTCGATGCCCATCTTGAGCTTCAGGGCGGGGATAATCGAGCAGAGATTGGCGTTCCCGCAACGCTCGCCGTAGCCGTTGATGGTCCCCTGCACGTGGGTGGCCCCGGCGCGCACCGCCGCCAGGGTGTTGGCGACGGCAAGTTCGGCGTCGTTGTGAGTATGAATGCCGATGGCGGCGCGGCTGATTCTCTTCGCGGCCCCGGTGGCCGCCGCTATCTCCTCGGGGAGTGTTCCGCCGTTGGTATCGCACAGCACCAGGCACTCTGCCCCCGCTTCCGCCGCCACTTTCAGGACCTTTAACGAGTAGTCGGGGTCGAACTTATAGCCGTCGAAAAAGTGCTCGGCATCGAAGAAAACGGTAAAGCCCTTGCCTTTCAGGTAGCGGATGGAGTCGTCCGCCATTTTAAGGTTCTCGTCGAGAGTGGTCTCCAGCACCTGGGTCACCTGGAGTGCGGAGCTCTTACCGACCAGGGTAACGACCTTGCAGCCGGATTCTGACAGGGCGCGGATATTCTCGTCGTCGGCGGCCTTTATCCCCGGACGGCGGGTGCTGCCGAAAGCCACCAGTGTCGACCGGGACAGCTTGAGGGAACGGGCGCGCCGAAAGAAATCGGCGTCCTTGGGATTGGAGCCGGGCCAGCCCCCCTCGATGTAGTGGATACCGAGCTCGTCAAGTTTCTGGGCGATATGGAGCTTGTCCACCACCGAGAAAGAGATGCCCTCGCTCTGGGCTCCGTCACGCAGGGTCGTATCGTAAAGCTCTACCGCCGGCAATCTACCGCTTCCCAATTTCCCGGGCCACCAGTCCACCCATCTCCCGGGTGCCTACTTTCTGTTGACCCTTCCCTTCTCGCATTATATCATAAGTGCGGTAGCCGGCTCTGAGGACTCTCTCCACCGCTTTCTCGACCGCCGCCGCCTCTTTGGCCAGGCCGCAGGAATAACGCAGCAGCATGGCGGCGCTGAGAATACTGGCGATGGGATTCGCCATGTCCAGTCCGGCACGGCGCGGGGCGCTGCCGTGAATCGGCTCGTAGAGGCCGAAGGTGCGGGCGCCGTCCTGGGGAATACCCGCCAGGCTGGCAGAAGGCAGCATCCCCATCGAGCCCGCCAGCATGGAAGCCTCGTCCGTGAGGATGTCTCCGAAGGTATTCTCCGTCACCAGGACATCGAAAGAGGTGGGGTTCTGGATAATGCGCATGGCGCAGGCGTCCACCAGCATGTGTTCCAGGGTGACATCGGGGTAGTCCGCGGCGACCTCCATGGCGACCTGCCGCCAGAGCCGGGAAGACTCCAGGACGTTAGCCTTATCCACGGAGATAAGCCTTTTCTGCCGGCGCCGCGCCAGTTCCATACCCACCCGGACAATACGGTCGATTTCCTGCTCGGTGTAGGCCATCGTGTCCACGGCCCGCCTTCCGCGGGATGTGCTCCACCGTTTTTTCGGCTTACCGAAGTAGAGACCCCCTGTCAGCTCCCGCACAAAGATAAAATCGGCCCCCCGGACGACGTCCGGTTTCAGGTTCGTGTTGTTCACCAGCATGGGGAAGACCTTGACGGGGCGCAGGTTGGCGAAAAGCCCCAGCTTCTTACGCAGCGCCAGCAGGCCGTCCTCAGGTCGGGTCTTCGCCTGGGGGTCGTCCCACTTGGGACCACCGACGGCGCCCAGCAGGACGGCATCGCTGCGGCGGCAGGTCTTGAGCGTCTCCTCCGCCAGCGCCGTTCCCTGCTCATCGATGGCGATACCGCCGATAAGTCCCGGAAACGTCTCGAACTTGTGCCCGAATTTCCCCGCCACGGCCTGGAGGACCTTGACTGCTTCCCCGGTTACCTCGGGGCCTACCCCGTCGCCCGCCAGCACGGTAATTTTAAACTTCATCGGCTATTTTCCTTTGTTCTCCAGTCTCTGCCGGGTGTATTCGATAAGCCCGCCCGCGGTAATCAGCTCCGCCATGAAATCGGGATAGGGCTTCGCGATAAACACCTGGCCGGTAGTCGTATTTTTGATTTCGCCACGGGTAAGGTCAATCTCCAGCGCGTCGCCCGCGCTGGTATTCTGCACGGCGTCCTCGCATTCCAGCAGCGGCAGGCCGATGTTGATGGCGTTGCGGAAGAAGATACGGGCGAAGCTCCCCGCAATCACGCAGGACACCCCGGCGGCTTTAATCGCCAGCGGGGCATGCTCCCGCGAGGACCCGCAGCCGAAATTGGTCGTCGCCATGATGATGTCGCCCGGCTGCACCGCCTTCACGAAGTCGGCATCGATATCCTCCATGCAGTGCTGCGCCAGCTCCCGCGCCCCGGATACGTTCAGGTAACGCGCCGGGATGATGACGTCCGTGTTCACGTCCGCGCCGTATTTGAATACTTTGCCTTTGAGAATCATGATTTTTCCTGCTTTAGAGTTTACTAAGACTCGAAGCTTTCTACTTAGACCTCTACGTACTCAGTAAATGAGGCGGGTTCGGGTAAAGGCAAGCCATCTTTTACAAGTCCTTCCAGATGGAAGCTGATAGCTTCTTTAATGTTCTCTTCCACCTCTTTACGGGTCTTTCCTGTAGCGATACATCCCGGTATATCTGGAGAATAAGCGGAGTAATTCTTGCCACCCTTTTCAAAGATAACCAGATATTTATACATGATGTTACTCCTTCAGCTTTGCCTGCTTTAGGATGCTATTCAGCGTCCCCGGTGCTAACTCATGATTGGGATTACCCGCAATGGTAACGCGCCCTGGTTTGGTTGGATGTTTGTATTGGCGGTGACTACCGCGAATGGCAACAATATACCAGCCGTCATCCTCAATCATCCTGATTATATCACGAACCTTCATAAAGGTTGTTTACCAACCCCTCACCCTTATGCCGTATTTATAGACTTTCACTTTGAGCAATTATTCCCCCTATCTCCTAGACGAGCATTCAATAGAGCTACCACTCAAGACGAGCCGTGCCTCCAGATTTTTTCCCCTTAATGCCACAATATGCTATAGACCTACTACACTTGGGGCAACTTTTCTTTCCGTGATTAATGACACCACTTACAATAAATATTTTCTCACAATGAGGACACTTGAAAGCTGCATTGTTACCTTCCCAGTCTTCGTCATGACCAAGATTGTGCGGGTCAAGTTTCTTAATTGGCATAATTTATTCCTCCCCTCTCAACACTCACAACTCCACCAGCTTCGCTTCCCAGTCCTGCACCCGCTTCGGTTTCCCGGCTTTATCCGTCTCTATCGTGTGCCCTTCCGCTTCCAGCTTCGCCGCCTGCGCTTCCACGCCGCCGGGATACTTCACGTTAAGCTCCCCGCCCGACTTGAGGGTGCGCCAGTAAGGGGTGACGTCCTGCCCGCCCTCGGCGGCAGCCTCCTCGGCAGCGCGCGCCGCGATGCCGGCAAAGATGCCGGTGGTTATCGGTCAGCCGAAGCTGGCATGGTGTTGCTGCGCCAGTATCACGCGTATCTGGTTTATCGTGATGAGCCTGCCCGCCGGGACACTCTTCATAATGGCATCCACTTCCCTTGGGGCGGGGATAACGCACGTTCCCGTGCCCCATTTCCGGCTCATCTTCTCGTTGACTTCAACGACGCGCGGCAGACCCTGGTTTTCCTGCAGCTTTTCCTGCCAGCTTTTCCGCATCTTCACGGCAGCCCTCCTCAGATATCTTCCGGGCTGATAATCCTGCCCGCCACGGCGCTGGCGGCGGCCACAGCGGGATTCGCCAGGTAGACCTCGGACTTGGGGTGTCCCATCCTGCCCACGAAGTTGCGGTTGGTGGTGGAGATGCAGCGCTCGCCTTCCGCCAGGACGCCCATGTATCCGCCCAGGCATGGGCCGCAGGTGGGCGTGCTGACGGCGGCGCCGGCGCGGATAAAGACCTCGATAAGCCCCTCCACCATCGCGTCGAGATACACCTGTTGCGAACCCGGGATGATGATGCAGCGCACGTTCGGATTTATCCTTCTCTTTTTCAGCACCTGGGCGGCGAGGCGCAGGTCGTCGAGCCTGCCGTTGGTGCAGCTGCCGATGACCGCCTGGTCGATAGCTACGTCCCCTACCTGGCGGACGGGTTTGACGTTCGCCGGGGAGTGCGGCAGGGCTACCTGCGGCTCAATCGCGGAGACATCGTATTCGACAATTCTTTCGCACTCGCCGTCCCCTTCCCGCTCGTCGTCATAGACCAGGTAAGACCGTTTGGCCTTCGGTTTTATGTAAAGCTGCGTCTTGTTGTCGACGCGGAAGATGCCCGCCTTCCCGCCGGCCTCAATCGCCATGTTCGCCATGGTGAAACGCCCGTCCATGGAAAGCTCGACGACCGCGTCACCGGTGAACTCCATGGACGCGTAAAGCGCGCCGTCCACGCCGATGTCACCGATGGTATAAAGGATGAGGTCTTTACCCCCCACCCATTTCGGCAGTTCGCCGTGGTAGATGAACTTGATGGTCGGCGGCACTTTCATCCAGATGTCCCCGGTGGCCATCGCAGCGGCGATGTCCGTGGAACCCATGCCGGTGGAGAAAGCCCCCAGCGCGCCGTAGGTGCAGGTATGAGAATCGGCGCCGATGACCACGTCACCGGGCAGCACCAGCCCCTGTTCCGGCAGCAGGACGTGCTCGATGCCCATCTGCCCCACCTCGAAGTAGTTGATGCCCTGCTCCCGGCAGAACTCCCGCATAAATTTGACCTGTTCCGCGGAGGCGATGTCCTTATTCGGGGAAAAGTGGTCGGGCACCATCACGATACGCGACGGGTCGAAGACCTTGCTTACCCCCAGGCGGCGGAACTCCTTGATGGCGAGGGGCGCGGTGATATCGTTCGCCAGGATGAGGTCCACGTGGACATTCACGAACTCACCCGGGGATACTTCCTCACGGTCCGTATGCACCGCCAGTATTTGCGTCGCTAAAGTCAAGATTTCCCTCCCTTAAGCTAGCGTCGGTTCCGGTGCTTACCCGGACCCGGATTTCTTTTTAGCGCCGATCAGGCGGTTGAGCGCATTCATGTAAGCCTTGGCGCTGGCGACGATGATGTCCGTGTCCGCGCCGCGCCCGGTATAGGTTATGCCATCGCTCTCGATGCGGATGAGGACTTCACCGATGGCGTCGATACCCTCGGTCACCGATTTCACGGTGAACTCCGTCAGCGAGTTCCTCACGTTGACGATGCGGTTGATGGCTTTATAAACGGCGTCCACCGGGCCGGTGCCCAGGGCGGCATCCGCAATCGCTTTCCCTCCGGGACCGATGAGCCTGATGGCGGCCGTGGGCACGCCGCGGTCACCACAGGTCACCTGCAGGCGGTCCAGGTGGTAGACCTCGGAGACGGTACGCCGCTCTTCCGCCACCAGCGATTCGATATCGCGGTCAGTAACGTCCTTTTTCTTGTCCGCCAGCTCTTTGAAGGCGGTGAAAGCGCGGTTGAAGTTGTCGTCGTCCAGGCCGTAGCCCAGTTCGGAAAGCCTTTCCCGGAAGGCGTGCCGCCCGCTCAGTTTGCCCAGCACCAGGCTGCTGGAGGGTAGCCCCACGTCACGGGGGTTCATGATTTCATAGGTGATGGGCATCTTGATGACGCCGTCCTGGTGAATCCCGGACTCGTGCCGGAAGGCATTCGCCCCGACGATGGCCTTGTTCGGCTGCACGGCAAAACCGGTCAACTCGCTGACCATGCGGCTTATCTTGTATATCTGCCTGGTATCGATGCCGGTGGTCAGTTGATAGGCGTCCTGCCGCGTCCTCAGAGCCATCACAATTTCTTCCATGGACGCGTTGCCCGCCCTCTCCCCGATGCCGTTGATAGTGCATTCCACCTGCCGGGCGCCCCGCCGGATGGCCTCCAGGCTGTTGGCCACCGCCAGACCGAGGTCGTTATGACAGTGGGCGCTGATGACCGCTTTCCCGATGTTGGGCACCTTCTTGGCAATGCCTTCGATGAAGTCGCCGAACTCTCCGGGCACGGCATAGCCCACCGTATCCGGCAGGTTCACCGTCGTCGCGCCGGCGTCAATCACCGCCTCGAGTATCTGGTGGATATACGCCGGTTCCGCCCGGCTGGAGTCCATCGGCGAGAACTCGACGTCGTCGGTATACTGCTTCGCCCGGGCGACCATGTCACGCGCCATCTGCAGGATTTCCTGGCGGGACTTCTTCAGCTGGTGCATCAGGTGAATGTCTGACGCGGAAAGGAAAATGTGAATGCGGGGCCTTTTTGCCCCCTTGACCGCCGCCCACGCATGGTCAACGTCGTCCGGATGCGCCCTGCCCAGCGCGCAGATAACGGGGCGTTTTATCTCCTGGGCGATGCGCTGCACCGCCTCAAAGTCGCCTGGAGAGCTCGCCGGGAAACCGGCTTCGATGACGTCAACCCCCAGCTTTTCCAGTTGCCGAGCGATTTCCAGCTTTTCCTGAATGTTTAGGGTGCCACCCGCCGCCTGTTCTCCGTCGCGCAGGGTGGTGTCAAAGATGATAACCTTGTCCATGTATGTTCCTCCTCGGGAGAATTAACTCAAGACAAAACCACCGGTTCCCCTCTCCGTCATACCTGGAGAGGGGCAGGTAAGGATGAGCTTGATTCTCCCCGCTAATGAGGAACGCTGGTAATGCATGGCTGTCTCGTATTATACCTGCTCTCTTCAATCTTGTCTATTTCTTCTTGAGCCAGGGCATCATCTTACGCAGCTCGGCGCCCACGGACTCGATAGGGTGTTCCGCCTCCATGCGCTTCAGCGCGTTGTACACGGGCCGCCCCGCCTGGTTCTCCAGGATCCATTCCCGGGCAAAGGTGCCGTCCTGGATTTCCGCCAGTATCTGCTCCATCTCGTCCCGCACCATGTCGTCGATGACCCGGGGGCCGCGGGTATAGTCGCCGTACTCCGCGGTATCGCTGACGGAGTAGCGCATGTATTCCATGCCGCCGTTATAGAGCAGGTCCACGATGAGCTTCAGCTCGTGGAAGACCTCGAAGTAAGCGATTTCCGGCTGGTAACCGGCGCCCACCAGGGTATCGAAGCCGGCCTGTATCAGGGCGGTCACCCCGCCACAGAGCACCGTCTGCTCTCCGAAGAGGTCCGTTTCCGTCTCCTCGGCGAAGGTTGTCTCCAGCACTCCGGCACGGGCGCAGCCGATGCCCCTCGAGTACGCCAGGGCAATCTGCCTTGCCTTTCCGGTGGCATCCTGCTGGACCGCAATGAGTGCCGGAGGCCCCGCGTTTTCCGTGTAAAGCTGCCGGAGCATATGGCCGGGGCACTTGGGGGCAATCAGGGCGACGTCCACATCTTCCGGGGGCACAATCTGCCCGTAGTGGATATTGAAACCGTGGGCGAACATAAGCATGTTGCCCTTTTTCAGTCCCGGCTTCACGGCACTTTCGTAAATGGCTTTCTGCATCGTGTCCGGCGCCAGCATGACGATGATATCCGCCTGCTTCGCCATCGCCGCGGTGTCCACGACGTTAAAACCGGCTTCCTTCGCCATTTTGAAGTTGGGCGTCCCGGCGACCTCGGCGACAACCACGGTGCAGCCGCTGTCTCTCAGGTTCTGGGCATGGGCATGCCCCTGGCTACCGTAGCCGATAATCCCGATAGTCTTGCCTTTGAGCAGGTTGAGGTCGGCATCTTTCTCGTAATATATCTTCGCCATTTTCGTGTCTCCTTTTTTCCAACAAATAAGCCGGCGGCTATTCCTTGCTCACCAGTGAGCCCTTGCCGCCGCGCACCATGGCAATTCGTCCCGTACGGGCGATTTCCCTGATGCCGAAGGGACGCAGCAGTCCCAGCAGGTCATCGATTTTATCTTCGGCCCCCACGGCTTCCACGGTCAGTGAGTCCGCGGCGACATCTACGATGTCCGCGCGGAAAATATCCGCAATCTCGATAATCTCGCTGCGCGTGGCGGAGGTTGCCCGGACCTTTATCAACGCCAGCTCGCGGGAGGTTATCCGCTCGCCGCTGATGTCCACTACCTTGACTACGTCAATCACCTTGTCCACCTGCTTCCGCACCTGTTCCACGATGGCCGTGGAGCCGTTGACCACGATGGTCATCCGGGACAGCCCCAGCGTCTCGCTGTGACCCACGGCGATACTGTCGATGTTGAACCCGCGCCGGCGGAAGAGGCTCGCCATGCGGTTGAGAACGCCCGGCTTGTCCTGGACCAGAGCGACTATCGTGTGCTTTGCCGCCATGTCGTCACCTCTTTCTCAGGTAATTCCATAAACTCCACGTTTGATGCCCCGGGCGGTACCATGGGATAGACGTTTTCTTCAGGTTCAATCATGAAATCGATGAGGAACGGTCCGTCATGCGCCATCGCCTGTTGCAGCGCCCCGGTGACTTCCTCCTTGCGGGTGACCCGCAGGCCCGGCATGCAGTAAGCCTCCGCAACCTTGACGAAGTCCGGGCAGGACAGCGGCGTAGCGATGTAGCGTCTCCCGTAAAAGAGCTCCTGCCACTGCCGGACCATGCCCAGATAGCCGTTATTGAGGATGGCGATTTTCACGGCAATGTTGTCCTGGACGATGGTCCCCAGCTCCTGGAGCGTCATCTGCAGGCTACCATCACCGTCGATGCACCACACGGTGCGGTCCGGCCGGCCCACCTTGGCGCCCATCGCCGCCGGCAGCCCGAAGCCCATCGTTCCCAGACCGCCGGAGGATATCAGGCTGTTGGGGTGGTTGAACAGGTAATGCTGGGCGGCCCACATCTGGTTCTGTCCCACGCCCGTGGCGACGATGGCATTACCTTCCGTAACCTCGTAAATCTGGCGCACGACGTATTGGGGCAGGAGGCCCTCGTGCTCACGGATTTCATGGCCGGGGTGCCTTTTGCGCCACTCTTCGAGTTGCTTTATCCAATCGCCGCGCTCCGCGGGCTCTACCAGCTTGCACAAAGACTGGAGGACCTTCTTGGCATCGCCCACGATGGGGACGTCCACGCGCACGTTCTTGCCGATTTCCGCGGGGTCGATGTCGATATGGATGACATGCGCCTGCGTGGCAAAAGTGCTGAGCTTGCCGGTTACCCGGTCATCAAAGCGCATCCCGATGGCGATGAGGAGGTCGGTGCCACCCAGCGCGTGGTTGGCATAGCCCATGCCGTGCATTCCCGCCATACCGTAGCTCAGGACGTGGCCCTCCGGAAAGCTGCCGATGCCCAGCAGCGTAGTGATTACCGGGATCTGGGCGGTCTCGGCGAACTGCTTCAGTTCTTCCGTCGCCCCGGAGGCCATCACGCCGGCCCCGGCGATTATCAGCGGCCTTACCGCCTCGTTAATCATCTTGGCGGCCTTGTTAATCTGGGTGGGATGCCCTTTTACGGTCGCCCGGTAGCCGGGCAGGTCCACCTGCGTGGGATAGTTGAACTCCGCCGAGTCCTGCAGGACATCACGCGGCAGGTCAATCAGCACCGGCCCGGGACGCCCTGTCCGCGCGATATAGAAAGCCTCTTTAAACGTCTTCGCCAGGGAGCCGGTATCCATCGCCAGGTAATTATGCTTGGTGACGGGCAGCGTAATCCCGGTAATGTCCGTCTCCTGGAAAGCGTCCTTGCCGATCATGTTCCTGGGCACCTGCCCGGTCATGGCCACCATGGGAATCGAGTCCATGTAGGCGTTGGTGATACCGGTGACGAGGTTAGTGGCGCCGGGGCCCGAGGTGGCCAGGCAGACGCCTACCTTGCCCGTCGCCCGGGCGTAGCCGTCCGCCGCGTGGGCGGCACCCTGCTCGTGCCGCACCAGGATGTGCCGCAGATTGGGGTACTGGGGTAAGATATCGTAGAGAGGCAGGACATATCCCCCCGGAAAACCGAAGATAACCTCAACGCCCTCCTCGAGCAAACTTTCACAGACAATCTGGGCACCCGTCTTTTTCATACGAACCTCTTTACCCGCGAAATACCGCGCCGGTGCTGGCGGAACTGACCTTCTCCGCGTAGCGCTGGAGATAACCGGTCTTTATCCTGGGGACAAAAGCGCCCAGTTTCGCCAGGCGGCGGGTAATCTCGCTGTCAGCTAACTTTACGTCCAGCCGGTTACGGGGGATATCAATCTCGATGGTATCGCCTTCCTGCACGGCGGCAATCGCCCCCCCGCTGGCGGCCTCCGGGGACACGTGTCCGATGGCGGCGCCGCGGGAGCCCCCGGAAAAACGCCCGTCCGTGATGAGGGCCACGCTCTTGTCCAGCCCGCTGCCGCTGAGAATGGACGTAGGGGTCAGCATTTCCCGCATTCCCGGACCGCCCCGGGGTCCCTCATAGCGGATGACGACGACGTCCCCCGGCTTGATGCGGTTCTTCATGATCGCTTCCGTCGCCTCGTCTTCCGAGTCGAAAACCCGCGCCGGCCCCGAGTGGGTCATCATCTCCGGGTCCACGGCGGCTTTCTTCACCACGGCGCCCTCCGGCGCCAGGTTCCCGAAAAGCAGGGCCAGCCCGCCCTCCGGGGAATACGCCTCGTCAATCGTGCGGATAACGTCATTATCCAGCACCCGCACGCCCTCGATGTTCTCACCGATGGTCTTTCCGTTAACGGTCTGCGCCCCCAGCCTCAGCTGCTGACGCAACCGCGTCATCACCGCGGGAATCCCCCCGGCACGGTCCAGGTCCTCAATGTGGTGCTGCCCCGCCGGGCTGAGCTTGCAGAGATGGGGCGTCTGCCGGCTGATATCGTTGATTTTCTCCAGGGGGAAATCGATGCCCGCTTCCTGGGCAATCGCTATCAGGTGCAGGACGGAGTTGGTGCTGCCACCCAGCGCCATGTCCACGGTGAAAGCGTTAAAAACAGCGTCCGGGGTGATGATTTCCGCCGGGCGAGTATCCGACGCCACCAGCTTGACCGCCTGTTTGCCCGCTTCCCGGGCGAGTGCCCGGCGCCGGGAGTCCACCGCGGGGATGGTGCCGTTGCCCGGCAGTCCCATGCCCAGCGCCTCGGTGAGGCAGTTCATCGTGTTCGCGGTGAACATGCCCGCGCAGCTGCCGCAGCCGGGACAGGCCACCTTTTCAAGGCTTTCCAGCTCCGCTTCGGTCATCTTGCCGGTGGTTACCTTGCCTACCGCCTCGAACACGGATATAAGGTCGATTGCTTTCCCGTCCTCGCTGGTGTGTCCCGCCAGCATCGGCCCCCCGCTGACGAACACCGCCGGCAGGTTCAGCCTGGCTGCCGCCATCAGCATCCCGGGGATTACCTTGTCGCAGTTGGGAATAAAGACAAGGGCGTCAAAGGCGTGCGCCGTGGCGACAATCTCCACGGAGTCCGCGATGATTTCCCGGCTGGGGAGGCTGTATTTCATCCCCTCGTGGTTCATGGCGATGCCATCGCAGACGGCGATGGTGTTGACCTCGAAGGGATAGCCCCCGGCGTCATGCACCCCCTGCTTTACCGCCTCGGCGACCGAGCGCAGGTGCATATGTCCGGGGACAATTTCGCTGAAGCTGTTGACCACGCCGATGAACGGCTTGTCCATGTCTTCTCGGGTGCAGCCCAGGGCATACAGCAGGGAACGGTGCGGCGCCCTTTCAATACCTTTCTTGACAGCATCACTCTTCATGAACTTGCGCCCCCGCCGTAGCCTTTAAAAAAATAAGCCGTCTTGACAGACGGACCGGAAAACAAGCTAAGCCCGCATCCTAAAATAGCATAGCCGCTTCATTATTGTCAAACCTGGTCACTCTGCCGACCTTCCATATCCCTTATCTTGTCCAGCCTCCGCTGGTGCCTGCCGCCTTCGAAGTCCTCCGTAAGGAACTTCTCCATTACCGCCGGGACCAGCGCTTTCCCCTCCTCCGCCCCCAGGCAGAGGACATTGGCGTCGTTATGACGGCGCGCCCGCATGGCGGTGAAAGCGTTATGGCACTGGGCGGCCCGGATGCCCCGGAACTTGTTCGCCGCCATGCACATGCCGATGCCCGTCCCGCAGATGAGGATACCCCGGTCGAAATCACCGCTCGTTACCGCCCGGGCGACCTCCCCCGCGATATCGGGATAGTCCACCGCTTCCTCGGAAAACGCACCAAAGTCCCGGTACGTATCTCCCCGCTCCTCGATGAGCGCGATAACCAGTTTCTTGACCTCCAGCCCCCGGTGGTCGCTGCCGATAGCCAGACGCATGGCGCTACTCTCCTTCCTGTTGCAGGACCCGCTGAATCTCTTCCCAGGGAATCCGTCCCGGGCGCAGCAGACGCGTCGGCTTTACGGTGAGGTCGACAATGGTGGACAACTCGTGGGACGTAATCTCGCCCTGGTCCAGCACCATGGCAATTCCTTCCAGGTCTTTGCCCATCTGGTTCACGATTTCCCCTACCTCGTATGGTGTGGGCTGACCGCTGATGTTGGCGCTCGTGGTGGTCACGGGCATACGGGCACGCGCCAGCAGGCCCAGTATCACCGCGTTATCCGGAATGCGTATGCCCACCGTGCCCATTCCTCCCACCAGCCGCGGCGGGATGGTATCCTTGCGGGGTAATACCACGGTCAGGGCTCCCGGGAGAAAGGCTTTCGCCAGGCGTCGCGCCGTCGTCCCGACGCGGGCATACTTCCCGGCGGCGGCCAGCGAGCCCACCGCCACATGAATCGGATTGTTGAAGGAGCGCCCTTTCAGACTGAAAACGCGGTCGATAGCCCCCTCGTTGCGGGCATCCGCCGCGAGGGCATAGCCGGTATCCGTGGGGCAAACGAGCACTTCTCCCGCGGCCAGCAGCGCCGCCGCCCGCTTAAGCAGAGCCGGGTCGGGCCTGAGGGCGTCCACCCGGACAATCTTAGCCACGGCAGGCCGCCTCGATAGGAGCGTTCGGAAGCACGTTAAGGGTCAGGTCGTCCTGTTCCCCGCGCCGGAGATGAGCGGCACCGGCGGCGGCAATCATCGCCGCGTTGTCCGTGCAAAGGGAAAGTGCCGGGAAATAGACATGCAGACCTTTCCGGGCGCAGGCCGCCGTGAAGGCTTCCCGCAAGCGGCTGTTCGCGGAAACGCCGCCGGTCACGCCGACGTTATCGATACCCCGCTCCTCCGCCGCCCGGATAGTCTTGCCGACGAGGACGTCCACCACCGCTTCCTGGAAACTGGCCGCGATGTCCTCCAGGGGCAGCGCTTCTCCCCGTGCAATTGGTTCCTTGAAGGCATTGATGATGGCGGTCTTCAGCCCGCTGAAGCTGAAATCGAGGTTATTACCCCGCAGCAGCGGCCTGGGGAAGCGGAAAGCCTGCCGGTCGCCCTGCCGGGCAAGCCGGTCGATAGCCGGTCCCCCCGGAAAACCGAGACCGATGAACTTGGCCACTTTATCGAAAGCTTCCCCGGCGGCATCGTC
>JBDRGD010000027.1:0-4723 GCA_043818095.1 Chloroflexota bacterium
TTCAGCGACGGCGCCGTGATGACCGAGAAAGAAAACCTGCCCCTTACCGGCATCGAGCACAGCCTGACCTGCGAGCCGCAGACCCGGAAGATAAAGACCGCGGAATTCGGGCTTACCGCCGCGGACGGCACCCGGCTCACCCTCCGGGCGGCCCCGCTGGAGATGGGGATAATGTTCTCCGGGGCGCCCTGCGAAGGGGGCTTTTCCCATCCCCACGGTAAGCTCCACCAGGAAGGAGAAACCTGGGACCTGAAGGACACGGAGGCCTTCTCCTCCCGGGCGGAGGACCTCAGCGCCTGGGCGGGAGAGTTCCAGTGCCGCGGGGAAACGGCAAACGGCTTCTTCGAATATAAAATCGGGCGTGATTACGCCCTCCGCTGAATCTCAACCCGGAAGGGCAAAGACTTACGGGGAGCACCGCTCTGCGGATTACTCCTTGAAAAGCCGGGTGCTCAGGTATTTCTCCCCCCGGTCCGGGAAGATAACGACGATCGTGCCGGAGGATATCTTCCGGGCGGTTTCCACGGCGGCCAGCATGGCGGCGCCGCTGCTCATCCCGATAAAGATGCCCTCGTGTTTCACGATTTGCCGGCTCATCTCGTAGGCGTCCTCGGTATCGACCATGATGGTGACGTCTATCTGCGAAGGGTCGTATATCGAGGGCACGATGGCCTCCTCCATGTTCTTGAGCCCCTGGATGTAATGCCCTTTCACGGGATGGGCGCAGACCACCTTTATCTGCGGGTTGTGCTCCCGCAGGCATTTCCCCACCCCCATGATGGTGCCCGATGTCCCGATGGAGGAAACGAAATAGTCGATATTGCCCCCGGTCTGTTTCCAGATTTCCTCTCCCGTCGTCCAGTAGTGGGTAATCTTGTTGAACTCGTTGGAAAACTGATCCGGCATGAAATACTTCTCCGGGAACTCCCGGACCAGTTCCCGCGCCTTACGGATAGCCCCGTCCGTACCGAGCTTACCCTCGGTGAGGGTCACTCTTCCCCCGAACGCGGTGATCATCTTTCTCCGCTCGACGGAAACGGCACCGCTCATGACAATCTCCACGTCATAGCCCCGGACCGCGCCAATCATCGCCAGGGAGACACCGGTGTTACCGGATGTCGGCTCGATGATGGTTTTCCCCCTGGTCAGCTTGCCTTCCGTTTCCGCCTGCCGGAGCATGCTCAGGGCGATACGGTCCTTGATACTCCCGGTGGGATTGAATCCTTCGAGCTTGGCGTATATCGTCGCCCCCGCATTCGGGTTTAAGCTGTTTATCTTCACCAGGGGAGTGTTACCGATTGTCTGGAGAATATTTTCGTTAAGCTCGTTAAATGCCGGGTTCAATCCTGCCCTCCTGAACGGTTCGCTGACGCCATTACAGAATATAGCACATTGCCTGCCGCGTGTCTCGGCTTCACGGCGCCGGCCGCTTCCGGAAAAGGCGCGGCAGCCACATGGGCACCTCCCGCAGGTACCGCCGGTATTCCCCGCCGAATTTCGCCAGCATCAGCTTCTCTTCATAGCGGGAGATATAGTGCAGGAAAATGACGGCGACCACCATCACCGCCGCCGCGGCGAGAGACAGATTGATGAACAACAGACCCAGGTAATAGATTATCTCGCTCAGATATACCGGATGGCGGACAAGACCGAAAGGCCCTTTCCGGATGACGCCACCGGACGGCGCTTTTCCCACGAAGACCAGCCGGAGTCCCGCGAACGCCAGGTAGACAGAGATGGCCAGCAGCAGGCTGCCCGCGGGCAGCCTTATCATCGCCGGGATAAGCCCGTTTAAGAAATTCGAGTATCCCTGGAATAAATCGGACACCCAGAGCGCCATGAAGAGAAGGAAAAGCGCAATCTGACCAGCGTCCCCGAGGCGGTGCTCCCCGGCGAGGTCGGTACGGCGGCCATGCGTGACAAGCTCCTTGAGCAATCGCGACAGGGTCTTCATGTACGTTAATGCGGTCCCCGCAGGTCAACCGGGGCGAAACGCATCATTATAGCACATCCACGGAGCTTTCCGGACGTTAACAGTAATCCGGAGATACTGTTGCCTTACCGGGATTGACGGTTGCCGGTCTCAGCCTGCCCGCGCCGCTTCGCCGGCCTTATAGGTGTAATAAATCGCATCGATTATCCACCAGATGCCGGCACCGCCTAGGGTAACGAGCTTTAATATTCCCCACAGGGTTTCGCCCCGGTAAAAGCGGTCCGCTCCGAGGTAGCCCAGCAACCAGGACAGGACCATGACGATGTGTGCCGTGGCTTTCATTGGAAAACCTCCTTACCCGTACCCGTTTGAAGAAATATGGCATGTTTTTACCGCCGGGTCAAGAGGAGGGAAAGGCACGGGGAACGAAGCCCCCCTAGATACAGACCGCGTCCCTGGAGAGCATCGCCTCAACGGAACGCAGCATCGTCGTCGGCCTGCCCGCCCTGAGTTTGTCCGTCAGCTCAAAGTATTCCAGGCAGGTGGTGCAGGCCAGGACCTCCACGCCCTTCTCTTCCAGCTTCCGCACGTGCTCCAGGACATCGGAGCCTTCGCAGATGAGGCGCACCCCGGAGTTCAGAAAGACCAGGCTTTCCGGTTGGGCGCTATTCTCCCCGAGCAGGCGCAGGAAATTAGCCATCAGCATCTTCCCCAGCCGGTCGTCACCCCGGCCCATGCCCTCGGACGTAATGAAAAACACTTTCGCCATCTTGTTCCTCCGTTACCCGGTCCCTGCTTTAATCTTAAAGGGAATCGCAGACACGGTCAAGAACCTCCGGTTTGACAGCCCCGCGGGAAACATTGTAAAATCCCGCCGACCGGGGAGCAGGCTGACATTGATTTCAGAAGAGCTGAAGCAGTTCATCGGGAAGACCGGCAGCGCCGTCGCCATGGAGGTCGAGAAGGGCGACATCATGCGCTACGCGGACGCCGTCGATGACGCCAACCCGCTCTACCGGGACGAGGCGTACGCCCGCAGGTCCCGCTACGGTTCCCTGATTGCGCCCCCCGGATTTTTCGGCTGGCCCTCCCGCTGGGGCAAGGCCGGGCCCTACTTTACCGCGCTCCGCCTGGAACTGGATGCGGCGATGGCGCGAGCCGGGTTCCGCCGCGCGCTCGACGGCGGCATCGAGTACGATTTCCTGCTGCCGGTACGCGCCGGCGATACCCTGTCCGCCACCCCCCGGATACTGAGCATCGACGAGCGCGAGTCCCGCTCCGGGAAAATGATGTTTACCGTCATTGAGACTACTTATGTCAACCAGGAAGGCGAGCTGGCGGCGCGGGCGCGGCAGACCTTCATCCACCGCTGAAATCGGGAGAAAAAGGCAATGTCACTCTACTGGGAAGATATTCGTGAGGGGGACGAAGTCACTCCCCTCTCCGCGATCGCCAGCACCCGGACGCTGGTCAAGTTCGCCGGCGCCACCGGCGACTTCAACCCGCTGCACTATGAAGGCACCTTCGCCGCCCGCCAGGGGGTAGACAGGCCCATCGTGCACGGACAATTGAAGCGCGCCTGGCTGGTGCACATGCTCACCGACTGGATAGGCGAGGCGGGCACGCTGCGGAAGTTCTCCTGCCAGTTCCGCGCCGTGGACTACCCCCGGCTGATGGAGAGCAACCTGGAGGCCGCCGAGGGCGAGACCTGGTGGTGCCGGGGCAAGGTAACCCGGAAATACCAGGAAGGCAGCGAGCACCTCGTCGATTGCGATGTCCGGGTCGAGAACGGCAGCGGCCAGCCGACGACCATCGGCCATGCTACCGCCGCCCTGCCCGTCCGGGGCTAGCACTCCGGGGAATATGTTACAATATTGTCTAAAGAGGCCGACACCCGGAGCGCCGCCTCTCCAAGCTGGAGGATGGTAGGACCATGAGCAAGACACACGTTGCGGGGAAAAAGGCGGGGGACCTGATGCTTTATGCCCTGAGCACCTGCCCATGGTGCCGCCGGACCAAGAAGCTTCTCGATGACCTGGGCGTGGACTACAGCTACACGGACGTGGACCTGCTGACGGGCGCGGAAAAGGAAAAGGCGGTCAACGCCATAAAAAAGTTCAATCCTGACCGCTCCCTGCCCACCCTGGTAATCAATAACGAGCGCTGTATCGTCGGATTTCAGGAAGACGCCATTCGCGAGGCGGTAAAAAGTGGCGAATAAGTCCGTCACCAGGAAGGAAATAGACCAGCGTTACGAAAAGCTGAACCGGGAAGCCGAGGCGTCCAGCTATCACCTGAACCCGGACGTCTCCATGACGAAGGACCTGATGGAAGGCCTGCTGGTCAACGAAAAGCGGTACGGCTACCAGTCCTGCCCCTGCCGCATGGCTTCCGGCAAACGTGAGGAAGACCGGGACATTATCTGCCCCTGCGACTACCGCGACCCCGACCTTGCCGAGTACGCTACCTGCTACTGCGGTCTCTACGTCTCCGAGGAGGTAGTCAAGGGGAAGAGGAAAATCGGTTCTATCCCGGAACGGAGACCGCCGGAAGAAAAAAGGGGAAAGCCCAGAGCGAAAGCCCAACAGCCGCCCGCGGGGAAACTCAGCAAGCCGGTCTGGCGCTGCCAGGTCTGCGGTTACCTCTGCGCCCGGGACGAGCCGCCCGAGCGCTGCCCGATATGTAAAGCGGACAAGGACCGTTTCGAGCGGTTCATGTAATCGCGCGAACCCGTCCCGGGGAAGCGCGGTTCACGAAAGGGGGATGGAAGATGCCGGAGAAACCGGTCTA
>JBDRGD010000028.1:0-4799 GCA_043818095.1 Chloroflexota bacterium
GGCGGACATCTCGGCGTAGAAGGCCGCCATCTGGTGGGGGTTTTCCCCGTAGCGCAGGCCGTAGCGCTGCTTCATGGCGACGGTCATGACCTCGGGGAAGCCGGCTTCGCCCTCCCGGAGATACTGGGCGATGGCGGTATCATAAGCGGCGACGTGCTGAAAAGCCTTCTGCGCCAGCCGCTGGCGTTCCTCCTGGGGCAGCGTCCCCTGCTGCAACTTCGCCAGTATCGTGTCATAGTCCGCCGGGTCGACAACCACGATAACCGCGGGGAAGTTCTTCGCTGCCGCCCGTATCATCGTCGGACCGCCGATGTCGATGTTCTCCAGGGCGTCGGCGAGCGTCACCCCTTCTTTGGCGACCGTCTGCACGAAGGGGTAGAGGTTGACCACCACCATGTCGATGGGCGTGATTTTCTGCGCGGTAAGCTCCTCCATGTGGGCGGGCAGGTCCCGCCGGGCGAGGAGGCCGCCGTGAACCATGGGGTGCAGCGTCTTCACCCTGCCGTCCAGGATTTCGGGGAAGCCGGTAATCTCGGAAACGCTCTTGACCGCCACGCCGCCTTCCGCCAGGGCTTTCTTGGTGCCGCCGGTGCTGAAGACCTCATAACCCAGCTTGCTCACCCCCCGGGCGAAATCGACCACCCCGGCCTTATCGGAAACGCTGATAATAGCTCTCATCTTTTTCTTACTCCTTGTTTCATTATTTTGCCAGCCGCTGCTGCACCTTCTCGCCGGTCAGCTCCCGGAGGGCGTCCGCGGCGATCCAGCGCCCGGCCCGGGTGTTTATCCGTTTGATTTCTTCGGCAGCCATGATTGCCGCCCGGTTCAGTTCGGGGTTGCGCTTCCCGATGTTCCGCAGCGCCCAGTTGACCGCCTTTTTCACGAAGTTGCGGTCGTCGGCGGACTCCCTTTCGATGACAGGCAGAAAACGCAGAAAGGTATCATCGTCCGCCTGCTTATCGTGCACCGCCAGCGCCGCCATGAGGACGAACCCCGCCCTCTTGACGAACTCTTCCTCCCGCTCGCTCCAGGCAAACGCCTTGTCATAGGCCATCTTTGTCCGGTCGAACAGGTTGCTGCAGCACTGGTCGCACAGGTCCCAGGAATCGAACTCCCGCACCCAGCTTTCCATCTGCTCTCCCGTCACCTTCTCCGGGAGGTCCACGAAGCAGGCAAGCAGCTGCGCCTCGTGCACCCCGGAAGCCCAGAGCTCCTGCGCCAGCTCATGACTTTTCCCGATTTCTTTTGCAAGGTCGCGCAGCACGTAGACCGAGATTCCCAGCGCCCGGTCCGTGTTGATACCGTAGCGCGCCATCCCTTCCCGGTCTGCAGGGCTGGCGAGGGACTGCAGCCTGGTCCTGATTTCCTGGAAACTGACCTGCTTTTCCGGCATCTGACCGCCGTTCTATGAGATAAGGACGCGCGCTTCCCCCGCCTGTTTCACCACCTTGCCGATGACCCTGCCGTCGGGGAGCGCCGCCAGCATATCGCGGGCATTTCGCGGCGCGACGAAGACCGTCATGCCGATGCCCATATTGAAAACGCGGAACATCTCGGAAGATGCGATATTGCCGCGCTGCTGAATCAGGGTAAAGACCGGCGGGACCGTCCACTTCGCGGTCTCGAATTTTGCCGCCAGGCCCTCGGGCAGCACCCGGGGCACGTTGTCCCGCAGCCCGCCGCCGGTGATATGCGCCATGCCCTTGATTTTCGGGAGCAGAGGCTTCAGCGGCCGGTAGTAGCAGCGGTGGGGCTCCAGGAGCGCTTCCCCCAGCGTCCGCCCCAGCTCTGCGAAATGCTGCCGCCATTCCTCCTCGGGGAAGAGCTTGCGCGCCAGGGAATA
Source organism: Chloroflexota bacterium (assembly GCA_043818095.1). GTDB lineage: Bacteria > Chloroflexota > Dehalococcoidia > Dehalococcoidales > RBG-16-60-22 > JBDRGD01. The sequence continues at coordinate 1,844 of JBDRGD010000028.1, forward strand.
GCCGATGGTATGCAGGCCGTTGGAGGGCAACCCGATGATGACGTCACCCGCCTTGATGGACTTCCCCATGATGATGTTCTTCCTGGAAACTACCCCGACGATGAAGCCGACCAGGTCGTAGTCCTCCCCGGAATAGAGGCCGGGCATCTCCGCCGTTTCCCCGCCGATGAGGGCGCAGCCCGCCTCCCGGCAGGCGCCCGCCATGCCGCGGACAATCTCGCCGACCTGCTCCGGGACCAGCTTCCCGGAGGCGATGTAGTCCAGGAAAAAGAGCGGCTCGGCGCCGAGGGTGAGGATATCGTTCACGCAATGGTTGACGATGTCGATGCCGACGGTATCGTGCTTGCCGAGGGCCACGGCAATCTTCAGCTTGGTGCCCACGCCGTCGACGCTGGAGACGAGCACCGGGTTCCGGAATCCCTTGAACTCGAAAAGTCCCCCGAAAAAGCCGACGTCGCTCAGCACCTCGGGGCGGTGGGTCGTCCGGGCGTGCCGCTTGATGAGGTCCTTGGCCGCCGCTGCGGCATCGATGTTCACTCCGGCGGAAGCATAAGTATCTGTAATTTCAGCGCCTCCTGGGCACGGGATGCCGTCTTAATTTACCAGAAAAAGCGGTCTGCCCGCAAACGGTTTGGCGCGTGGGGCTGTCCGTATTTTTTCGGCGGGGAGGTGGCTGCTCCCTTACTTCTCAAAATCGGGGGGTGTCTAAGAGGGGCGCCAGCCCCTCTTCCTAAAAATCGTCCCCCTCTCGCTTTGAAGGAGAGGGGGACAGGGGGTGAGGTAGATTCACTTTGCTCTTGTGCCAACAGGTGACGACTTCACGGTAGATATAATAGCGGCTTTATTTTATAATCTAATGAGGTATGAGCAGTAAAGCGGAAAAGGTCGGCGCGGTCATTGTCGCCGCGGGGGAAAGCCAGCGCATGGGCGGCATCGACAAGATGCTGGCTAAGCTGGGCGGCGAACCTGTCCTTCTGCGGGCGACGCGCCCCTTCCAGGAGTCCCCGAGAGTGCACCAGATAGTGGTGGTGGTCAGCGGGGGAAAAGAGGAAAAATGCCGTTCCCTGATTACCGGAAGGGAATGGTCCAAGGTGACCGATATCTGCCTGGGGGGAGAGCGGCGGCAGGACTCGGTGGCGGCGGGACTGCAGCGGCTGGACGGCTGCGACTGGATAATCATCCATGACGGCGCCCGCCCCCTGGTAACCGGGGAAATGATTGCGCGGGGGCTGGATGCCGCCCGGGAGACCGGCGCCGCCATTGCCGCCGTCCCGGTGAAGGACACCATCAAGATGGCGGACCCCACCGGCGCCGTGATAGGGACCCCGCCCCGCCGGAGCCTCTGGGCGGTGCAGACGCCCCAGGTCTTCCGCGCGGATATTATTAGCGAAGCCCACCGGCAGCAGACGGACGTGACCGATGACGCCGCGCTGGTGGAGAAGCTGGGGCACAAGGTAAAGATATATCCCGGCGCCGAGGAGAACATCAAAATCACCACCCCGGCGGATCTTGCCCTTGCCGAAGTCCTGTGGCGGCGGCGGGGGAAATAAGAATGCGCGCGGGCATCGGCTATGACGTACACCACCTGGAGTCCGGGCGGCGGCTGGTGCTGGGCGGCGTGGAGATACCCTTTCCCCGGGGATTGAGCGGCTGGAGCGATGCCGACGTCCTGACCCACGCCGTCATGGACGCCCTGCTGGGGGCGGTGGCGCTGGGGGACATCGGCGGGCACTTCCCGCCCGGAGAGCCGGAGTACCGGGACATCTCCAGCCTGGAGTTGCTCGCCAGGGTGAAAGCCCTGCTGGCGGGAAAAGGCTATCATATCGTCAACATCGACGCCACGGTCGTCGCCGAGCAGCCGCGGCTCCAGGAGCACATTGAAGCCATGCGGGAGAAACTCTGCGGGACGCTGGGCATCGGCATGGGGCAAGTCAGCATCAAAGCCAGCACCTCGGACGGGCTGGGTTTCACCGGCAGGGGGGAAGGCATCGCGGCGCTGGCGGTCGCGCTCATCGAAGGCGGTAAAGATGAAAATATTTAACACCCTTTCCGGACAAAAGGAGGACTTCCGCCCCGGCGGCGAAGAGGTCAAGATGTATGTCTGCGGCGTCACCCCTTACTCCGATGCCCACCTGGGGCACGCCATGAGCTATATCATCTTCGATGTTATCCGGCGCTATCTGAAATACCGCGGCTACGCCGTGAAATACGTCCAGAACATTACCGACATCGACGACAAGATTATCGACCGCGCCAACGCCCTCGGCATTTCTACCCGGGAGCTGGCGGAGAAGTTCGCGCAGAGCTATTTCGATGACATGGCGGCGCTGAACGTCACCCCGGCGGACTTTTACCCCCGGGCGACCGAGGAGCTGCCCAAGATGATGGAAGTGATACAGGGGCTGATTGACCGGGGCTTTGCCTACCCCGCCGGGGGCAGCGTCTATTTCCGGGTGAAGCGCTTTGCGGACTACGGGCGGCTTTCCCACCGCAGCTTCGATGCCATGCAGTCCGGCGCCAGCAATGAAAACGTCTCCGAGAAGGAAGACCCCCTGGACTTCGTCCTCTGGAAAGCCGCCAAGCCCGGCGAGCCCGCCTGGGAAAGCCCCTGGGGGCCGGGGCGACCGGGCTGGCATATCGAGTGCACCGCCATGTCCCTGAAATACCTGGGGGAAACGATAGATATTCACGGAGGCGGGCAGGACCTCGTCTTCCCCCACCATGAAAACGAGATTGCCCAGTCCGAGAGCTTTACCGGCGTGAAGCCCTTCGTGCGCTACTGGCTGCACAACGGCATGGTGCAGATTGGCGCGGAGAAGATGAGCAAGTCGCTGGGCAACATGCGGACCATCAAGGAGATACTTTCCCGCTACAGCGCGGACACCGTCCGCATCTTCGCCCTGAACTCCCACTACCGCAGTCCCCTCACCTACACGGAGGAAACGCTGGCGGCGGC
>JBDRGD010000029.1:0-5093 GCA_043818095.1 Chloroflexota bacterium
TCCGTGTTTCTTCTCCTTCCCACCCTGCCCGCCCCTTATTAAATCCCCCTTAGTCCCCCTTTACCAAAGGGGGAAACGCAGGCCTCTCCCTTTCGCAAAGGGAGATTGAGAGGGATTTTACGCCCACAGACCCTTGACACATAGATACCAGCACCCTAGAATGAACCCAACGTTTGCAAAGAGAGGTGCTCCATGGCGGAAGACGAGAAGGGAACCATGAGCAAGAAGCAGATTGGCGGGATTTTCATCCCGGCGGGGCTGTTCATCGGCATGGGCGTCGGCTGGGTATTCGGTTATATGGTCCAGGGGATGTTCATCGGGTTGGGGGTGGGCTTTCTCGCCTTCGGCATCACCATGTTCGCCGTGAAGGACTAGCCCCGGTACGTTCCCGGTTTTCCCCGGCTAAAGCCGGGCTATTTCTTCCGTCTATCCCTTATCGTGCGGAATATCTCCACCAGGATGATGTTGAGGATGATGGCTAAAGCCGCCGGAATCCCCAGCAGCCAGATTTTGTCCCCGAAGATATTTATCTGGAAACGCAACGCCACCCAGATTACCCCGAAAGCCAGCACCACGCCCACCGTGGCGCAGCCGACGGCCAGGATGATATAGTCCCTAATCATGATGCCCCATTATAGAGGATGGCCGCTCACTGCACAAATATTTCTCCGGCCGCAGGGCAAAATACCCTGTCTCCGGGGTTGAATTATCCCTGTATTTAGTGCTAAATTAAAGCGGCGTGAAAGATTCCTCTTCCGCAAAGCTAAAGGAGGGAGACGGCTATCTCCGGGATTAGCCCCGGCGGTAGCCTTTTTCATGAGATGGCTGAGAAGATTGAGCTGACGATTGACAGTGTAAACGTTTCCGCGACGAAGGGCGTCACCGTCCTGGAAGCCGCCCGCGGCGCCGGTCTCTACATCCCCACCCTCTGCCACCACCCGGACCTGGAGCCCTACGGCGGCTGCCGCCTCTGCGTCGTGGAGATTGAGAAGATGCGCGGTCTGCCCACCTCCTGCACCACCCCCGCCACGGAGGGCATGGTGGTGCGCACGAACACACCGCAGGTTCAGACACTCCGCCAGGACGTCTTGAAGCTTATCCTCGCGGAGCACCCCAACGCCTGCCTTACCTGCCACCGCCGCGTGCGCTGCGGCCCCAATGACATCTGTCTGCGCCACGTGGGGGTCACCGAGCGCTGCGTCACCTGTGTCCAGAACCGGGACTGCGAGCTGCAGCGGCTGGTGGACTACGTGGGCATCAGCGACCGCAACCTGGAGGACTATTTCCGGGACCTGCCCGTGGACGACCGCGACCCCCTCATCGAGCGGAACTACAACCTGTGTGTCCTCTGCGGGCGCTGCGTCCAGATGTGCCGGGACATGCGGGGCATCGGCATGTACAGCTTCATCAACCGCGGTATCCAGACCATCGTCGGCACCGCTTTCAACGAGCCGCTGAAGGAAGCCGGCTGCCAGTTCTGCGGCGCCTGCGTGGAGGTCTGTCCCGTCGGCGCGCTGGTGGACAAGGCCAAGCGGCAGAAACCGGCGCTGGGACGGGAGGCGGTTATCGTCCCCTGCCATGACGCCTGCCCCGGGGGCATCAACGTCCCGCTGTACGTCTACCTTGCCGGGGGTCGGCAAATACCAGGACTCCATCGCCGTCGTCCGGGAGAAGGTCCCCTTCCCCGGGGCTCTGGGGAGGGTCTGTATCCACCCTTGCGAGGAAGCCTGCCGCCGCGGCTGCCTCAACGAGCCGATTTCCATCAAGTTCCTCAAGCGCTTCGTGGCGGACCGCGATGACGGCTCCTGGCAGAAGTTTTCCCGCCAGCTGCCCCCCACCGGGAAAAAGGTGGCGGTGGTCGGCGCCGGTCCCGCCGGGCTGACCGCGGCTTACTACCTGGCGAAGGGCGGCCACGCCGTGACCGTCTTCGAGGCCCTGCCCGTCGCCGGGGGCATGATGAGGGTGGGCATCCCGGACTACCGCCTGCCTCCCGAAATCCTGGAAGGGGAAATCGAGGAGATACGCCGCGTCGGCGTGGATATTAAGTTGAACACCCGCGTGGATGACGTGGACGGGCTCCTGAAGAAGCAGGGTTTCGACGCCGTTTTCCTGGCGCCCGGAGCGCACCGGGGGATGAAGCTCGGCTGCGAAGGGGAGGACTGCTCCGGGGTGCTCGACGGCGCGACTTTCCTGCGGAAAGCCAACCTCGGGGAAAAGCTGGACGTGGGTGACCGCGTGGCGGTCATCGGCGGCGGCAACGTCGCCATCGACGGCGCCAGGGTCGCCCGGCGGCTGGGCGCGAAAGACGTCAGCATCCTCTACCGGCGCACCCGGGCGGAGATGCCCGCCAGCCCCGAGGAAGTGGAAGCGGCGATTGAAGAGCAAATCAACCTGGTCTTCCTGGTGGCGCCGGACAAAATCGAGAGCAGGAGCGGGAGGCTGTATTTGACCTGTACCCGGATGGAGCTGGGAGAGCCGGACGCCAGCGGGCGGCGGCGTCCCGTAGCCGTCAAGGGGAGCACCTTTACCGAGGAATACAGCACCGTTATCGGCGCGATCGGGCAGGTGCCGGATGTCCCTGAAGGCTTCGGGGTGAAGACGGGGCGTGGCAACACCATCCAGGCGGACCGGGTGACGTTTATGGCACGGCCCGGCGTCTGGGCGGGCGGCGACGCCGTCTCGGGACCCGATTCGGTTATCCGCGCCATCGCCGCCGGGCGGAAAGCCGCCGGGGAAATCGATAAATACCTGGGCGGTTCCGGGGACATCGACGAGGAGCTTACCCCGGAACGCAGTATCGGCTTCTGCTGGGGAAAACAGGAAGACTTTGCGGAGAAGCCGCGGGTGACCATGCCCATGCTCAAGCCCGAAAAGACCGTGGACAGCTTTATCGAGGTGGAGACGGGTCTTACGGAGGAGGGGGCGGTCGCCGAAGGCAAGCGCTGTTTCCAGTGCGGGATACGGCTGCAGATTACCCCGTCGCCGCTGCCGCCCGCGGGCAAAGCGAAGAGCACACCGCCGCCGCCGGCGTTGTTGCCTTCCTAGAGCAGGGGCTTTCCGGCTGTTTTCCCGCCGTTCCGCTTTCCTTTTCCGGGGCAGTTCTTGTAGAATAGGCGCATGACGCAGGGCGCGACTCCCATCCGGCAGCAGTACCTCCGCATCAAGCAGCAGTATCCGGAAGCCATTGTCCTTTTCCGCCTCGGCGACTTTTACGAGACTTTCGACGAGGACGCCCGCACCGCTTCCCGGGAACTGGAAATCGTCCTCACCTCCCGCGAGATGGGGAAGGGCATCAAGGTGCCCCTGGCGGGCATCCCTTACCACGCCCTGGACAATTACCTGGCGAAACTCATCAGCCGCGGCTACAAGGTAGCCGTCTGCGAGCAGGTGACGAAGCCCGGGGAAAACCGCGGTCTGGTGGAGCGGGAGGTGGTGCGCCTGGTCACTCCCGGCACGGTCGTCGAACCGGGGCTGCTGGACAGCCGGGCCAACAACTACCTCGTCGCGCTGTTGCTGGCGGAAAAAGAGGCGGGGCTGGCTTTTGTGGATATCACCACCAGTGAGTTCGCCACTACCCAGTTGCCCCTCGACCGCGTGGCCAGCGAACTGGAAAGACTGAAACCGCGGGAGATAATCGCCCCGGAGAACGCCGACCTGTCCCTGCTTGGTTACGAGGGCACGGTGACCCGCGTCGAGGACTACTGGTTCGAGGCGGCGCGGGCGCGGCAATCTTTATTAGAACATTTCCGCGTGGCGACCCTCGAGGGCTACGGCTGCGAGCGCCTGCCCCTGGCGACGGGCGCCGCCGGGGCGATTCTTGCCTATCTCCGGGAGACGCGGAAAGGGACGCTGCCGCAGCTTAACCGCGTGTCCACCTACACCACGGACGCCTTTATGGCGCTGGATGCGCAGACCCAGCACAACCTGGAGCTTTTCCAGGGCACCGGTTCGCTGCTGTCGGTGATCGACCTGACGAAGACGGCGAGCGGCGGCCGCCTGCTGAAAAAATGGCTGGGACAGCCCCTGCTGGACGTGGCGGCTTTGAATAGCCGGCTGGACGCCGTGGAGTGGTTCGCGGGGAACATCGTGCCGCGGCGGGAGGTTATCGGGTTGCTGGGGCAGATGGCGGATCTGGAGCGCCTGGTGAACCGCGTGCGCAGCGAAATCGCTATCCCCCGCGAGCTGATAACCCTCAAGAACAGCCTGGAGCTTATCCCCCGGCTGCGGAATGCTTTAGATTCGGACCGCCGGGTAGCGGCACTGAAAGACCAGCTGAAATCGTGCCCGGAGGTGGTGGCGCTGGTTGACGAGGCCATCGTCGCGGAGCCGTCCTCGACCTTCGGGGAGGGCGACGTGATGAAGCCCGGGCTTTCCGAGGAACTGGACAAGCTGCGCGGGGCTTCCCGCAACGCCCGGCAGTACCTCGCCAGCCTGGAGGCGCAGGAGCGGGAAAAGACCGGGATAAAGTCGCTGAAAATCGGCTTTAACAACGTTTTCGGCTACTACCTGGAGGTCTCTAAGCCGAACCTTGCCCAGGTGCCGGACAGCTATATCCGCAAGCAGACGCTGGTCAACGGGGAGCGCTATTTCACCCCGGAGCTCAAGGAGTACGAGGCGCTGATTCTGAACGCGAAGGAGCGCATCACCGAGCTGGAGGAGTCCCTGTTCCGGCGGGTGTGCCGGCAGGTGGCCACCGCCGGGGAGCGCGTTCTCGCCGTGGCGGGCGCGCTGGCGCAGCTCGATGTTTTTGCCGCGCTGGCGGAGCTGGCGGCGCAGCAGGACTACGTCCGCCCGGCGCTGGACGACGGCACGAAACTGGAAATCCGGCAGGGCCGGCACCCCGTGGTGGAGCGCAACCTCTCCCCCGGCGGCTTTACCCCCAACGACGTCCTCCTCGATAATGCGGACGCCCAGGTGGTCATCCTGACGGGGCCGAACATGTCCGGCAAGTCCACCTACCTGCGGCAGGTCGCCCTGGTTGTCCTGCTGGCGCAGACGGGCAGCTTTGTCCCCGCCGCGTCGGCGCGCCTCGGCATCGTCGACCGCATTTTCACGCGCATCGGCGCCCGGGAAGACCTGGCGGCGGGGCAGTC
>JBDRGD010000030.1:0-17156 GCA_043818095.1 Chloroflexota bacterium
TATAACAAGAAATGGCTCTCCGCCGATATGTTCGGGAGACTCTTCGGGCCCCTGCGCACGCTGGTCTTCCGCAAGTATTATTTCGATGACCTCTACGAGGATATTATCGTCCGCAACTTCATGATGAAATGGCTTTTCCGGGTTTTCCAGGGACTGGACAGCTACGGCGTGGACGGCATCGTCAACGGCACGGCAAAAGGCGTGCGTGCCGGGGGCGGCGCCCTGCGTCATGCCGAGACCGGGCAACTCCAGCTCTACGCTTTATCCATCGGCATCGGTATTATCGCGATTATACTCACCGTCTTCGTTCTGAGTTGAGGAGTTCATGGATTTTAGCTACTTAACGGCGATACTCTTCCTCCCGGCGCTGGGCGCGCTGGTTATCGCGCTGTTTACCCCCAGCGGGCAGCCGCGCTCGATAAAGACGATTGCCTTTATCTTTACGCTGGTCCCGTTCATCCTGGCGATAATCGCCTTCACCCTGTTCGACCGCTCCCCGGCCGCCGCCGGTCTCATGCAGTTCGAGGAAAAGGCGCTCTGGATTGCCCCCCTGAACGCCCACTACCACCTGGGGGTGGACGGGCTGAGCATGCCGCTGGTGCTGCTGACCGCTTTCCTGGGCTTCCTGGCGGTGCTTATCTCCTGGAAGGTGCACGAGAGGACGCGCGAGTTCTTCGCCTGGCTGCTGCTCCTGGAGACGAGCATCCTCGGCGTGTTCATGTCCCTGGACCTGCTGCTCTTCTTCATCATGTGGGAGATTGAGGTCATCCCCATGTACTTCCTGATTCACGTCTGGGGCGCGGGACGGAAGGAATACTCCGCCCTGAAGTACGTCCTCTACACCCTGTTCGGCAGCGCCTTCATGCTCGCCGGCATCCTCAGCCTGTATTTCACCACGGGCAGCCTGGACATGGTGGAGATTTCCCGGCAGGGGCTGGGCATGGTGCAGTCCATCCTGCCGCCGGCCGCCATCTTCTTCCTGCTGTTAATCGGTTTCGCGGTGAAGCTGCCCGTTTTCCCGCTGCACACCTGGCTGCCGGACGCCCATACTGACGCCCCCACCGCCGCCAGCGTCATGCTGGCCGGCTCCCTCATCAAGATGGGCGGCTACGGGATGATACGGCTCTGCGTGAGCTTCTTCCCGGATCCGGCCAAGCAGTTCGCGCCGCTGCTGATCGTGCTGGCGCTTATCGGCATCCTTTACGGCGCCGCCGTCACATTGCGCCAGACGGACATCAAGCGGATGATTGCCTACAGCAGCGTAAGCCACATGGGCTATGTGCTGCTGGGCATCTTTGCCCTGAGCGAGGTCAGCCTCACCGGGGCGGCTTTGCAGATGTTCAGCCACGGCATCGTCACCGGTCTCCTCTTCGCCATGGCGGGACTGGTTATCCACAACATCGGAGAACGTGACCTGCGCAAGCTGGGCGGGCTGGCGCGGCAGGTGCCGGTGATGGCGGTGGTCTTCTCCGTCGCCGGGCTTGCCTCCCTGGGACTGCCCCTGACCAGCGGCTTTGCCGCGGAGTTCCTTATCTTCGTGGGGAGCTTTACCAGCGGTGCCGTTCCCGGCATCAAGGTTTTCACCATCATCGCGGTGCTGGGGGTAGTCATCACGGCAGGCTACATCCTCTGGATGCTCCAGCAGGCCTTCTACGGCCCGGTGAAAGAGGAATACAACAAGGTCCACGATGAGGACACCATGGAGAAGTTCTACTCCTTCGCCCTCATCGCGGCGATTATACTCGTAGGCGTTTACCCGGCGATTCTGACCGACGTGATTAGGCTCGGTATTGCGCCGGTGGTCGGTTTAATCGGTTAGGGGGAGGTTGTTGGGGTAACGCGGATACTGGTGGGCGTGGGGGCGGTCATTACCGATAATGCGGGAAGGCTGCTCCTGGTGAAGCATAAGAAGGAACGGGGCGGCTTCTGGCAGGGGAAATGGATCTGCCCCGGCGGGGAGCTGGAAACCGGGGAAACTATCGAGGAGGGGATAAAGAGAGAAGTCAAGGAGGAGACCGGACTGGAAATCAGCCTGACCGCACCCCTCCCCCCTTTCGACCGGGTGGTGAGGTCGGGCAAAGAGGTCACCCTCCACGTGGTCTATATCGACTACATGGCGAAGCTGGCGGGGGGGGAACGCTGAAGCCGGAGAGCGATGTCGGGGAAGCAATTTGGATTGAACTGGAGCGACTCCCGGAGATAAAAGAGGAGCTCCACGAGGATACGAAAAAGCTGCTAAAGATTGCGGGGATTATCGATGACGGATTCTAGAAGGATAAGGAGCTGGTCTTGAACCTGGTACTGTTGCTACCGGAACTGACGCTGCTGGTCACGGCGGTCGTCGTTATCCTGCTGGACCTTTTCCTGACGGGGAAAGGGGCGCTGGTGGCCGTCAGCCTCATCGGGCTGGCGCTCGCCGCTTACTTTTCCCTCAATCTCTGGGGCGGCACCCAGCAACCGCTCCTCAATAACCTGCTGGCGCTCGATAACTTCGCCCTGTTCTTCAAGCTTATTTTCCTGACCGTCGCTTTCCTGGTGATACTGGCCACGCAGGACTACGTCGCCAGGCTCTCCCGTTTCCAGGGGGAATTCTACGCCCTCCTCCTTCTCTCCACCCTGGGGATGATGCTGATGGCGGCCACCGCCGAGCTTATCTCCATCTATCTCGCCCTGGAGCTGACCAGCATCTCCCTCTACGCGCTCGTCGGTTTCCTCAAGGACAAGAAGTCCACAGAGGCCTCCCTGAAATACCTGCTGCTGGGCGCGATTGCTTCCGGCGTGCTGCTTTACGGCATGGCCCTCATCTTCGGCTTTACCGGCACCACGCACCTGGGCGACATTGCCCGGACGCTGCGGACCATGGCCCTCGCCGACCTGATGGCAAGCCCGGCGCTGCTGCTGGGCACGGTGATGCTCATCGGCGGTTTCGGCTTCAAGATTGCCGCGGTGCCCTTCCAGATGTGGGTGCCCGACGTTTACGAAGGCGCGCCGACGCCGGTGACCGCCTTCCTCTCCGTCGCCAGCAAGGCGGCGGGCTTTGCGGTCATCCTGCGCGTTTTCTCCACCGCCCTGGGGACGCCCTCCTGGCTGACGGCCAACTGGGGCATCATCTTCGCCTGGCTGGCCATCATCAGCATGACCGCCGGCAACCTCGCCGCGATTCCCCAGAATAACATCAAGCGCCTCTTCGGGTATTCCAGCATCGCCCAGGCCGGCTACCTCATGGTGGGCCTGGCGGCGATGGGTTTCTCCGCCCCGAACGTTACCGCCGGGCAGAGCGGCATCATGTTCTTCCTCGCCAGCTATGCCCTGACCAATATCGGCGCGTTCACCGCCATCATCGCCATCACCAATCAGGCCGGCACCGATGAAATCGGGGACTTTGCCGGCATGATGAAACGCTCCCCGCTTCTGGCGCTGGCGCTGACTCTCTGCCTCATTTCCCTCATCGGGATGCCGCCGGCAGCGGGCTTCATGGGTAAATTCTTCATCTTCAGCGCCGCGGTGCAAGAAGGCCTGCTCTGGCTGGTGGTGGTCGCCGTGATTAACAGCGTGATTTCCGCTTACTACTATCTCCGCGTGGTCAAGGTGATGTGGTTCGGCACGCCTCCTTCGGCGGATGAGGTGCCGTCCTCCACGTTCCTGCGCGCCGGTCTGCTCATCTCCTGCGCGGGCGTGCTCCTGCTCGGGGTGTTCCCCGGCGGCATCATGGCGCTGGCACAGGTGGCTTCGCGGATGCTCCCCTTCTAGCGATTCCCGCCATTCAGGAGGCAAGAGATGTCATACCCATGGTTTCCGGTGTTCCCGGTGCACGCTTATCTTCGCGCTAAGCCTTGTTTCAGGTTGAACCACGTGCCTCACGAATGCTAAGATAGGACGGCGAAAAGACACCCGGGTAGAGAGAGCATGTTTAACTGGCAGATTACCGCCACCACGGTCCACTGTGAAGACGTCGACGACGAAGTGACCGTCATGGTCTATAAAGACGGCTCCATAAAATGCGTGGGCTATGAGAAATACGGCGCCAGCAAGGAAGCCATCAAAGCCCTCCGTGAGAAAAGCCGCCAGTCCGGCAGAGACCTGAAATGCTCCGGCACGGACTGCCCGCGGGCCGTCCAATACCGGGAGAAACTCCTGGCGGAGGAAAAAACCGCTGACAGGAAAACCAACCGGAAGGTAAAATAAGGCACCCTTACCATGACAGCAGAAAGCAAGCCGCCCGCCGAGCCAAAAGTAAGAATCCGGATTGAGAACCTCTCCCTGTCCTTCGGCGGGGTGAAAGCCCTGACGGACATCAGCGTGGATGTCCGGGAGAATGAAATCCTCGCTATCATCGGGCCCAACGGCGCCGGCAAGACCTGCCTGCTCAACTGCATCAACGGCTTCTACAAGCCCCAGAAAGGGGAGATTTACTTTGACGGGCAGCGCATTACCCGCATCCGCCCGGACAGAGCCGCCCGCCTGGGCCTGGCGCGCACCTTCCAGAACATCGAGCTTTACACGGGACTAAGCACCCTGGACAACATCATGGCGGCGCGGCACGTCCTGATGCGGCAGAACGTCTTCGCCAGCGCCCTCTACTTCGGCCCGGCGCACAGCGAGGAGATACGCCACCGCAAGATGGTGGAAGACATCATCGATTTCCTGGAAATCGAGCCCGTCCGGAAGACGGTGGTGGGCATGCTGCCCTACGGCATGAGGAAGCGGGTGGAGCTGGGCAGGGCCCTGGCGCTGGAGCCGAAGGTGCTCCTGCTGGACGAGCCGATGGCCGGCATGAACCTGGAAGAAAAAGAGGACATCGCCCGCTTCATCATCGATATTTTCGAAGGGCAGGGCATCACCTACGCGGACTCACCCGTGCTGCGCGACGGCGTCAACTGCATCGTCCTCGTGGAGCATGACATGGGCGTGGTGATGGACATCGCCGACCGCATCGTGGTGCTGGACTTCGGGCGCAATATTGCCGAAGGCACGCCGGAAGAAATCAAGAACAACCCGGAAGTGATTGCCGCTTACCTGGGCACCCGGCGCGCCTGAGCGCTAGTCCCACTTGCGCTCGTCAACGACCCTGGGACCTGACCCCACCGTCCCCCGCGCCACGAAGTCGATGCGGTCCAGCCGGATACGGCAGGCCTCCTGAAAACGCTGTTGCAGGGTATCCGCGAGCTCGCTCTTCGCCACACTCTCGCTGCCCAGCTCCACCTTCAGGGTAAGGTCGTCGCGATGCTCCCGCCGCCCCACCACCAGCCGGAAGGCGGCTATCTCCGGAAGGCTCATGATGGCGGCTTCCGCCTGGCGCGTGACCACGAACATCCCGCGCACCTTCACCGCGTCCCCGGTCCTCCCCACGATGCCCGTAAGCCGGTAAGAAGTGCGCCCGCAGGGGCAGGGTTCGGTAATGTAGGCGGACATATCGCCGGTACCGAAACGCAGCAGCCCCCAGGTCTGGTTGTGCAGGGGCGTCACCACGATTTCCCCGATTTCCCCGGGGCCGAGCTGCTTGCCCGTCTCGTGGTCCACGATTTCGATGAGGTATTCATCCATGAAGTGCATCCCGGACTTCTGCGAGCACTCGTAAGCGATGGCGCCGCCGGGCTCGGTCACGGCATATGCCTGGTTGGTATCGATGTTGTAGTCTTCCTCGAAGGTCTTGCGCAGCGAGGGCGGCAGCATCTCCCCGGTGAACCAGGCCCGCCGCAGGGACAAGTCCGCGCAGAAATCGTAGCCCATCTCCTCCGCCTTCTTGATGATGGTCATCAGGAAGGTGGGCGTCCCCACGAAGCCGGTGACCTCCAGGTCATACATCGTCTGGAGCTGGATTTCCGTATTACCGGTGCCGGTGGGCACGGCGGTCGCCCCGCAGTCCCGCAGCGCCTCGTGGAAGAGGATGCCAGCGGGAGAAAGATGATAGGTGAAAGTGTTTACCACGATATCGCCCTTGCGGAACCCCGCCGCCCAGAAGGACTTGGCGAACCACTTGATATTGGAGTGCTGGACGGGCTCATAGACCGGACCCGGGGAGAGGAAAACCCGCTCCACGTCTTTCTGGGGAATCGCCAGGAAACCGCCGTAAGGGGGATCGGCTTTCTGCATCTCGATGAGGTCCGTCTTGCGGGTGACGGGCAGCTTCTCCAGGTCAGGGACCGTCAGTATTTCCCCCGGGCTGACGTCCGCCTCATCCATCATCTCCCGTACCGCCGGGGCGTGTTGATAGGCATGAGTCACCACCGCCGCCAGTTTCTCGTTCTGGTACTGCTCTCTCCGGGCGGGGGACATCACCTCCAGCTCATCGAAATATTCGTCGCGCCTTTTACTTACAGCCATCGTTTCCGCCTCTTGTAGTGTTTCACCTCGCGGTAGCTCTTCTTCGTCCCCATCGCGGACAGGCCCATGTAGAACTCTTTGACGTCCTCATTATTTTTCAGGAAATCGGCCGTTCCGTCAAGTACCACCCGGCCGTTTTCCATGACATACCCGTAATGAGCGATGCTGAGGGCGATGCGCACGTTCTGCTCCACCAGCAGGACGGAGGTCTTCTGCTCCTCGTTAAAGCGGCGGATGATGTCATAAATTTCCTCCACCAGGAGCGGCGCCAGGCCCAGGGAAGGCTCGTCAAGCATCATCAGATTGGGCATCGCCATCATTGACCGCCCGATGACCAGCATCTGCTGCTCTCCGCCGGAAAGATAACCGGCGGTATTGCGGCGCAGGTCTTTCAGGCGGGGGAAATAATGATAGACCATTTCCAGGTCCTGCTTCACCGCGCCGCGGTCCGTGCGATTGTACGCGCCCACGAGGAGGTTCTCCTCAGCGGTCAGATGCTCGAAGACGTGGCGTCCCTCCAGGGCCTGGATGATACCCAGCTTGCCGATTTCCTCGGCGCCCCTGCGGTCGATGCGCTGCCCGTTCCACTCGATACTACCGTCGGTTACCTCGCCCTCCTCGATGTGGAGCAGACCGGAAATCGCCTTGAGGGTGGTGCTCTTCCCGGCGCCGTTCGCCCCCAGGAGGGCGATAATCGCGCCGTCGTCCACCGTCAGGGAGACGCCGTGCAACACCCGGATAACATTGAGATAGGTGACCTCAATGTTGTTCAGTTTGAGCATCGCTCATCCTTCCGCGGAGGGCCCCGCCGGAAAGCAGGACCCCCCGCCGGAACTATTTATTTACCAAACCAGTCGAACTCTTCGTATTTCACCAGGGGCGCTTCAATCCAGTCAGTAACCGGCACAATAGCGCCTTTCTGAATCTGGAAGATGCGCACCGACTTGGAGAGGCGGTTGTCGCCGGGGGTGTAGCTCACCGGGCCGTGCAGGCCGCCCACGGTGAAGTTGTTCAGCTTCTGGATACCCTTGGTCTCCACGGCGCGCCAGGCGTTCACATCGCCCTTCGCCAGCGTGTCGTAGCCCGCGTTCTGCACCGCCAGCCGGAGGATCTCCGCCACGATAAGGCTCTGCGCCCAGGAGGTGATGTAGTCCATGTTGCCTTCGTCCTTGGCGTGCATCTTGCGGACGTACTCGGTCATCTTGGCCATGCCGGGGACGTTGTCCCCCCAGCTGACCGTGGGGAAGACGCCGAAAACGCCTTCCACGATGTCCGCCCCGGCGATGTCTACCAGGGCCTTGGTGATACCGGCATGGCCCAGGCCCACCGTCGTCCCGGGAATCATCCCCAGGTCATGGGCGTTTCTCAGGATGAGCGCCGTGGGCGCCGGGGTGCTGGAAATGTAAAGGACGTCAGGCTTGGAGGCTTTAATCCGGGTGAGGGAGTCCATCTCCGACGTGCTATCCGCCTTGTGCTCATCGATGGAGATGATGTCGATGCCCAGCTTGTCCGCCGCCGCCTTCGCGGCATCACGGGCGCCGTAGCCGGTGGAGTTGTTCAGCAGGTGCAGGGCCATCTTCGGCTTGCCGGGGCCCTTCCAGATGTTTTCCATGTAGTAGCGCGCAAAAGCCGCCCAGTCATCGCCGTAGTCCGGCATCTGCCCGTAAATGTGCTTGGGCGGGCGGTGCAGGATGGGGGCGTTAAAGGAAGCGATGCCGGGGAACTCCGCCCGGTTGGCGATTTCCATCGAAGCGGACATCATCGCCGAAGAAGCGGTGGTGAAGAGGAGGCAGCGCTCGTCCATGAAGCGCTTGACGTTGGTGGCCACGGTCTGGGCATTATAGGCATTGTCCAGCCAGAGCACCTCGATTTTGTAGCCGTTGACGCCGCCGAGTTCGTTATTGATGTAATCGATGGCGTCGAGGTTGGCATGGCCCATGGGGCCGCCCTTTTCCGCCGCGGGGCCCGAGGAGGGAGTGGTCATCCCCACCTTCAGGGTCTTGCCCTCGGCACTGCCGCCCGAGCAGGCGCTGACCAGGGGTATCGCCGCCAGCAGCAGGGCCAGGGCAACGATAATGGTGATGGTAGCTAATCTGGATTTCATAAAACACGCTCCTTTCATAATTATTTCCGGTCGCCGGTGCGCACTACATTACCCATTCCCCCTTTCTTAACTTCAATACGAGAATGGCCAGAGTCGGTAAGCCGCCCTGAAGATTGCCCAGCGGTGGGCAACCCCCCGTGGCTCCAGTATCAGGAACAAAATAATCACCAGCCCGAAAATCATCGGGGTTATCCCGGTGGCAAAGCCGGAGGGCATCATGGTAAAGGTTCTCTCCAGGAACGGCCCGAAAGACACCCTTAAAATCTGGTCCAGGATACGGAGAAGGACCACTCCGAAGATGGGACCGACGGTAGTGCCCAGGCCACCGATGATAATCATACCGATGTAGAGGATGGACTCTTTCAGGCTGAAATATTCGCCGTTGATGAAGCCGGTATAGTGCGCCAGCAGCGACCCGGCAATCCCCGCCAGGAAACAGCCGATGAAGAAGGCGAGCAGCTTGTAATAGAGCAGGTTAATCCCCATGACCTCCGCGGCAAGGTCATTGTCCCGGACAGCGATAAATGCCCGTCCCACCCGCGTCCGCGCCAGGTTCTTGGCAAATAAGGTGCAGAGGACGGCGATGGAAATGATGAGATAAAACTGGTTGGCCTCGCTACGGAACTCAAAACCCGCAATGCTGGCATAAGGCACGCGGATGCCGACGAAGCCGCCGGTCACCGCGTCCCAGTGGTTAATCACCCAGAGGATGATAAACTGGGCGGCGATAGTGGTAATCGCCAGGTAAAAGCCCTTGACCCGCACCGAAGGCAGCCCGAAGACCAGACCGACGCTACCCGCCACCAGCCCCGCCGCCAGCAGCCCCACGAGGAACGGCATCTCCAGGCGGTTGGTCACGATGGCGCTGGTGTAGGCCCCCAGGGCGATGAAGCCGGCATGGCCGATGGACAGCTGCCCGCAGTAGCCCACCAGCAGGTTCAACCCGGTCGCCGCCACGATGGTGATACCGATGAGGTTGACGACACCGAGCCAGTAGTTCCCCAGGTAAAGCGGTGCGGCAAAGAGCAGCACCAGGAACCCGATTAAGAACGCCCAGTGCGTCTTGGTGCGCAGTATCGCCATGTCCTGGGCATAGGTGTAGTTCCGGATACCGCAGGGCAAGCTCATTCCTTATATCCTCTCAATGCGCACTTCCCCGAAAAGACCGTAAGGCTTAATCACCATGACGATGATAATGATGACGAAGGGGATGATGTCCTTCACCCCCGCCCAGCCGATGACGGGCGTGAGGTAACCCCCTCCCAGGCTTTCACAGAGCCCGATAATAGGCCCTGCGACCATCGCTCCGATAAATGAGTCCAGTCCGCCCAGAATGACCACGGAAAAGGCCTTCAGGCCCGTCTCCACGAGGCCGTGGGTGATACCGGCGATACTGGAGATAAGCACGCCGCCCACCGCCGCCACCACGCAGGCGAACATCCAGGAGCGGGAGAAAATCCGGGTGACCGGGATGCCGCAGGCCTGCACCGCCATCTGGTCGTCCGCGGTGGCGCGCATGGCAATCCCCATGCGGTGGTAGCGGAAAAACAGGGTCAGCAGGACGAAGATGACCACGCAGATGCCCACCACCCAGAGATACTCCTGGGAAACGACCGCGTTACCGATGTGGATGACATCCCGGGGGAAAAGGCGGGGCAGCGCGTCCACGCTCCACGGCCAGATAAAGTTGACGACACCCTCGATGAAGTAGCCCACGCCCAGCGTGACTGTAATCAGCGCCAGTATCGGCTGGGCAATCAGGGGACGCAGGGCGAACCGCTCGATGGTCCAGCCCAGCAGCAGGGCGAAAACGACCACCAGCGGAATCGCCAGCCATAGCGGGAGTTTCGCCTGCACCAGCATGCTGTAGGTGAACCAGGAAGACACCAGAACAATCTGTCCCAGCGCCAGGTTCGCCACGCTGCTGGACTTCCAGATAAGGGCGAAGCCCAGGGCAATCAGGGCATAGACCGTGCCCACGGCAATCCCGGTGATGACATACTGTAATAACTCGGACATCTTACTGACCTTCTCCCGCCACCGTCCGCACCTTGATGGTGGTGGCGACCACGCCCTTCCGCCCGTCGCGGTAAGTCACCGGCGCGGTCACTTTCACGCTGCCGCCGTCCGTATACATGGCATCGATTAATTCTTTGTATCTTTCCTCCATGAACTCCCGGCGCAACTTCCGCGTACGGGTGAGCTCCGCCTCGTCGGGGTCGAACTCCTTGTGCATCAGGACGAACTTTTTCACCCGCGAGCCTTCCGGCAGGTAGCCGTTGACCCGCAGCAGGTCCTTCTCCACCAGGTCGGCGACGTCCTTCTTCTGCGAGAGGTCCACGAAGGTGGTGAACGCCAGCCGGCTCCGCTCCGCCCACTTGCTGACCATGGTGAAATCGATGTTCACGATGGCGGAGACGTAGTCCTTGTCCTTCCCGCCGATGACCATCGCATCCTTGATGTAAGGGCTGAAGCGCAGCCGCCCCTCGATGTACTGCGGGGCATATTTTTCCCCGGAGCGGAGCTCTCCCATGTGGTCCAGGCGGTCCATGAAGATGAGGTGACCCTCCTCGTTGACGTGCACCGCGTCCCCGGTATGGCACCAGCCGTCAATCAGGGTCTCCCGGGTCTTTTCCGGGTTCTTGTGGTAGCCGCTGAACATACAGTCGCTCCTCACCAGCAGCTCCCCGGCATCGGTAATCCTGACCTCCGTGCCCGCGGCGGGCCGGCCCACGCTCTCGAAGCGGATATCGCCCTTGCCGTGGGAGGAGATAAAGCCGGCCTCCGTGCTGGCATAGTTCTGCCGCAGCTCGATGCCGATGGCGTGAATCAGGCGGAAGGTGTCCAGACTAAGCACGGAGCTCCCGGTCACGGCGAAACGCACCTTGCTCAGTCCCAGGCGGTCTTTCAGGGGGCGGAAGAGCAGAAAGTAAGCGATGACGTGCAGCCACCGCCAGAAGAGAGGAGGCTGCCGGTCCTTGAATTTATAATCGGCAATCCTGTGCCCCACCGGCAGAAAGAGGTGGTAGAAGAAGCGCTTCAGGGGGTGCGCGTCAATCATCTTCACCTGTATCTCGCTCACCAGCCCCTCCCACTGGCGCGGACCGTAAATCGCAAAGTTGGGACCGACCTCCCGGGTGTCTTCGGCGATAGTCTCCGGCTCCTCCGGAAAATTGAGCCTCGCCCCGGTGAGCAGGTGCGGGATGGTGGCGAAATAGCTGTCCCCCACCCAGGCGGCGGGGAAATTGGAAATAAGGTCGTCGTTTTCATCCAGGGGATAGCGGCTGACGAAGCCCCGGGCGGTATTAATCAGCGCGCGGTGGGTGAGCACCGCCCCCTTGGGCAGGCCGGTCGTCCCGGAGGTAAAGTAAATAAAGGCGACGTCGTCACCTTTGCCCGCAGCGATGTTCTCCTCGAAAAGGCCGGGATGGGTCTTTTCATACTCCCGCCCCTGCGCCATCACCTCCCGGAAGCTGATTAAGGCGGGGTCGTCATAGTTCCGCAGGCCCTTGGGGTCCCAGTAAATCACCTTCTTCAATAAAGGCAACTGGTCCTTTATTTCCAGGAACTTGTCCGTCTGCTCCTGGTCGTTGACGATGGCGAAGCGGGCGTCGGACTGCTCGGCGATATACTTGACCTCCGAGGGAATTGAGTCCACGAAAACACCGGTGCCGATGCCCCGCGCCGCCTGCACGGCGAACTCCCCCCAGAACCATTCCGGCTCATTGTCCCCGATGAGACAGACCACGTTTCCCGGCTCCAGCCCCAGGGCAATAAGACCCAGGGAAAATGCCCGGACGCGTTCATAGCAGTCCCGCCAAGTGTACTGCTGCCACACCCCGAAGCTTTTCATGCACATGGCGGGGCGGTCTCCCCATTGGTCAGCGTTGCGCTGTAAAAGCTGAGGGATGGTCTCCTGCCTGACCGTATCTTCCGCTGCCATTTCCCTGCTATTCTTCATAACAAGAGCACCCCCGCCGGGGAGGTGCAGACTAACCCGGAACCGGTTTTTAAGGAACACCCCGCGCGAACCGCGTTACTGACGCCCTCCCCAGCGCACCTCAGGTGCGCCCGGTAAAGACGAAGTTGAATCTCTCCAGCCGATATCCCATCGTTAAACGGTGAGTACCATTAATGCCGAGTAAGTCTAGCACGATGAAATCGAGCCTGTCAAATTCAGGGCTGCTCTTCCCGCGCCTCCACGGGAATCGTCGTCGCCGTGGCTTTGGCAACGAGCTTGCCCGCCTTGCTGGTCACCGTAATCTCGGAGACGCCCACCCGCCGCCCGCTGCGCAGCACGCGGCACTCCGCGACCAGTTCATCGCCCTCCCCGACACTGCTGAGAAAATGGAGGTTGAACTGGGCGGCGACGCTGGGATAAGACAGCGAGTTGGCGGCGTAGGCAAACGCCTGGTCCGCCACCGACATGATTATCCCCCCGAAGACCGTCCCGTGAAAATTCAGATACTCCGGCTGCACCGGCATCACCACCCGCGCGAAACCGGGTGTCAGCGATTCCAGGCGCATCCCCAGGAAAGCGGCAATCGCTTCCCGTTTCTCGGCGGCGGCCAGTTGGGCGATGGTCTCCGCGACCTTCTCCGCGTCATGGGCTTGCTCGTTCATTTCTCTCCCTCTCCCCGGTGCTTTTCCGCTGCCCGCCGCAGCCCGGTCACCGCACCCTCGATTGTCCGGTCATCCACGCAATAGGAGATGCGGAAATAGCCCGGCGTCCCGAAGCCGCGGCCGGGCACGGCGAGCACCCGGGACTCCTGCAGCTCCCGGACAAAAGCGACGTCATCCCGCACCAAAGACCGCGGAAAAAGATAAAAGGCGCCCTGTGGCTTGACGGCCTCATAGCCGGCGCGGGTCAGCTCGCCCCAGAGGTAGTCCCGCTTCCGCTGGTAGTCCGCCACGGAGACGGTTACCCCCTGCAGGCTACGTATCACCTGCTGCATCAGCGCCGGGGCGTTAACGAAGCCCAGGACGCGGTTACAGTAGACAAAGCCGTCCACCAGCTCCGTCTTCCCGGGGCAGTCCGGGTGCAGCGCGATGTAGCCGATGCGCTCCCCCGGCAGCGCCAGGTCCTTGGAGTGAGAGGTCACGATGACCGTGCGGGGATGGTGGTGCAGCGGGGAGGGATACTTCAGCCCGTCATAGATAATGCGGCGGTAAGGTTCGTCACTGAGGAGATAAATCTCCGTGCCATGCTTTGCTTCCCCCCGGCGCAGCACTTCCCCCATCTGCCGCAGGGTGTCTTCGCCGTAGACCACCCCCGTGGGGTTGTTCGGGGAGTTGATGATGACCGCCCGCGTCCGCGGCGTCAGCGCTTTTTCCAGGGCTTTCGTATCGGGCAGGAACCGCGTGTCGGTAGGCAGCACCCGCACCGTGCCGCCGTGGTTGTCCGCGTAGCTGCCATATTCCACGAAATACGGGGCGAAGAGGATGACCTCGTCGCCGGGATTAAGCAGCGTCTTCAGGACCACGTTAAGCGCTCCCGCCGCCCCGCAGGTCATCACGATTTCCCCCGCCGCGAAAGCCAACCCGAACTCAGAGGCGAGGTGCGCCGCCACCGCCGCGCGCGTTTCCGGGTAGCCGGCGTTAGGCATGTAGCGGTGCATCCCGGGAGCGGGCGCCGCCGTGAGCCGGGCGAGCTCGCGAACGAACTCCTCCGGCGGTTCCACGATGGGATTGCCCAGGGAGAGGTCGAAGACATTCTCCGCGCCGTAGCGCTGCTTCATCACTGCCCCCTCCTCGAACATCCTCCGTATCCAGGAGCCCGCCGCCATGCTCTCGCCTACTTTAGCGGAGACAGCCATCGTCGATTTCCCTTCTCCCCAGGTCGAAAGCGGCCAGGTTGAGTTGATGCAGTTTCTCCGGCAGCCGGGCGGTGATGCTTTCCTTCCAGGCGCTCACTTCGAAGGGCAGAAAGCGGGAGAGGCTGCCCAGGAGAAAGATATTCAGGGCGCGCACGTTGCCCAGTTCCTGAGCGCGCCGTATCCCCTCCAGCCAGCAGACCCGCGCCCCGGTCCGCCCGATTATGTCCCGTATCTCGTCGTCGGCGGGATAGCGGTCCCGGCCCAGGCTTACCGCCAGCGGCGGGATGGCCTGGGCGTTCACCAGGGCGGAGCCCCCCGCGCGCAGGAAATAGGCCCACCGCGCCGTCTCCATCTTCTCGAAACCGAGAAGAAGGTCTACCTCCCCCTCGCGGGCCAGCGGCGACCAGACCCGCTCCGCGATTCTCAGGTGGCTGATGACGCTGCCGCCGCGCTGCGCCATGCCCAGGGTGTCCGTTTTCTTGACGTCATAGCCCGCGGCCAGCGCCGTCTCGCCGATGATGTCGCTGGCGAGGATGACGCCCTGCCCCCCGACGCCGACCAGCAGCAGGTCCAGCTTCTTCAAGACTTCTCTCCTGCCGTGGACAACTCGATTATTGCCCCGTGCGGGCAGACCTGCTGGCAAATGGTGCAGCCCTCACCCATGCAGAGCAGCGGGTCGATGAAGACCCGTCCCTTTTCCGTCTGGATTGCCCCGCAGCCCAGGCGCAGGCAGACCCCGCAGTTGTCGCATTTCGCCGTGTCAATCTCCCGCGGTATCTTCCCCCGCCCCACCTGCACCGCGCAGGCCCCGCGCACGATGACCACGGAAAGCTGCGGGTTCTCCAGAGCGCTCCGCACCCCGGCGCGCAGCTCCTTGAGGCGAAAGGCGTCCAGCACGCGGACGTCCTCCACGCCGATGCCCCGCACCAGCCGCTCGATGTCCACCGCCCTTGTTTCCCGGCCCTGCGCGGAGATACCCGTCCCCGGGTGCTCCTGGTGCCCGGTCATCGCCGTGGTGCTGTTATCCAGGACGACGACGGTTATCCCGCTGAGGTTGTACACGGCGTCCACCAGGCCGGTTATCCCGGAGTGCATAAAGGTGGAATCGCCGATGACCGCCACCACCTTGCCCGCCACCCCGGCCTTTTCCATGCCCAGCGCCTCGCCGATACTGGCGCCCATGCAGGCGCAGGTATCCATCGCGTTCAAAGGGGCGTAAGTCCCCAGGGTATAGCAGCCGATGTCCCCGGTAATAATCAGACCGGGTTCTTTCCCTTCGGCAAGCTTCTGGCGCTGTCCCACGGTATTGAGCACGAAGAACAGGCCGGTATGCGGGCAGCCCGGGCAGAGGAGGGGGGGGCGTTTGGGCAGTTCCGCAACGGCATCTGCGGAGGCCTTCGGCTCGCCGGAGAGCAGTTCGGCCTCTATGGCGGCCTCCCGCACGATGCGCGTGTTCAGCTCGCCGATGCGGGGAATGAACTCCTTCCCCGCCACCGGGATGCCCAGCGCCCGTATGCTCTCCTCCAGGAAGGGGTCCAGCTCCTCGATGACCAGCAGTTTTTTCACCCCGGCGGCGAAGTCGCGCAGCAGCTTCTCGGGGAGGGGGAAAGTCATTCCCAGCTTCAGGAAAGATGCTTCCGGGAAGGTCTCGCGGGCGTACTGGTAGGCGACCCCGGCGGTGACAATCCCCAGCAGACTCCCCCCCCGGTGCACCTGGTTCAGGGGGAAGGTCTCCGCGTAGGCCGCCAGCTTCACCAACCGCTCCTCGATAAGGGGGCGGCGCTGGCGGGCATAGACCGGCAGCATGACCAACTTCGCGATTTCATGACGGAAGGCCGCTCCCGCCGGTGCCGGCGGACGCTGTCCGTTGACGTCCACCACTGACTTGGAGTGCGAGATGCGGGTGGTGCTGCGCACCAGCACCGGGGTATCGAAATCCTCGCTGAGCTTGAAAGCGAGGGGCATCAAATCGTAGGCTTCCTGGCTGTCCGCGGGCTCCAGCACCGGCACCTTTGCCAGGCGGGCGTAATGGCGGTTGTCCTGCTCGTTCTGGGAACTGTGAATGCCGGGGTCGTCCGCGCTGACCACCACCAGGCCGCCCCTCACCCCGGTGGTCGCCGCCGCCAGAAACGGGTCCGCGGCGACGTTCAGACCCACATGCTTCATGGAAGCCATCGTCCGGACGCCGGTATAGCACGCGCCCAGCGCCACCTCCATGGCCACCTTCTCGTTGGTGGACCACTCCGCATAGATGTCCGGAAAGCGGGCAATCGTCTCCAGAATCTCGGTGCTGGGGGTCCCGGGGTAGGCGGTCGCCACCTGCACCCCGGCATGGTAAGCGCCGAGGGCCAGAGCTTCGTTCCCGGAAAGCAGCTTTTTCGTCACCACCGGCTGTCCCTTTCTATCGCCTCCCCGCGGGGGCGCACGCTTCCGAATTTTAACATAACCGGCAGAGGGGGAACAAATCTTTTCTGGAGATAAGGCGCCGTCGGACGCGCGCACAGGGACGGGGCGTCGGTCTATACGCGGAAAAGGGCGTAAGGGATAATCTGAATGCCGAGATCGGGCTTGACCTCGAAGAGGGTGGCTTCTTTGCTTTCTATATCCGAGCCGTGCAACTTGTGGACGCGCAGTTCGCGGATAATCCGGTCTTCCGGGTATTCCGGCTGGAAGCGCAGCGTTTTCAGTTCCAGGGTCAGGTGGTAATCGCTGAGAACGTTGGCGCGACTGAAGCTCTGCCGGTCAAAGATATAGGGCGTCGCCGTCAGAATCACGGTACGGTTTTTTTCGCACAGGTTTTTACAGGTGCGGAAGAACTCGGCTTTATGCTTGGGGTTGAGCTTGCGGACAAAGCGGTCAACGCTGTCAATCACGATGAAGTTGAAACGTTCCGGCAGGTTGTTGATGTGGTG
>JBDRGD010000031.1:0-3540 GCA_043818095.1 Chloroflexota bacterium
GCAAAAAGGTGAGGGTGCTTACCTCAACCAGCAAAATATCCGTGTTTCCGCTATCAGCGACATGGGGAAAGGGCTGTTCTCCGTCAGTTTTCCTTATGGCCGCGATTCCCGGGATTTCCAGGACAGCCTGAAGGTCTTTCATGTCATGGCGCGGGACGGTCAGGCGGTGCGGCGGGAAGGTTCCACCGCGCTGTCCCTCTGCGCCGTCGCTGCCGGCAGGTTCGACGGGTTCTGCGTCATCGGCAACGAGGTATGGGACTATGCCGCCGGGATGCTGCTGGTGCGTGAGGCGGGGGGTATGGTGACGGACTTCCAGGGACAGCCTTTCCGGATTGGAGTCAGCCGCAACCAGATTCTGGCGAGCAACGGCAGGGTGCATGACGCCGTGCTCAAGAGCTTCCGGGACGGGGGGATATCCTGAAAAAAGAGCGCCTGGCAGCCCTTGTGTGACCACCAGGCGTGTTTGCTTCCTTGCGGGAAGGTCCGGCTCAGTGAATTACTTCTTCATCAATCAGTTTCTTGATTTCCTCTTTGGACAGTCCCAATATTTCCCCGAAGACATAGTCGTTGGACTCTCCCAGTATGGGAGCATGTCGCATCTTTTTCCCTTCGTCTATCCCCGGAATCTTCCAGGGCCAGTTATAAAGTACGGTATGGCCGTTGAGGGGATGATCCACGTCCACGAAGACCTTGCGCTCATTCATGTGCGGGTCCAGGAAGATGCCGGACGTGTCCAGCATCGGCGTGGCGGCAACCCCCGCCTTCTGGAGCAGCTCCGTGGCAGCGTAGTTATCCATCTGTGATGTCCAGGTGCCGACGTGTTTGTCCAACTCCGCCGCATTGGCGATTCTTTTTTCAATGGTGCTGAATTTCGCATCATTGGTCCAGGAAGGACTGCCGATAGCCTTACTGAAGCTTCGCCATTCCTCGTCGGTCTTGACCGCGATAGAGACCCATTTGTCATCTCCGGCGCAGGGATAGAGACCGTGCGGCGCCATCGTCTTGCTGGTGTTGCCCTGGCAGCCCATGACCTGCCCGTTCATCTCGTATTCCAGGAAGGCTTCTCCCATGGAGGGCATCACGGCTTCACCCTGGGAGAGGTCGATATACTGCCCTTCCCCGGTTGCTTTGCGGTGTCGCAGCGCGGCGAGCAGCGCGAAAAGGCCGCTCATACTGGCGACGACATCCGCATAAGCGTGCTTGAAGCCGATGGGCGTCTCTCCCGGGTAGCCGATGAGGCTGTCAATCCCGGAGAGCGCACTGATGATGGGAGCATAGGTCACCAGATTGGCCAGCGGTCCGTGCTGCCCCATCGGTGAAAGGGAGAGCATGATGATATCCGGTTTCACTTTAATCAGGTTTTTATAGTCGAGCTCGCGGCGTTCCAGTGCCCCCGGGGAAAAATTCTCAATGACGATGTCGCTCTTCTTGACCAGTTCCTTGATGAGCCGCGCCCCTTCGTCTTTGGACATGTTCAGCGTGATGCTCAGTTTGTTCCGGTTCAGGTTCTGGAAGAAAGTGTTTTTCTCCAGTTCCTCGCCGAGCTCGAAGACCTTGCCGAGGCGCATGCCGTCGAGGCGGCGTTTCGATTCCATTTTGATGACCTCGGCGCCGTATGAGCCCAGGATGCTGCCCAGCAGGGTGCCTGCCCAGACCCAGCCGAAGTCAACGACGCGGATTCCGGAGAGAGGCAGTTTCTTTGCCATTAGATGACCTCCTCTTGCCGCAGGGCGGCTAAGTCTGTTGCGGAGTAGCCGAGTTTCCCCAGGACTTGGGTATTATGCTCGCCGAGGCGCGGTGCCGGACGCTGTACCGTGAAGGGAGTCTTGGAGAAGGCGTAGCAGACGCCGGG
Organism: Chloroflexota bacterium; assembly: GCA_043818095.1. Lineage (GTDB taxonomy): Bacteria > Chloroflexota > Dehalococcoidia > Dehalococcoidales > RBG-16-60-22 > JBDRGD01. The sequence goes on from JBDRGD010000031.1 coordinate 1,853, forward strand.
GTAGTTCTTCAGTTTGCCCGCCTCAGGGTGGTCTACGGTGACGAAGAACTTTCGCTGCTTCATATGCTCGTCATGAATTATCTCTTCGACCGTGCGTACCGGTGCTGCCGGAACATGCGCGTCTTGGAGCGTCTTGAAGATTTCTGCCTTTGTATGCTGCATCAGCCACTGACCAACATAGGCGTCCGCCTTCTGCCAGTGCTCGTCGGCGGCTGCAATCCTGTCCTTGAAGATGGGGTCGTTCGCCCATTCCGGGTTGCCCATAATCTCCAAGAAGCGGCGCCACTGCCGGTTCTGCGGCGTGTCAACGCAGACGGCGCCGTCCTTGCAGGGGAGCACGGAATCCGGGTAAGGGCGGTGGGGTGAAAAGTGCCCGCTGCGCCTCCGGAGCCTGCCTTCTTCCAGGTAGCTCTGGATGCCCATGCCGATATGTATCGTCGCCCAGACGTCCGATTCCGACTGGTCAATGAAACCGCCTTTGCCGGTGTTGTCTCTGTCCTGCAGGGAAAGCAGAACGGCGATGGCGGCCATCAGCCCTGCCTCATGATGTCCCTGGTGCATGGCGGGATTAAGGGGGATGCGGTTCGGGTAACCGATGGTGCTGGTGATGCCGCCAAGGGCACAGCAGTTCAGGTCGTACCCTTTCCAGTCCTGGTACGGGCCGGAAGCACCGAAGGGGGTGATGAGCGCCATAATCAGCCGGGGATAAATCTTTTTCAGAGAAGCGTAGTCCAGTTTGAGCTTTTTCAGGTCCGGCTGCGGCTGGTTGACCACAAAAACGTCGGCATCTTGCAGTAGCTTCAGCAGAATTTCTTTTCCCTTCGGCTTCGTCGGGTCAAGAGTAATGCCGAGTTTATTGATGTTCAGGTTGAGAAAGAGCCCGCTTTTTTCCGGGTGGGGGGTATCCTTGGGGAATGGTCCGTACTGGCGGGCTTCATCGCCGGCGCCGGGTGGCTCAATTTTGATGACCTCGGCGCCAAGCTGTGCGAAAAGTTCCGCGCAGTACGGGGCGGCGATGAAGTTGCCCCATTCCACGACTTTCAGTCCCGCTAAAGCTTGATTGCTCATAGGCGATTCTCCTTGCCGTCTTGAATTTTAAATACAATACGCAGTCAAGAGATTACTTTGAGATTTCTTTCGTCACCGGTACGTTCCGGGAACCCTGCGCGCAGATGATTTCCGCCACTTTGCGGGCGACGGAACCGCAACGGCGGAAACACTCTTCATGTTTCGGGTTGGTGGGGGCGATGAAAGCGGCACGCTGTTTCGGGTCGAGCAGGTCAACCCCGCCGGTGAGCTCACGGCAGGATACGGTGCCATAAGCCTCTTTGAACCACTGGTACAGCTTGAGGGCGGGATTGGAGCGGCTGTTCACAAATCCGTCGAGGGGGTCAGACCGGCCGTATACCATGCCCAGCGCCATCACGCCCCCGGTGAGCGCTCCGCAGAACTCCCCGGTACCGACAACGCCACCCGAGAAGAAGCTTGCTGCCTTGTAAGCCATTTCATCTTCCAGTCCGAGCATCTCCTGGCACGCCAGGAGCGTTGCCTGGGATCAGCAACCGAAAGTAGAGTCGTAGAGATAAGCCCGGGCTTCAATTTCCTTCAGGTATTCTTCCAGGTGTTTTTTAACCTTGACTTTTTGTCGCTCCTGGGTTAGCTCGTCGGTGGTGAAGACTTCCTGACCG
>JBDRGD010000032.1:0-2414 GCA_043818095.1 Chloroflexota bacterium
GGTGAAGTCGTTGACCAGCAGGTCGAGACGCATACGGGGACTGATGCCGAAAACGGTAGCCAGTCGCAGCGTGATACTGTTCCCGGCTTCAAGGATGCTTTTTTCGGCTTCAACCTTCAGGGTGCCGTATAAAGAGACCGGATTAAGCGGCGTGGTCTCCGTGCAATAGGTGCCCTCCTGACCGATACCGTAGCCGCTGTTGGTGGTGGGGAAGATAATCTTCTGCTGCGGGCCGCGCAGTTCCAGCATCATTTTGATAGCGTCCAGGTTAACCGTGCGCGCCCCGACGGGGTCCTGGGCGCAGAGCGGCGCCCCGGTGAAACAGGCGAGGGGCAGGATAACGTCAACATCTTTCAGCAGCCGGGAAACGGTATCCCGGTCGCGCACGTCACCGCGGACCACCGTCAGCTTTTCATCATGGCAGCAATCCAGCAGGGACGTCTGCCCGTACATGAAATTGTCCAGGGCGGTAACTTTGTGCCCGTCCGCCAGCAGCGCGGGCACCAGTATCGAGCCGATATATCCCGCCGCGCCGGTAACCAGTATCTTCATAACTTTTACTCCTTCGGGGTTTGCCCGGAAATATGCTCTTTGAACCAGGAATACGTCCGTTGCACGCCTTCTTCTAGGGTAACATGGGGCGACCATCCCAGCGCTGCTAGTTTGCCGGTGTCCAGGAGCTTCCGCGGGGCGCCGTCCGGCTTCGAGGTATCAAAGACCAGCTTGCCGTGGTAGCCGATGATGCGGCACATGGTGCGCGTCAGCTCTTTGATGGTATGGTCCGTCCCGGAACCGATGTTGATAACGTCGGGGCGGTCGTAGCGGTCCATCAGGAAGATGCTGGCGTCCGCCAGGTCATCCGCGTAGAGGGCTTCCCGGCGCGGGGCACCGGTCCCCCAGACGGAGACCTGCCCGTCGCCGTTGACCTTGGCTTCGTGTATCCGGCGCAGCAACGCCGGGAGAAAATGGCTCGTTTCCGGATTGAAATCGTCCTCCGGCCCGTAAGCATCCGCCGGCACCGCCGCGATGAAATTCGTGCCGTACTGGCGGTGATATGCCTGGCACATCCGTATGCCGGCAGCCTTGGCGATGGCATAAGCTTCGCTGGTGGGCTCCATCGCCCCGGTGAGGAGATACTCCTCTTGCATCGGCTGCGGGCATTCTCGGGGGTAGATACAGGAACTCGCCCAGAACAGCAGTTTCTTCACCCCCGTTTTCCAGGCGGCGTGGATGATGTTGCTCTGCGCCTGGAGGTTCACGTAGATAAACTCGGCGGGGCGGTCGATGTTCGCCTGGATGCCGCCCAGCGCGGTGGTAGCCAGGAACACGTAATCCGGCTTATGCCCGGCAAAGAAGTCAAAGACCGCCTTCTGGTCGGTCACGTCCAGACGTCCGGGGCTTTCCGTCAGGACTCGGGTGAATCCGGCGGCTTGCAGGCGCCGCACCGCGGCGGAGCCTATCATCCCCTCGTGACCGGAAACGTATATTTTAGCGTCCTTTTCCATGCTCGCCTATCAAGATAGCATACTTTTGCAGGCGTCAATGACGTGCTGCCGGGTGGGATAGAAGGCGTCTTCAAGGTTGTAGCCCGCCGGGGTGGGAATGTCCCGCGAGCCGACGCGCCGGACCGGCGCTTTCAGATATGAAAAGCCTTTTTCCACGACGGAAGCGGCAATCTCAGCCCCGGCGCCGCCCGTTTTCCAGCCGGTATCGGCAATAACGAGCCTCCCCGTCTTTCGCACCGATTGTAATATCAGTTCCTCGTCCAGGGGTTTCAGCGTCCTCGGGTCGATAACCTCGATATCGATACCCTCTTTTTGGAGCTGCTCCGCGGCATAGAGGGATTCCACCACCATATGGGATATCGCCACCACCGTGACGTCTTTCCCCGGTTTCCGCACCACGCCATGCCCGAACGGGATGGTATATAAGCCCTCCGGCACATAGCCGGTCTGGTTAAAGAGCCAGCGATGCTCCATGATGATAACCGGGTTGGGTTCGGCGATGGCCGAGAGCAGCAGCCCCTTGGCGTCATACGGGCGGGTAGGCACGACGAGCCTCAACCCCGGAACGTGCATGAACAAGCCCTGCAACGCCTGGGTGTGCTGCGCGCCGCCCCCCCAGCCACGCCCCACGCAAGCCCAGATGACGAGGGGCACCGATACCCTGCCGCCGAACATGTAGCGCCACTTGGCGGCGTGGTTCACTATCTGGTCCATCGCCAGCAGGAGAAAGTCCGGCCGGTTGTGCATGTAAACCGGTTTCATCCCGCTCAGGGCAGCGCCCACGGCAATCCCGGTCAGACCGTTTTCCGAGAGCGGCGTATCGAAAACCCTGTCCCCGCCGTGCTTTTGCGGGAGACCGGTCGTCGTGCCGAGCATGCCCACCGGGTCGTCGACGCCCTGCCCCATGAC
>JBDRGD010000033.1:0-2863 GCA_043818095.1 Chloroflexota bacterium
CTCCTTGACACCCCACCCCTCCTGACCTACAATAACTCTGCGCATGCCGGGATGGCGGAATTGGCAGACGCAGCGGACTTAAAATCCGCCGCCGCAAGGCTTGTGGGTTCGAGTCCCTCTCCCGGCAGAAAAAGAAGGTGCTTAAATGCCCTGGCTTTTTATCCTGCTCGCTTACCTCATCGGCGCCTTCCCCACCGCTTACCTCGCCGGGCGCGTTTTCGGCAACCTGGACATCCGGGAGGTGGGCGACCGCAACATGGGCGCGGCCAACGCCTTCCGCCAGCTCAGCCCCGCCGCAGGGCTGGCCGTCGGCGTGATTGACGCCGGTAAAGGCGCCCTGGCGGTGCTCCTCGCCCAGACGAACGGCCTCCCCCAGATAGCCGTCCTCTCCGCCGGCATGGCGGCGGTCATCGGGCACAACTGGCCGGTGTTCATCGGCTTCCGGGGCGGGCGTGGCGTCAGCACCACCATCGGCGTCCTGCTGACCATCAACACCCTGCCGATGCTTATCTGCGGGACAGCGGCGGCGATTGTCCTGCTCTGGAAACGGAGCGTCACCCCGGCCTGCGCGGTGCTGTTCATCTCCCTGCCCCTGGTGGGCTGGTGGCTGCAAACGCCCGGGGTGCTTATCGCCTACGGCGTGGCGCTGCCCTGCCTGGTGGGCGTGACCCATCTTCTGCGCACCCGGGAGAAGATGGCGCCGCAGCCCTGAGGGGGGCCTTTCAGCCTGCAAGGGGTGATTTTATCACGCAAATCTGTTAAAATCAAACTACCGCGGAGTACGTCATTGGCAACGAGGCAGCGAACCGGACTCGTCCAGATATTCACCGGCAACGGTAAAGGCAAGACCACGGCGGCGCTGGGAACCATCGTCCGCGCCACGGGTCACGGTCTGCGGGTGTATATCGCTTTCTTCATGAAAGGCGAATACCCCTACGGGGAGCGCCAGACCCTCGCCAAGTTGCCCAATGTCACCGTCGCCAGCTTCGGCGGGCTGGAGTTCTGCAACCCGAAAAAGGTCAAGCCGGAGGAAAAAGAGCAGGCCGGCAAAGCCCTGGCCGCCGCCCGCGAGGCGATGCTCGGCGGGCAGTATGACCTGGTCGTCCTGGATGAAGTGGACGTCGCCGTGGCGTTCCGGTTGATTGAACTGGCAGACGTAATCAAACTGGTCGAGGACAAACCGCCGGCCCTGGAGCTGATTCTTACCGGGCGTTATGCCGACAGCCGCCTTATCGAGCTTGCCGACCTGGTCACGGAGATGGTAAAAATCAAGCACCCGTACGACCGCGGCATTAAAGCGCGCCGGGGCATCGAATACTGATTTTCAGGAGGAAACCGTGAAAATCACACTGAGCGCAATCAAAGCCGACATCGGTGGTTACGTGGGACACTCCGAGTCCCACCCGGAGATATTGGAGGAGGCGAAGCGCTGCCTGGCCCCCGCCAAGAAAGACGGGCTCTTAATCGACTACTACGTCACCAAGTGCGGTGATGACCTCCAGCTCATCATGACCCACCGGCAGGGGGTGAGCAACGAAAAAATCCACAAGCTCGCCTGGGACACTTTCTGCTCAGGGACTGAAGTCGCCCGGAAGCTGAAGCTCTACGGCGCCGGCCAGGACCTGCTTTGTGACGCCTTCTCCGGGAATATCCGGGGCATGGGTCCGGGGAGCGCCGAGATGGAAGTGGAGGAGCGTACCTCCGAGCCGGTGATTATCTTCATGGCGGACAAGACCTCCGCGGGCGCCTGGAACATGCCCCTCTACAAGATGTTCGCCGACCCCTTCAACACCATCGGGCTGGTCATCGCCGCCAATATGCACAAGGGCTTCAGCTTCGAGGTGCACGATGTCAAGGAGCATAAGAGGATAATCTTCAACTGCCCGGAAGAGATGTATGACATGCTCGTGCTCATCGGGGCGCCGTCACGCTTCGTCATCAAGGCCATCTACTCCCGGGAAAACGAAGAGATTGGCGCCGTTTCCTCCACGGACAAGCTGGCCCTGATTGCGGGACGCTACGTCGGCAAGGACGACCCCGTCTGCATCGTGCGCGCCCAGGGCACCTTCCCGGCGGTGGGCGAGGTCCTCGAACCCTTCGCCGCGCCGATACTGGTGGAGGGGTGGATGCGGGGCTCCCACATGGGCCCGCTGATGCCCGTTTCCGTGAAAGACAGCACCCCCTCCCGCTTCGACGGCCCCCCACGGGTAATCGCCCTCGGCTTCCAGCTGGCGGAGGGTAAGCTCATCGGGCCGCGCGACATGTTCGACGATAAGGCATTCAACCTGGCCCGCCACCAGGCGAACGAAATGGCGGACATGATGCGGCGGCATGGCCCCTTCGAGCCCCACCGCCTCCCCCTGGAGGAGATGGAATACACCACCATGCCGCAGGTCATGGAAAAACTGCAGGGGAGATTCACGAACCTTGACTGAAAAGCTGCTCCTGGCGACCAATAACCAGGGCAAGGTACGGGAATACCGCCGCCTGCTGAAGGGGCTGCCCTACCGGGTGGTCACGCTGGCGGAGGAAGGGATTGACATGGACGTCGAGGAATCGGGCGCCACCCTGGAGGAGAACGCCCGCCTCAAAGCCGAAGCCTACCGGGCGGAAAGCGGCCTGCTCACGCTGGCCGACGATTCGGGGCTGGAGGTGGACGCCCTCGGCGGGGAACCCGGACCGCGTTCGGCGCGGTATGCCGGCCCCGGGGCCTCGGACGCGGAAAGGGTCCGCTACCTGCTCTCCCGCCTGGAAGCCATACCGGAAGAAAAGAGGACGGCGCGCTTCCGCTGTGTCACCGCCATCGCGGAACCCGGCGGAGAAACCACCCTCTGCACCGGGGAATGCCCCGGATACATCACCC
>JBDRGD010000034.1:0-4590 GCA_043818095.1 Chloroflexota bacterium
AACGCGCCCGCATCACCCCGTCGTTCACCCCCGCAAAGAGGGCGTATTCGAAGCTGATACGCCGTCCCGTCCTTGCGATGTACTCCCGGCAGGCCGGAATAAGCTGTTCCAGGGGATATTTCCGGTTAAGCGGCACCAGCCTGTCCCGCAGGGCGTTATCGGCGGCGTGGAGCGATACCGCCAGCCCCACCTGGAGTTTCTGCCGGCCCAGCCGCTCTATCCCGGGGACGAGCCCGGCGGTGGAAACCACCATGTTACGCGCGCCCAGGCCGAAAGCCGCCGGGGAGTTGAGCATCTCAATGGCCTGCCAGAGGGCATCGAAGTTCGCCAGCGGCTCGCCCATGCCCATGAAAACAACGTTGGTCACCGGACCGCCGTCCTGCTCCCGCAGACGCCGCGCGAAGGATAATACCTGGTCGATTATCTCTCCCGGCGTCAGGTTGCGCTCGAAGCCCTGCTGGCCGGTGGCGCAGAAGGGGCAGCCGATGGGACAGCCCACCTGGGTCGAGACACAGACCGTATGGCGCGTCCTCGCCCTGGAGGTGGGATAAGACATCAGAGTCGACTCGATAGTTTTACCGTCGGCCAGCGTGAAAACGGTTTTCACCGTGCCGTCGCCGCCGGTGACCTCCTGCACGGGGGTAAGGCTCCGGCAGCGCGTGACCTCCATGAGCCTTTTGCGGAATTCTTTCGGCAAATCGGTCATTTCGTCGAAAGATGCCGCCAGGCGGCGGTAGAGCCCGAAGATAATCTGCTTTGCCCGGTAACGGGGCCCGCCCAGCGACTGCACCATCTCCTCAACCCCGGCGGGAGTCAAATCGGTGACGGCGTTAAGCCCGGTTGTTATCGTTTTTGTCATAGAACATTTCCCAGCCTACCTTATTCTATCATGCCGGAGGGCTTTCTACGCGGAACTGCTCTCAAAAATCCCTGATAGACAATCCTGGGACAAGGTTTTATAATACGCACAGAGAATAACCTGTTTTTCCCCACCGGGACCAACCGCGGGAGGCAACCGATTAAACCGCTGAGTTTCACGCAGATTTCTCTTTACCAGAGGTGCCCGCTGCTCTACAAGCTCCAGTACGTGGACGGCTTCAAGCCGGCGCCCCGCGGTTACTTCAGCTTCGGGAGCACGATGCACCACTGCCTGGAATATTTTTACAAAGTAAGCACACCACCGGCGCCCCCGCTGGCAAAGCTGCTGGAGGTCTACGACCGCAACTGGCTCTCGGCGGGCTACACCTCCGCGGAGGAGGAAGAGGGTTACCGGGAGTTGGGCCGGGAAATCCTCACCCGCTTCTGGGAGACCCACCACAAGGCCTTTCGCCTCCCCCTCGCGCTGGAGAAAATGTTCTATATCGACATCGACGGCGTGAAGCTGCGGGGATTTATCGACCGCGCGGACAAGCTGGACAGCGGCGGCATCGAAATCGTCGACTACAAGACCAGCCGGGAGCTTTATACCAATGACAGCCTCGCGAATGACCTGCAACTGACCATCTACCAGCTTGCCGCGGAGCAGATGTGGTCGCTGCCCGTGGAGCGGCTGACCCTCTACCACCTGCGCTCCAATACCGCCTGCAGCTGTCCGCCCCGCGGCCCCGCCCCACTCGCCGCCGCCCGGCAGCTCATCCGGGAAGTCGCGGACAACATCGCCGGACAGCGTTTTCTCCCGCGGGAGAGCGCCTTCTGTCCCTGTGAGTTCCCCCGGGAATGTCCCCACTACCGTCACCAGTATCTGACGGAGGCCCCGGAAACGTCGGCGGGGAGAGATGCCCGGGAGTCCGTGGAGGAATATGCCCGGCTGCACGGGGAGATTAAGGAAAGGGAAAAGCGCCTCGGGGAAATCCGGGAGGAGCTTATCCGGTTCTGCGAGGAAGGCAGCCTGAACCGGGTCTTCGGCAGCGAGCACTGCATCGATTACTCCATGGTGGAGAGGTCCGGCTTCGTCGAGGACGCCGTCCGGGAGCTGCTGGAACCCATGGGGCTCTGGGCACGCGTGCTGAGACTGGACCCGTCCCTTATTAAAGAGATGCTCGCGGATGAGGAAATCCCCCCGCAGGTCAGAGAAAACCTGGCGGCACTGCGCCGGGTGCTTTCCAGCTACCCCAGCCTGCGCCTGAAAAAACACCCCGGCGAGGAAGAGACGGAGTAACCCGTCCGGAGAGTAAGATTGTCCCGACTGTTCCTGGTAAGACACGGCAACACCAAGCTCAACAGCGCGGAGAGGTTCTGGGGACATACCGACGTGGAGCTGAGCCCGGAAGGCCTCTGGCAGGCGGAAATGCTGAGGAAGCGCCTGGCGGAGGAAAAAATCGATTGCATCTACTCCAGCAACCTGCGCCGCGCCCGGGTCACCGCGGAAACGATTGCCTCCGGCCATAATGCGGCGATAACCGTCTGCGAGGACCTCCGTGAAATCAACTTCGGGGAGGTGGAGGGGCTGACCTACCGGGAAATCAGCGAACGCTTCCCGGAATTCGCCCGTACACTCCAGGACTGGACCGCCCGGCCCCGTTTCCCGGGCGGGAAAAGCCATGACGAGCTCGACCGGCGCGTGGTGAAGTTCCTGCCCCGGCTGCAGGACCACGCGAGCGAGGAGAAGGTGCTCATCGTAGCGCACGCCGGCGTGCTCCGCATGCTCATCTGCCACCTGCTGAAAGTCCCCGTCCGCCACTGGCACCAGTTCCACCTCAACCTGGGGTCGCTGAGCATCATGGACCGCTATCCCCAGGGCACTATCCTCAACCTGCTCAACGATACCTCGCACCTCAAGAATGAAGACTGACCCGAAGCTCAGGCCACGCCACACGGTGTGCTATACTGGACTGAGAGGACAGCATGGTTGACGCGGAAGCAGCCCGGCAGAGAATCGGGGAGCTGAGGACGCAGCTTAACCACCATAATTACCGGTACTACGTCCTGGACAACCCCGAAATCAGCGACGAGGCCTACGACAAGCTGCTCCGTGAGCTCCAGCAACTGGAGGAGCAGTTCCCCCGGTTCCTCACGCCGGACTCCCCCACCCAGCGGGTCGGCGCGGAGCCGGTGGCCGCCTTCGGTATCGTGGAACACCGCCTCCCCCTGCTTTCGCTGGGCAATGCTTTTACCGGAGAGGACCTGCTCGCCTGGCACCAGCGCACCGTAAAGCTGCTGGGGCACGAGAAGTTCGACTTCGTGGGCGAGCACAAGATTGACGGACTGGCGGTGGCGCTGACCTACAAAGACGGACGTTTCGTCACCGGCGCCACCCGGGGCGACGGCCTGCGGGGGGAGAACATCACCGAGAACCTGCGCACCATCCGCAGCATTCCCCTCTCCCTGCCCGAAGATGCGCCCCCGCGCTTCGAGGTGCGCGGCGAGGTCTTCCTGCCCAGGGACGGCTTTCGCAGGGTCAACGAAGAACGGGCGCGGGACGGCCTGCCGCTCTTCGCCAACCCCCGGAACGCGGCGGCGGGCGCGGTGCGCCAGCTGGACTCCCGGATTACCGCCCGCCGTCCCCTAGATATCTACGTTTACATGCTCGGCTGGGTAGAAGGCGGCTCCGTGCCGGAGACCCACTGGAAAACGATGCAGTATTTAAAATCCCTGGGCTTCAAGACCAATCCCCACAACCGAAAGCTCGACAGCATCGAGCAGGCGACGGCGTACTACGAGGAATGGCAGGGCAAGCGGGAAACCCTGCGCTACGAAGCCGACGGCATCGTCGTGAAGATTAACCAGCTGGGGCTGCACGATGAACTCGGAGAGGTGGGACGGGAACCGCGCTGGGCAATCGCTTACAAGTTCCCCGCCGTCCAGGGGACGACGAAACTGAATAAAATCGGCATCAACGTCGGCCGGACGGGAACCCTCAATCCCTACGCCATCCTGGCGCCGGTGGCCGTCGGGGGGGTCACCATCCGGCAGGCCGCCCTGCACAATGAGGACGACATCCGGCGGAAGGACATCCGCGTCGGGGACACCGTCATCGTGCAGCGTGCCGGCGAGGTCATCCCGGAAATCGTCGGCCCGGTGCAGGACGCAAAAGCCACGAGGGGAAAGGAGTTCCGCCTGCTGGACGCGCTGCCGAAAAACGCGGCAGGAAAACCCGTCTGCCCCTCCTGCGGACAGGAAAGCATCGTCCGTCCGGAGGGCGAGGTGATGTATTACTGCGCCAATGCCGCCTGCCCCGCCCAGGCGCAACAGCGCCTCGGGCACTTCGCCTCCCGCGGCGCGATGGACATCCGGGGGCTGGGGGAAGCGCTGATTGTCCTCTTCTACCGCGAGGGGCTTCTCAAGGACGCCGCGGACATCTATTATCTCCACGAGAAAAAAGATAAGCTGCTGGAACTGGAAAAGCTGGGCGAGAAGAGCGTGGGCAACCTCCTGGCCGCCATCGAGAAAAGCAAGAACCGCCCGCTGGCGCGGCTCATCTTCGCCCTGGGTATCCGGCACATCGGCGGAGAGACCGCGGAAATCCTCGCCGGGGAGTTCAACAGCCTGGCGGCTCTGGGAGAAGCCACCCGGGAAGAACTGCTGGACATCCCGGCAGTCGGTCCCAAGATAGCCGACAGCCTCATCGCTTTTTCCCAGCAGGAGTCCAAC
>JBDRGD010000035.1:0-7617 GCA_043818095.1 Chloroflexota bacterium
CTCTTCCGCGTCGTCGAGCCGTTTTACCTGCCCACCGGCGCTTATGAAGGCAGCATTGCTCCGGAGGAACTGAAAAAAATCGACGCGGAGCATGAGAAACAGGCGGCGGACTACCTTCAGGACGTAGCGGGCAGGGCCGGGTTGAGCGGCGTGACCGTGAAAACGGAAGTCGCCAGGGGCAAGGCGGCGGAAAAAATCGCCGAGTACGCCACGCAGAACGCGGTGGACCTCGTCGCCATCGCCTCCCACGGGCGCTCCGGCATCAGCCGCTGGGTCTGGGGCAGCGTGGCTGACCGGATACTCCGCTCCGCCTGCATCCCCGTGCTGATTGTCCGCGCGCCGGGCTGCTCACCATCCTTCTAATGCGGCGCAGGAAGGAAGTAGCGATACCACGATGCCGATGAGAGAGAGATGGATTTCCTGACCCCGCTGCTCGCCACCCGGCTGATTTTCATCCTGGGCATCACCAACCTGGTGACCGGGACGCTTATCTTCTTCTCCTGCCGCTGCCTGGGCGGTTCGAAGCTGGGCGGCAGGCTGATGAAGCACCCCGCCTTCGCGCGCTTTTACCGCCACCACTGCTTTCTCTGGAGGGTGTTCTGGGTGTCGGTGGTGCTCCACGCCCTGCTGGCGCTGACCTTCCTGGGCTGGCCCGGATAGCCGGGCGCGCGAATACCCGGCGGCGCTAGTCCGCGTCCTTTCCGGTGTCATGCGGGTCGAGCTTGCAGACGAGGCCGGAGGGGCAGCTATCGCACTCCAGTTGGAGCGTGGTGTGGCTGATGTTGTAGCGGCGGGAGAGCTCCCGCTGGACCGCTTCGATTATTTCCACGCTGCCGCTGACCGACTGGTCGTCAATCACCAGGTGGGTGCTCAGCGCGAAAATGCCGGAAGTAATCGTCCAGATATGCATGTCGTGGACCTCGTTGACACCCGGGATTTCCCGGATTGCCGCGGCGACGTTCTCGAGGTCGAGATGCCTCGGCACCGCTTCCAGGAGGATATCCGCCGCTGCCCGGACGATGCGCACCGCCCCCCAGACGATGATAATCCCGATAAACAGCGCGGCGAAAGTGTCCGCCGGATACCAGCCGGTCAGGAGAATCACGATACCGGCAATGATGACTCCCAGGGAGGACACCGTGTCCCCGAGGATGTGCCAGAAAGCCGACTGCACGTTCAGGCTGCCGTGACGGGGACTGCGCAGCAGGAGCAGGCCGCCCACGTTGGCGACCAGGCCGATGACCGCCACACCCAGCATCAGCGGGGTCTCGACCACCGGCGGCGACAGCAGGCGCTTGTAGGCCTCGTAAAACACGGCGATGGAAACCAGCATCAGGATGACGCCGTTCGCCAGCGCCGCGAGGATTTCCAGGCGATGATAGCCGAAGGTCTTGGTCGCCGTCGCCGGGCGGCGCGCCATCGTCATGGCGAACAGACTCAGCCCCAGCGCGAAGGCATCCACCAGCATGTGCCCCGCGTCCCCGAGGAGGGACAGGCTGCCGCTGAAGATGCCGCCCAGGACCTCCGCCACCATCACCGTCACGACGATGGCGAGGGCCAGTTGCAGGCGGCGGAAACCGGACCGTTCTACGTGGTGGTGCTGCTCGATGTCAGTCTCCTTTTCCGGGTGTCTGTTTTAAGCATATACCAGCCCGGAGCGGGAGACAAGCCGAACATTTAGCGCGATGCTATCGCTTTGCGAACCGCCTCCGCGAACTCCTCCGGGCGCCGTGAACCGAAAAGAAGATGGCTGCCGCGGGAAAGCTCCAGGCGGACGCCGCGGTTTCCGGAGACGTTGTAAGCCTTCCCGCCGCGGCCGTAGCGGATGCCCCACCCCCCGTATTCCCGCAGGGGACGGTAGGTCACCGCCTCGCTGGCGATGATGTCCTCCAGGGCGATGCGCTGAAATGAGAGATGCAGGGGAAAGAATCGATAGTAGATGCCGTCGGCGCGCACTTCCGTGGTCAGGTTCATCCGGTAAAACACGTAAGGCATGACGAGGCTTACCAGCACCGTGATGATAATCAGTTCCAAATCACCGGCCGGATTGTTGCCGAAGGGGCGCCCCAGCATGATTTGCTGCACGAAACTCCAGATGCCGACCAGAGCTATCCCCAGGATAAGCCCCCAGAGCCAGGGCTGGCGGAAGTGCTGCACCTCGCGGTAAAAGGGGCGGTCACCGGCGGGAAGCGTCATTTTTTTCTCCTCCATCTCCCGCGATTTTACCATTCGGGAAACGGCGCGCACAACGTCGTTTCTCGGAGGTTGCCTGCGGTGCGACGCAGGGAGTACAATCAGTACATCCCCGAAATGCTACCTCTGGAGGAAAACGGATGATGGCAGAGCTTGAGGTCTTTAGCCCCGTGGCGAAAGTCGTTACCGCGAAGACGGAGCTGGCGCCCCGAATCAATGACCTGAAAGGTAAGGTCATCGGGCTTTACCGGAACTCCAAGAAGGGTGGGGACGTCGCCCTGGAGCGGGTGGCGGAGCTGCTGTCCCAGAGGTATCCCGGCGTCCAGTTCCGCAGCTACCGCGGCTCGCAGGGGCTGCTGGACGCCGTCTCCGCCGAGGATGCGGACCGCATTGTCCGGGAAACAGACGCCGTCATCGCCGCCATCGGCGATTGAGGGTCCTGCACATCGTGGCTTGTCCGCGATATGCTGGAACTGGAGAAACGGGGGAAGCCCACCGTCACCTGGGTCACCGCGCCCCTGAAGAAGGACGCGCTTCTCACCGCCCGGGCGTTCGGCGCCCTCGGGTTCGCCACGGCGGTGGTCCCCCGCGAGTTCGCCCCCGTCCCCCCCGAGGAGATACGGGAAATGGTGGACGCCGCCTTCCCCGGCGTTATCCGGGGCCTCACCGAGCCCCCGGAGGTGGTCCCGCAGGCGAATCCTCCCCCCGGAATCCTCGGCTATCGCGGACAGGACCTGCTCGACTGCTGGGAGCAGATGAACGCGGCCTTCCGCAAGGAGGGCTGGAGCGACGGCCTGCCCCTCGTCCCGCCCACCGCCGCGGCGGTAGAGGGCATGCTGGGGGGCACGTCCCTCGGCCCGGAGCAGGTGATTGCCTCGCTGGAGCCGGGATTCGGCCTGGCGACGGTGCGGGCCATCGCGGTCAACGCGGTGATGGCGGGCTGCCATCCGGAGCACCTTCCCGTCCTGCTCACCGCGGTGCAGTGCCTCGCGGAGCCGGGGATAAACCTGCGCAACAAGGCGATGTCCACCGGTCCCCACGCCCCCCTGGTGCTGGTGAACGGGCCCATCGCCGGGGAGATTGGGCTCAATGCGAAGTGCTGCGCCCTGGGTCCCGGCGCCGTCTCCTACGCCAATACCGTCATCGGGCGGGCGCTGCGGTTAATCATGATGAACGTGGGGCACAACTATCCCCTGACCTCGGACATGGACGCCCAGGGCTCTCCCCTGAAATACAGCCTCTGCGCCGCGGAGAACGAGGCGGCCAGTCCGTGGGAAGCCTACCACGTCGAGAAGGGCTATGCCCCGGACGATAGCACGGTTACCGTGATGTTCGTTTACGGGCTGGTAGACCTGGGGACCATTTCCATCACCGCCCCGGAGACGCTGGCGGACCTCTACGCCACCGCCGTCACCAATGCCGCCGCGGTGGGCAGCGGGCTCTGGCTGACGACGCACCGGGTGGACCCGCGCTACCAGACCACCGAGAAGGAGCATAACTTCTTTTTCCTGAGTCCCCAGGAAGCGGCGAAGTTCGCCGGGCAGGGCTGGCAGAAGGATACCCTGCGCCAGTATCTCTTCAATCGTGCCCGGATGCCCTTGAAAGTCCTCCTTAAAGACCGCGACCCCGCGGCCATCGTGAAGGAAAACCCCGGCCTCGCCGGACTGGCGGACCACCCCGAGACCCTGATGCCCGTGGTGGAAGACCCGGAATGCTACGAGATTGCCGTGGTGGGAGACATCGTCGGGCGGGGGCTTTACTTCCCCGGCGGCGGCGGTCCCGTCACCCGGCCCGTGATACGCTGACCGGCGGGAGGTTTATCCCGGCGCCGAAAGGTGCTATCATCGTTATAATCAATTAAAGTCGAAAGGAAACCTGGCGAATGGAAAAAATGAGCGGAGCCCGGATGCTCGTCGAGGCGTTGAAAGTCAACCGCGTGAAATACCTTATCGGCATTCACGGCATCGGCACCCTCCCGGTGCTCGATGTCCTGTACGACGAGCCGTCCATTCAGAACATTACCGTCCGCCACGAGGAAGCCTCCCCGTTTATCGGCAGCGGCTATGCCAAGGTTGACGGGGGGCCGGCGGTCGTCTTCAGCATCCAGGGCCCCGGCGCGACCAACATGGTCACCAGCGTCGCTTCCTGCTACGAGGACTCGGTGCCGCTGGTCGCCATCTCGGCGGCGATTCCCCCCGCCCGCCGCCACCTGTCGGTCTCCCACAAGTGCGACCTCGCGCCCATCTTCCGTCCCATCACCAAGGAAGTCATCGAGTGCGCGGAGGTCGGCGATATTCCCGCCGCGGTCAACCGGGCTTTCCGGGTGGCCACGGAGGGTCGCAACGGCCCGGTGATGGTGCTGATACCCGCCAATCTCTTCACCGCCACCGGCGAAGCGGGTATCAAGCCCTATGAACCGGACCCTTGGCAGCCGACGCCTTCCCTGGAAGCGCAACTGAAAGCCGCCACGGAGCTCCTGGAAAAGGCGCAGGCGCCCATTATCTTTGCGGGCAGCGGCCTGGCCATGGCGGGCGCCACCGCGGAGCTGAAACAGCTCGCGGAGAAGCTCTCCGCGCCGGTCTTCACCTCCATGATGGGCCGGGGCGGCATCTCTGAGGAGCATCCCCTGAGCGCGGGCACCTTCCTCCTGGAAGGCTCCGCGGGGATGGTCGCCCAGGCGGACACCTGCCTCGCCCTCGGCACCCGGTTCTCCGAGTTCGATTGCCGGGGCTGGAACGTCAAACTGCCCGAGGCCCTGGTGGAGGTGAACATCAGCGACGATTCCATGGGGGCGGCTTATAAGCCTAAAGTAGCCCTTGTTGCCGATGCCCGCTACGTGCTCCAGAAACTGCTGGCGGTGCTCCCGTCGAAACCGCCTAACGCCCTCATGATGACCACGCTGCGGCAGGCCCGCAAGAAATACCGCGCGGAGGTGGAAGCGCTGATGCAGCAGAAGCCGTCTTTTCCCCTCCACCCCCGCTGGCTGCTGCGCACCCTGCGGGAATGCCTCTCCCCGGAGACGGTCGTCATTAACGATACCAATATGCTTACCGGCTGGGTCCACGAGCACTTTTTCACCGTGTACCAGCCGCGGACGCTGATTTCCAACGACGGCTTCGGCTCGATGGGCTATCCCCTGCCCGCGGGCATCGGGGTCAAGCTCGCGGACCCCGCCCGGCAGGTGGTCTGCCTGGTGGGCGACGGCTCGTTCCTGATGCAGTTGAGCGAGCTGGCCACGGCGGCGGCTTACGGGTTGACCGTGCCCGTCATCGTCTTTAACGACGGCCACTACGGCGTGCTCTGGCAGAACCAGAAGCACGTCTACCGGCAGAGGTTCCTGGGCACCGACCTGACCAACCCCGATTTCGTAAAGATTGCGGAAGGCTTCGGCGCCGCCGGGGTCCGCATCAGCAGTCCGGGGGAGCTGGCGCCGGCGGTAACCGAGGCGCTCGCCCGCAAGGGGCCCACGGTGATTGATGTCCCCGTTGACGACCGCCCGGTGGGCCGGGTGCTCTGGGCCAAGTTCGTCCAGGCGGGACTGATTCCCGCCGAGGACAAGAGCCTGCTGTAAAAACTAACCAGGAGGACGGTGATGAAGGAAGAGATTGTCAAGTGTGATGTTCTCTGTGTGGGGGGTGGCATCGCCGGGCTGATGGCGGCGATACGCGCCCGGGAGATGGGGGCTGACGTGGTCGTCGCCGAGAAGGCGAACACCCTGCGCAGCGGCTCCGCGGGCGCGGGCAACGACCATTTCCAGTGCTACATCCCGGAGGTCCACGGGGACTTCGACTTTTTCTGGAAGGAGCTTTTCTTCGGGCAGCTGGCGGGGCGGCTGCGCCTCATGGACCGGGAGTACGTGCGCTTCTGGTACGAAAACACCTATGACATCGTCAAGATGTGGGACAAGTGGGGCATTCCCATGAAATACGAGGGCCGGTGGGAGTTCGCCGGGCACGGTTTCCCCGGGAAACAGCTCAACCACCTGAAGTATTCCGGGGTGGACCAGAAGCCGGTGCTCACCCGGCAGACCCTGAAAAGCGGGGCGAAAATCCGGAACCGGGTCATGGTCTTTGATGTCCTCAAAAATAAAGACGGCAGCGTCGCCGGCGCGGTCGGCGCGGACGTGCGCGATGACAAAATCGTTATCTTTGAGGCCCCCAGCGTCATCCTGGGGACGGGGGGCTGTCTCATCATGTATCCCCCGGTCACCGCCGGCGCGCACTACAACCGGACGGGACCCATCACCCTCAGCGGGGACGGCCGGGCGATGGCTTATCGCGCCGGGGCGGAGCTGAAAGACCTGGAGATAAGCAAGCGCCATGCCGGGCCCAAGTATTTTGTCCGCTCCGGGCAGGCGACCTGGGTGGGCGTGCTGCGGGACCGCAACGGCAAACCGGTGGGCCCGTTCGTCACCAAGCCCGACCGCATGTACGGCGACATGACCACCGAGGTCAGCAAAGCTATCTACGACCAGTATGCCAAGTCGGGGAAAGGTCCCATCTACATGGACATGAACGGTATCTCCCAGGCAGACCTGGACTACATGGTCTACTGGCTCCTGAATGAGGGCAACGGCGGGCTGCTGGCGCATATCGCCGAGGAAGGCATCGACCTGAGCAAGGCGGCGGTGGAGTTCCAGACTTTCGACTTCAATGTCAGCGGGGGCGTCCGGGCCAACTACCGGGGGGAGACGGCGGTGCCGGGTCTTTACGCCGCCGGGGACGAGGTCAGCGGCACCATTTCCCACGCCGCGGTCTTCGGCCGGTCCTCCGGGGAAAACGCCGCCAGACACGCGAAAGAAGTGAAAGGCGCGGGGCTGGACCAGGCGCGTTCGGAAATCGAGGAGAAGAAAGCCCTGCTCGCGGAAATCAGCGCCCGGGAAAACGGCCCTACCTGGCAGGAGGCCCTTTCCGCGATGCAGCAGATTATGCTGGACTACTGCGGTGCCGTCCGCTCGGAGACCCTGCTCAGCGCCGGACTGGAGAACATCCGGCGGCTGCGGAAGAAGGTGCGCGCTTCTCTCACCGCGCGCAATCCCCACGAACTCATGCACTGCCTCCAGGTGTTGAACGGTCTGGACATCGGCGAGGCAACCTTTTTCAGCGCGCTGGACCGCCAGGAGACCCGGGACTTCCACGTCCGCGCCGACTTTACCCTGACCAACCCTTTGCTCAGCGACAAGGTGCACATGGTGAAGCAGGTGGCGGGGAAACCGGCCACGGAGTGGCGGCAGGTGAAGGCCTGAGGCAGCCGGCGACAATTTAAGAATGAATTACGGGAGGTATGGAAATGCCACCAGTCATCAATAAAGAGGTCTGCAGCAAGTGCGGGAAATGCGTGGAGGTCTGCCCGGCGGACGTGTTTTACGGCTCCGAGAAGGGCAAGACCCCGGTGGTCAGCTATCCGGAGGAGTGCTGGCACGAG
>JBDRGD010000036.1:0-12442 GCA_043818095.1 Chloroflexota bacterium
GTGGTGAAGGAGATGCACCGTTCCGCTTTTACCGCGGGGGCGCAGCGGGTGGTCACCACTATTAAGGTCGACGAACGCCGCGACAAGCCTTCGACCATCGCCTCCAAGATAGCGGCGGTGCAGCAGCGGCTGAAAGAGTAAAAACAGGATGGCGCAGACAGAAATCAGGATAACGACGCTCAGCGAAAATACGGCGAACCGGGGCTGCCTCGGGGAGTGGGGCCTGAGCATGTTCGTCGAGGTGGGTGGAACGAGGGTGCTCTTCGACACCGGCGGCGGGCGGACGCTAATTCCCAACGCAGAGAAGCTGGGAGTGGACCTTGCCGCTGTGGACGTTATCGTGCTCAGTCACGGGCACCTCGACCATACCGGCGGGCTGAAAGCCGTGCTGGAGAAAACGGGCCCGCGGCAGGTCATCGCGCACCCGGACGTCTGGCAGACGAAAATAGCGCGCCATCCGGGCGAGGAAGAACGCGAAATCGGGATTCCCTTTCCCAGGGAGGAGCTGGCCGCGCTGGGGGCGTCCTTCCGTCTGGAGCGGGGGCCGGTGGAGATAGCCCCGGGCGTCATGACTACAGGGGAGGTCCCCATGGTCACGGACTATGAGGAGGTTGACGGGGGGCTTTTCCTGAAAGAGGGGGATGAGGTAGTGCCCGATACCCTCCGTGACGACCTGGCGCTGGTGATTGCTACGGAGCCCGGTCTGGTGGTGCTGCTGGGCTGCGCCCACCGCGGCATGGTCAATACCCTGCGGCATGCCCGGAGCCTCACCGGTCAAGACCGGATTTACGCGGTTATCGGGGGTACTCACCTTCTGCACGCGTCCCCGGAGTATCTGGCGCGTTCTATCGCCGATTTGAAAGAGATGGGCGTGGCGTATGTCGGCGTCTCCCACTGCTCCGGCTTCCAGGCTTCGGCGGGCCTGTTATGGGCGTTTGGAGACGGCTTTTTCGTGAACAACGCGGGGAACCGCTTCACGCT
The DNA here is from genome assembly GCA_043818095.1 of Chloroflexota bacterium. GTDB lineage: Bacteria > Chloroflexota > Dehalococcoidia > Dehalococcoidales > RBG-16-60-22 > JBDRGD01. The sequence goes on from JBDRGD010000036.1 coordinate 982, forward strand.
GCCTTTTACCGGCTGACACCATTGGGAAGATTTGCATCCGGCGCGCTCTTGTGCTATATTTCTCTTTACAGGAACCGCCTGGGGTGCTTGAGGCTGAGAGGCTCGCTGAGCCAACCCGGTGAACCTGAACTCGGTAATACGAGCGTAGGGAAACGGCGGGAGACGGAGCCAGGGTCTGGTGACAGCCGCCGCCCTGGTCTTTCTTTTTAGGGGACGAGATGACACAGTTAGACTTAGCCAGGAAGGGGACAGTATCCCCGGAAATGGCGGCGGTCGCCGCCGCCGAAGGGGTGAACGCCGAGTCCGTCCGGCAGGGCGTGGCGGAGGGGACGATAGTCGTCCCGGCGAACACCCGGCACCGGGGGCTGGAACCGTGTGGCGTGGGGAAGGGACTGCGCACCAAGGTAAACGCCAACATCGGCACCTCTTCCGATTATATTAATGTCGACGTGGAACTGGATAAGCTGCGTGTCGCCATCGCGGCCGGGGCGGACGCGGTGATGGACCTCAGCACCGGCGGCGATATCTCCGCAATACGCCGGACGGTGATTGCGGAGAGCCGGGTGGCCATCGGCACCGTGCCCGTTTACCAGGCGGCCTTAAAGGCGATAGAACAGGACGGCGCCATCGTCAAAATAACCGCCGACGACCTTTTCGAAGCGATTGCGGAGCAGTCTGCGGACGGTGTGGACTTCATCACGGTGCACTGCGGCGTCACGCAGTCGGCGATTGCCCGCCTGCAGCGCCAGGGCAGGGTGGCCGACGTGGTCTCCCGCGGGGGCGCTTTCCTGATTGCCTGGATGCTGCATAACCAGAAAGAAAACCCGCTCTACGAGCAGTATGACCGCCTGCTGGAGATTGCCCGGGAAAACGACGTCACCCTGAGTCTCGGGGATGGTATGCGTCCCGGATGCCTGGCGGACGCCACGGACCGGGCGCAGGTGGAAGAGTTACTGATTATCGGTGAGCTGGTGGCGCGCGCCCGTGAGGCCGGGGTACAGGTGATGGTGGAGGGGCCGGGGCATATGCCGCTGAACCAGATTGAGGCTAACGTCCGGCTGGAGAAATCCGTCTGCCAGGGGGCGCCCTTTTACGTACTGGGTCCGCTGGTAACCGATGTCGCGGCGGGCTACGACCATATCACCGGGGCCATCGGCGGGGCGATTGCCGCCTCGGCGGGGGCCGATTTCCTGTGCTACGTGACCCCCTCCGAGCATCTCTCCCTCCCCGATGTGGAAGATGTGCGCCAGGGGGTGATTGCTTCCCGCATCGCCGCCCACGCCGCGGACATCGTCAAGGGGGTGAAAGGGGCGGCGGACTGGGACCTGAAAATGTCGCAGGCACGGAAGGAACTGGACTGGGAGGCGCAGGCGCGGCTGTCCCTGGACCCGGAGCGGTCGCGCGGGGTGCACGGGGAGCGCGCTTCTTCCGGCAAGGCGTGCAGCATGTGCGGCGACTTCTGTGCCATGGAGCTGGTGGCGCGGCACCTCGGCAGCCACGCGCCCCGCTGCTGAGAATGCCCGGTATAATTCCCGGCGCGTGTTTTCCTTTTTATATTGACATTTAGCCGCAGCGTAGTAGAATTAAAACGAAATGCGACTCTTCGGGACGTCCGGCATCCGCCGCGTAGTCGATGAAAGCCTGCTTTCCCTCTGTTTCCGGGTCGGACTGGCAGTGGGCAGGACATACGGCGCGGTGGCGGTGGGCAGGGATACCCGGACTTCCGGGAATGCCCTGGAACATGCCGTGGTCGCCGGGCTGCTGGCGGCGGGCGCCCGGTGCGATGTCCTCGGAATCGTTCCCACGCCCACACTGGCTTTCCTGACCCGGGAATACGGTGCCGGCGTGATGATTACCGCCTCTCACAATCCCCCGGAGTATAACGGCGTCAAGCTGTGGAACCCGGACGGCTCTTCATTCGATACCGCGCAGCAGGAGCAGATTGAGGAGATGGTGCTGGCGGAAGCGTCACCACTGGCAGGCTGGGAGCTCATGCGTGGTGCGGGCCGACGTGACGGCGCGGTGGAACGCCACCTGGAGCGTATCAAACAGGACTTCCCGGAGTCTGTCGGCGCGAAGGTGGTGGTGGATGCCGGGTGTGGGGCGGCGGCGCTGGTCACCCCGCGTCTCTTGAGGGAACTGGGTGCGGAAGTGCTCGCCCTGGACTGCTATCCCAGCGGCTTTTTCCCCCGCGGCATCGAACCCACGGCGGAGAACCTGGTCAACCTGAGCCGGACGGTTGTTTCGGCGAGGGCGGCGGTGGGGATCGCCCACGACGGCGATGCCGACCGCATGATGGCGGTGGACGAGAAGGGCAGGTTTATCTCCGGGGACCGTTTGCTGGCGCTACTGGCGGGGGAGATGGACGCCCGGGAAATCGTGACCACGCTGGATGCCTCTATGGCTCTCGAAGAGATGGGGTTCCGGGTGCGGCGCACGCCGGTAGGAGATACCTATATCTCCGCGGCCATCCGGAAAGACGGCGGCGACTTCGGGGGGGAGGCTTCCGGGGCCTGGGTCTTTCCGGCGGTCTCTTTCTGCCCGGACGGCATTTACGCCGCCGCCCTGTTGGCGGCGCTGGCGGGGAAAAAGAAGCTTTCCGCCCTGGCGGACGGCGTGCCCGCTTACCCGATTTTGCGGGGCACCGTCAGCCGCCGGGGAATCGATATCGATGACATTGAAAAACGGCTGCTGCCGCTGAAACCGCGGGTGGTGAGCCGTATTGACGGCATCCAGCTGGACTTCAAGGACGGCTGGCTGCTGGTACGCGCCTCCGGCACGGAACCGAAGGTGCGGCTGACCGCGGAAGCCCGGACGGAAGCCCGCGCCCGCGAGCTTTATGACGCCGGACTGAAGGCCGTGCAGTCTCCGGTCGAGGACAGGGCGGGGTGAAAGCGGTCATCCTGGCGGCGGGTGAAGGCAGCCGCATGCGCCCCCTCACTTACACGCGTCCCAAGGTGATGTTGCCCATTGCCAACAGGCCGATTCTGGAGCACCTGATTCTCGAGGTCCGGGCGGCGGGGGTAAAAGAGTTTGTCCTGGTCGTGGGCTACTGCGAGCGACAGGTGCGGGACTACTTCGGCGACGGCAGAAAATGGGATGTGGAAATAACCTATCGCCTCCAGCGAAAGCAGCAGGGCACGGCGGACGCGGTCCGCAGCGTGGCGGAGCTCCTGGACGGCAATTTCCTGGTCATTAACGGCGATGTCATCGTCGGCAGCGAGGATATCGGCAGGCTGATGGCTTCCGGGGAGAACACGCTGAGCGTCATCGAGGTCAAGGACCCCAAGGGACTGGGCATGGTGGCGCTGGCGGAGGGGCGGGTGGCGGAAATCTACGAGAAGACGGAAAAGCCGCCGACGCAGATGGCGAACGCGGGACTTTATCTCTTCACACCGGAAATCTTCGATACTATAGAAAGAACGGCGAAATCGCCGCGCGGTGAATACGAGATTACCGATTCCCTGAAGCTGCTGATTGACGAAGGCCGCGTGGTCTGCTATCAGGAGATTAAGAGCTGGCTCGACCTCAGCTACCCCTGGGACCTGCTCTCCGCGAACGAGGCGCTGCTGGCGAAAGCCGTTCCGCAGAACATAGGAGTCGTAGAGGAGAACGCCGTCCTCAAAGGCGCGGTCGTCATCGGGAAGAACAGCGTCGTCCGCTCGGGGTCTTATATCGAGGGCCCGGTGGTCATCGGCGAGAACTGCGTCATCGGTCCCAACTGCTATCTCCGCCCCGCCACGGCAATCGGTGACGGCTGCCATATCGGCGCGGCGGTGGAAGTGAAGAACTGCATCATCATGAAGAACAGCAAGGTGCCGCACCTGAACTATCTCGGCGACAGCGTTATCGGCGAGGGGTGCAACTTCGGGGCGGGGACGAAGGTCGCGAACCTGCGCCTCGACAAGGCCAGCGTCAAAGTGAACGGCCTCGATACCGGCCGGCGGAAGCTGGGCGCTATCATCGGGGACAACGTGGAGACGGGCATTAATGCCTCCATCAATGTGGGCACGGTCATCGGGAACGGCGCTCGCATCGGTCCGGGGGCGCTGGCCAGCGGGACAATATTACCTGACGCGAAAATATTCTGAGAGGTGCCTATGAAACAGGCAGTGATTCTGGCAGCCGGGGAGGGGCAACGGCTTCGTCCCTTTACCGTGAACCGGCCCAAGGTGATGCTGGCCATCGCGGGCAAGCCCATCCTCAGCTATGTTATCGAGGCGCTGGCGCAGAACGGCATCCGGGACATCGTGCTCGTCGTGGGCTATCACAAGGAGCAAATCTATGACGCCATCGGTTCCGGCGAGGGGCAAGGAATCGACATAAAATACGTTACCCAGGAGAAGCAGTTAGGGACGGCCCATGCCCTGGCGCAGGCGAAAGACGCCGTGGGCGATGAGTTTTTCGTGCTGCCCGGCGACAATCTCATCGCGGCGGATACTTTAGCAGGTATAACCGAAGCGAAAGCCCCGGCGGTCGTGGTCCGGAAGGTGCCCAACCCGCGGGGCTACGGAGTGGTCGCCGTGGAAAGCGGTTTTGTCAGAGCAATCGTGGAGAAACCGCGGGATATCGTCAGCAACACCGTCAATACCGGCATCTACGCCCTGACCCGGGAGGTCTTCGATTTCATCGAAGAGCCACTGCTGGACATCCCGGACGTGCTGAACAAGATGCTGGAGGAGGAACGGGACATCGCCGCCGTGGAAACGGAAGGCACCTGGCTGGACATCGTCTATCCCTGGGACATTCTCAACCTGAACGACGCCGTCCTGCGGCGGGTAGCGCCCCGGCAGGCGGGGACGGTGGAGACGGGCGTTTTCCTCAAGGGGAACGTGGACATCGGCAAGGACACGGTTATCCGGTCGGGCAGCTACATCGTCGGTCCGGTGGTTATCGGTAACGGATGCAACATCGGCCCCGGGGCCTGTATTCTCCCCGCCACCAGCATCGGCGATAACGTGGCGGTATCTTCGTTCACGGAGATAAAGAACAGCGTCATCGGCGACGACGTCAGTATCGGCTCCGGCGCTGTTCTCCACGACTCCGTGGTAGATAAAGGGTGCATTATCAGGGAGCGCCTGACCGCGGTCAGCGACCAGAGCGAGGTCAAAGTAGACGGCGAGTATCACCAGGTCAAGGTGGGCGCGATGCTGGGGGAGGGTTGTGAGCTGGGAGCGGGGGTGGTATTGCTGCCGGGGACCATCGCCGGGAACTACTGCCGGGTCCAGCCCCTGAAGCTGGTGGGCGGGCGTCTGCCGGACCGGAGCATGGTCTATTAAATCTTAAGGAATAAACGGTTATGTGTGGCATCGTCGGTTATACCGGGAAGAGACAGGCGCAACCCATCCTGCTGAACTGTCTCGCCCACCTGGAATACCGCGGTTACGATTCCTGCGGAATCGCCGTCGCTGATAGCTCTTTGAGCGTCTTCAAGGACGTACTCCGGGTGAAGGAAATCGCGCAGGTCGCCCCCAGGCTTTCCGGTGTCACCGGCATCGGGCATACCCGCTGGGCGACGCACGGAGAGCCGTCTAAAATCAATGCCCACCCCCACTGCGACTGCGCGGGAAAAATCGCCGTAGTGCATAACGGGATTATCAATAATTTCAGCGAGCTGAAGCAGCGGCTCATCAGCGAGGGGCACAAGATTGTCTCCCAGACGGACAGCGAGGTCATCCCCCACCTGGTCGAGCAGTATTTCCACGGCGACCTGGAGGAGGCGGTGGCACATGCCCTGGAGGACCTTGAGGGTTCTTACGCCATTATCGTCATGATGGCGGGCGAGCCCCGTCTGGTGGCGGCGCGCAAGGACAGCCCCCTGATTATCGGCGTCGGCGACCAGGAGAATTTCCTGGGCTCGGACGTGCCGGCGGTGCTGGACTATACCAACCGCGTCATCTACCTGGAGGATGAGGACCTGGCGGTGCTGACCACGGACGAGGTGTCCGTCCGGCATCGCGGCCGGAAAGTGAAGCGGGAGCAGCAGCAGGTCTCCTGGACGGTGGAGGACGCGCGGAAGGGCGGCTACGAGCACTTCATGCTCAAGGAAATCCACGAGCAGCCCAAGGTCATCCGGGAGACCCTGGCGGAGTACATCGCGCTGGGAGAGCCGGAGGAAAGTTTTACGGCAGCGGACGGCACCATCGGGGGCCTGCGCCTGGTCGCCTGCGGCACGTCCTACCACGCGGCGATGATAGGCCGGTATCTCATCGAAGAGCTTGTCCGGGTCCCCGTCCGGGTGGAAATCGCCTCCGAGTTCTGCTATTCGGGGCAGGTCGCCTCCGGGGAACGGGCGATTGTCATTACCCAGTCCGGAGAGACCGCCGATGTCCTGAAGGCGGCGCGCCTGCTGCGGGACAAGGGCTGTCCGGTGACCGCCATCACCAACGTGGTGGGGAGCACCGTCAGCCGCCTGGCGAATAATGTCATATACACGCGGGCGGGACCCGAAATCAGCGTCCCGGCGACGAAGACCTTCATGGCGCAGCTGATGGCGCTCTACTGGCTGGCGCTGCCCTTCGCCCGGATTGATAACCGGACCCAGGACAGCCTTATCATGGAGCTGCGGCAGCTGCCCGAGAAGGTGCAACAGGTGCTGGACAACCATGCGCCAATTATCGAGTGCGCCCGGGAGCTGGCGAAGGCGGAAAACGTCTTTTTCATCAGCCGCGGGATTAACTATCCCGTGGTGCTGGAGGGCGCCCTCAAGTTAAAAGAGATATCCTATCTCCACGCGGAGGGTTACGCCGCCGGCGAACTGAAGCACGGCCCCTTCGCTCTGCTGGGAACGCCGACGCCCGTAGTGGCGGTGGTGGGCAAAGACAATACCTACGACGCCATGCTGGCGAGCATCAAGGAAGTGAAAGCCCGCAAGTCACCGGTCATCGCCGTCGTCCCGGAGGACGATACCGGAGTGGCGGAACTGGTGGACACGGTGCTTTACGTGCCGCCAATACCGCCGGTGCTTTCCCCCGTGGTGAATACCGTGGTCCTGCAGCTGCTGGCGTATTATACCGCCCGCGAGAGGGGCTGCCCCATCGACTTTCCCCGCAACCTGGCGAAAAGCGTTACCGTGGAGTAGCTCCTACGGGGCGAACACGACGCATCAGTCCGTGCTAAATTTTTCAGATATCCGGGAAAGGTGGTGAGGTTTCCATGGAAAGCCGGATGCCGGAGGTAATCGCCGAGGTAATCTCACAGAAGGGCACGTGTGAAGCGGGGCACCGGGTGGGGGACCGCTTCGTGATCGGGCAGCAGACGCCGCCGGGGCTTTGTTCCTGGGCGTTCAGCGCGCTGTTTCCGTTAGCGGAGGTGCTCCAGTTCGGAGGCTCGTTCCCCTGGGAGAAAGACAGGGACCGGGCGACCGTCGCCTGCCCCGACCCGGACAATCCGGTGGTGTTCCGGCTGAAGCGTTCCGGGTGAGGACGTGACCCGGCGTTGACAGGCCGCGACGGCTTAAATTAAGATTCCTTATATAATCTTTCGGGGCTGAGCAACAAAGTAAAAGCCGGAGAAATCCGGGAAAGGGTGTTGGTCTGATGGCAAAAAAGCAGATTTTCGGGTATGCGGGAAAAATCCTCAGGGTCGACCTCACTAACGAGCGGTTGACCGATGAGACTCTTGATGAAGCCGCCCTGAAGAAATGGGTCGGCGGGGCGGGGCTGGGCGCCAGGTATCTTTACGACGAGGTGCCGCCGGGAACGGAGTGGGACGACCCCGCCAACCGCCTTATCATCGCCAGCGGTCCCCTGGGCGGGACCCGGGCGCCGGGTTCTGGCACTATCTCCATCACCACCAAGGGTACGCTGACCGGGGGGCGCCGTGTCCTCCCAGGCGAACGGCTTCATGGGCGCCTACATGAAGTTGTCCGGCTATGACGCCATCGTCATCGAAGGGGCCGCGAAGGACTGGAAGTATCTTTACCTGCATGACGGCATGGCGGAGCTCCGTGACGCCCGGCACCTGCTGGGGAAGGACACCTGGAAGATGGAAGATGCCATCAAGCAGGAACTGGGCTTCACAGAGAAGGAGATGAGCGTCTTCGGCATCGGTCCCGCCGGGGAAAACCTGGTGAAATTCGCCGGCATTTTCGGGGACCGGGACCACGTGGCGGGTCATAACGGGACGGGAGCGGTGATGGGCGCCAAGAAGCTCAAGGCTTTCTGCGCGGTGCGAAAGGGTGAGCCGGTCCCGGTGAAGGACCCGGAGGCTTTGTCCAGGGCGACGGATGCCCTGTGGGCGGCCATCCAGGCTTTTCCCATGTCTAAGCGCCTTTTCGACTGGGGCACCGGCGGGGATTACGAGACGGGGGAAGTGCGCCTGAAAGTGGGCACGCTGCCCGTGAAAAACTATACGACCAATGTTTACCCCGAGTCCAATCTGATGACCAATCAGTGGGTCCGCGAGCACTACAAGTCGAAGTTGAATCCCTGCTGGGCGTGCCGCCAGCACCATTGCCACCTGATTACGATAACCGAAGGCAGGCACAAGGGGCTCCTGGTGGAGGAGCCCGAGTACGAGATGTACGCCGCCTGGGGGCCGCTGGTCGGCAACACGGACCCCGCCGAGGCGCTTTTCCTGGCAAACCTGCTTACTCTCCTGGGGCTTGAGGGCAACGAAGCCGGGTTCCTCGTGTCCATGCTCATCGAGCTTTACGAGAAGGGCGTCCTGACGAAGGACGACACGGACGGACTCGAACTGACGTGGGGGAACGCCGCCGCGATAGAGACCCTTTTACGGAGGATTGCCAACCGCGAAGGCGCCTTCGCCGATATGCTGGCGGAGGGCACCAAGCATGCCGCGGAGGAGCTGGGTCCGGCGGCGCTGGAACGCGGCATCTATGCCATGAAGGGGCACTCGCCCCGCGGGCATGACCACCGGGCGATGTGGCGGGAGATGTTTGATACCGCTGTCTCCGATATCGGGACTTATGCCGCCGGTTACCTGGGTCCCCCGGACCCGGACACTCACAGCATCAAAGACCCCTTCTCGCCGGAAGATGTTGCGGCGAATACCGCGCTGGCCAAGGGGCGGCGGCAGTTCGAGGACTGCCTGGGGACCTGCGTTTTCTGCACGCGGCAGCAGCTGCACCTGCTGCTGGACGTTTTCAACGCCGTGACCGGCTGGGGCTTTACCGCCCGGGACGTCCAGGGCGTGGGCATCCGGCTGACCAACCTTTACCGCGCTTTCAACCTGAGGAACGGCATCGGCGTCGACCTCGAACAGCCCTCGCCGCGCTGGGCGTCCCCGCCGGTGGACGGCCCCGTGAAGGGGGTCAGCGTCATGCCACATTGGGAAACCATGCTGGACCGGTATTACCAGTTGATGGGCTGGGACCGGAAGACGGGGAGGCCGCTGCCGGAGACCCTGAAAGCCCTGGGACTGGAGGATGTCGTCCCGGACCTCTGGAAGTAAGTCGTGGTGCCGCGCGAAACCGGAAAACCAGGCTGAGGAGGCAAGCGTCATGACCACAGTGAGTTCCGCTCCCAAGGCGCGCCGGATCGTGGACGAGCTGAAGAAGTGCGGGATTACCCACTTCATCTATCTCCCGGATGACGGCACGCGGGCGATTATTGACTTCGTGCAGAGCGACGGGGAGATGGTAATGATTCCGGTGTGCCGGGAGGGTGAGGCTTTCGCCATCGCGGCGGGGCTGATTACCGGCGGGAAACGCCCCGTCGTCCACATTCAGAATACCGGCTTTCTGGAATCGGGCGATTCCATCAGCGGGATTATCATCTCGACAAAACAACCCCTGCTCTTTCTCGTGGGCTACCGGGGCTGGCAGAAGACTCCGCCGTACCGGGACCCCGCGGCGATTTACCTGGAGCCGGTGCTCAAGGCGTGGGGTATCGAGTATCATATCGTGGAGACCGCGGCCGATGCCGGGAAGATTGCCGGGGCCTACCGGAAGACTCAGGACGAGTCCCGTCCGGTTGCGCTGCTGATTACCAGGGAGGAGTGAAGACCGTGATTTCAGAAAAAGACGCCATCGCCGAAATTGTCAAACATCGGGGCGACAGCGCCATCATCTACACCATGACCGCCGCGGCGCAGTGGCCCGAGAACACCACCGGACAGCCGGAGCTTTCTTTTATCGGTTCTCTGGGGAAGTCCTTTTCCTTCGGGCTGGGGCTGGCCCTCGCCCTGCCGCAGAAGAGGGTTACCGTCGTGGATGGTGACGGCAGCCTGCTGATGAGCCTGGGCGCACTGACGACCATCGCCAATATGTCGCCGCCGAACCTGGTGCTGATTTTCTTTGAGAATACGGTCTGGGAAACGACCGGGGGACAGGCGCTGCCGGGGGCGGGGAAGGTAGACCTCGTGGGCATGGCGCGGGCGGCCGGAATCCAGAATGCCTGGGAGTTCGATGACGTTGACGCTTTCCGGGAGCAGGTGGCGGGTATCCTGGCCGGCGCTGGCCCCCTTTTCGTCTCTTTGAAAGTGGCGCCGGGTGGGAAAAGACGCCCGATACGCTGGTTACTGCCGGCGTCCCTGCCCCTCTTCAAAGCCGCCCTGGAAAAATCACTCGCGTCGTAGGTATCCTCGCCCGCAAGTCCGGTCGGGGATGGGGGGATAAAATGATGCCGGAAATATCGCGACCTGATGCCGTGACCCCGGAAGGTCTTTCCCCGCCGGACCGGCTGCTCCGGGGCGCTATCGATTGCCACGTGCATATCGGGCCGGAGCCTTTCAGCGAGCGGCGTATGGACGCCCTGGCGCTGGCCCTGGAAGCGCGGAAAATGGGGATGCGCGCCATTGTCGCCAAGACCCACCACTATAATACCGCCCCCCTGGCCAGCCTGGTGAACCGGCTGGTCCCGGACTTCCTGCTCGTGGGCAGCCTGGCGCTGAACGGCGCGACCGGTGGTCTGGACCCGGAGGTCGTGGATGCGGCGGTAGAGTCCGGCGCCCGGGTTATCTGGATGCCGACCTACGCCTCGACCGTCGATTCCCAGAGGCGCTCCGAGGGCGGGTTCTACCCGGTGAAGACCACGCCCAACGTGCCCATTCGCCCGATATCCCTGATAACGCCGGACGGCAAGCTGGTGCCGGCGATGGCGCCTATCCTGGAAAGCATGAAAAGAGGGCGCGCCGTGCTGGCGACCGGTCACATCTCCGTGCCGGAGATATATGCCGTGGTGACCGCCGCCCGGAAGCAGGACATCCCGGTGATTGTGACCCATCCGCTCGGTGACGCCACCGGCAGCCACCTTACCCTGGAGCAGCAGCGGGAGCTGGCGGGCCAGGGCGCTTACCTGGAATATACCTTCGTCCCCTGCATGCCGTCGCCGAAGCCCCTGAGCCCGGCAGTCATCGTGGAGCACGTGAAAGCCCTGGGGGTGGCGCACTGCATCCTGACCACCGATTTCGGGCAGGCGCAAAACCCGCCCCCGCCGGAAGGTTTCCGCCTGATGCTGGCCACCATGCTCCGCCACGGTTTTTCCGAGCAGGAGCTGGC
>JBDRGD010000037.1:0-9105 GCA_043818095.1 Chloroflexota bacterium
CGCCGCAGATACCATCATCCCCGCCCTGCCCCTGATGGCGGACATGCGCCTGCGGGAAAGCCTGGAGGGGAAAGTCCCCGAGGTCTATACTATCGGCGACTGCGCGGAACCGCGCCTGATACTGGACGCGATTGCCGACGGTGCCCGCGCGGCGGAAGCCGTCTAACCGCGCCTGGCGGTGATATAAGCGGCGGCGTTTTCCCCGGCGATGCGTCCCGAGTTCACCGCAAAGCCGAAGGCGCTCCCGGCCAGCTCCTGGCAGTAGGTCTCCGCTTCCCAGCCGCCCGTGTCCACCCCGGCGGCGTAAAGCCCGGGGATGGACTCGCCCTGCCGATTCAAGACCGCCATCTCCCGGTTAATCTTGATACCCCCGATGGTGTTATGAAAGACGATGCCGCCCCGCACGGCGTAGTACGGGGGCGTGCGCAGGGGCACCAGGTAACGGCGGTCCTTCCCGAAGACCGTGTCGTAACCGCATTCGCACAGCGAGTTATATTCGTTGACTGTTGCCTCAAGCGCCCGTGGTTCGGCGCCTACCCAGCGGGCAATGCCGTCCCAGGAACCGGCGATTTTCACCTGGCCCTTGTCCGCCGCCTGTTGCAGCTTCTCGGGGAGGTCCGGCAGCTTCGCCCTCAGCGCCATCAGGGACAGCCCCTTGGTCAGCCCTTCCGTGATGATTTTCCGCACCATCTCCTCATCGAGAAGGGTGAAAGAGACCTTGTCCGGCTGGCGGCAGACGGCATTGGCGGAGATGGGGAAGCGGTAGCTGACCGTCTCGTCGGCGAAGCGCTCCCCGCGCTTGTTCACCCAGAGGGTCTGCGGTTCTCCGGCGAGGGCGCTCAGATATGGAGCGCGCGGCACGCGGGGACCGAACATGTGCAGGATGCCCAGACCTTCCGTGGCGGCGCCCGCCGCAATGGCCATCTCCAGCCCCTCCCCCATGTTGGGGGCGCCGTCCATGACCATCGTCTCCGTATAGCCGGGATAATACTGCTGCACCAGCGCCGTGTTGCCCCCGTAGCCGCCCGCGGCGATAACCACGCTGCCGGCAGCGATGGTGATTTCCCGGCCGCCGCTTTCCGCGATGACGCCGGTTACCCTGCCCTTATTATCGGTACGCAACTGGCGCGCCCGGCACTGTTTGAGCATCCTGCCGCCCAGAGCCTCGTAGCTGCGGATGAGCGCCCTGATGAGGGTGACGCCGCGCCCGCGCACCAGGTGCCAGGTGGGAATCGGCTGGTTGGGGTAGTTCGGAAAAACGCCGTCGAAGACCACCCCCTTCGCCTCCAGCCAGGAGACGGTGTCCGCGGACTTTTCCAGGAAGACGCGCACGACGCGGGGGTCCAGTGTCCAGTGGGCGAAGTCCATCGCCGTCCGGAAAAGCCCTTCCACCCGGGCGTCGATGTTGAGTCGTTTCTGGAGGTCGCTTTCCGCGGCGAAGAGGCCCTCCGCCATGGCGGTATTGCCCCCGGGGACGCGCTGTTTTTCCAGGAGCAGCACCTCCGCCCCGTTCTCCGCGGCGGCCACCGCCGCCGCCATGCCCCCTCCGCCCCCGCCGATAACCACCACCTCCGCGGCGAGCTTCTCCGGGGTGCTGCTTTTACTGGCTTTCATCTCGTTATCCCTCTCGTGGTGAATTTTATAACACGATTTGCTGCATCAGTGTCTTCGTGTCCTTGACGGTCTCCAGCTCCATGAACGACTTCACCGCCCGGTCGATCTTGTGGTGGGGCAGGAGCCAGGAGGCGTTCCGCTGGAACTTGTCGATGAGCACCTCGTCGGAGGCATACGCCTCGGTGGACGGCGTGCCCCTGGGGTGAATCCGCTCCTCGCGGTAGGTCTTGCCCTTGGCGACGACCTCCACCGTGCCGATTTCGCTGGTGGGGTATTTCTGGCGGGTCTCGGCGAACCGGGGGTGGGGAACGACGGTCACCTTCTTCATGAACTCGCGCAGGCGCGGCTCGCGGATGGTATCCCAGTCGTTCCAGTCCTTCTTGGGGACGCGGTAGGCCGCGCAGGCGAAGGGGTAAGTGGCGTGGAACTGGACGTCCATCTGGGTGACGATTTTGTTCTCGGTGAAAATGGGCAGTCCGACAATCGGCAGGCACTGAGCTTTCACGCTGGTGATGTCCTCCGCGTGCAGGTGGTTCTTCTCCATGATGGCTTCAAAGCCCTCCAGGGCGGTATGGGTCGCCGCGCAGTTGGGGTAGGACTTGTAGCGCATCCGGAGAATCAGCCAGCGCTCCCGCAGGTCTTTCATGATGCCTTCCGGGTCGAACTCCGTCACGCCGAAGTAGTGCCAGACGCCGTTGTCCTCGTCGAAAAGGGTCGTGTCCCCTTGGTAGCCCAGGCTGGCCAGGAGGACGGCGGTCATGGCGCTGTGGGCGAGCCAGCCCGACCCCGTCCCGTATTTGCTGCCCATCGCCATGGGGGAGGTGGAAAACCACTTGGCATAGTTCGATACCGGCACAAAATCGCCGGCAAGGGCGAGGGCGTGGGCTAGCCCCTCGCGGCCCAGCTTGAGGATTTTGCCCGCGCCCGCCGTCCCGCCGAAGATGCACTGGTTGGAACGGAACATGGGCGACCAGGGGAGCCCCTTCCGGGCTTTGCCGATGCCGCTGATGACGTCCCCGATGGTCTCCTGGGGGGTGGTGAAGCGCATCGGGATTTCGTGCGCCAGCGCCGTCGCCACGATGAGGTCTTTCCCGGAAGCCCCAACGCTTTCCGCGGCGGCGAGGGTGGGGGGAATCACGTTCAGCGAGACGTGGCCGGGCGGGGCGAGGATGGTGTCATAGTCCCACGCGTTGACGAGCTCCGCGTTGGCGAAAGCGACGCTGGAGCAGGAGGCTTTGTCCCCGGTGCCGATGACGGAAGCCTCCGGCGCGCCCCCCAGCCTCCGGGAAAGCTCGATGGTAATCTTCCCCTTGTCGCTGGTGACCCCCGCCAGGGCGCAGCCGATAGCGTCCAGCAGGGCGCGCTTGGTCTCGTGCACCACCTCCGCGGGCAGGTCCTCAAACTTGATATTGATGACGTATCCGGCGAGCTCCGGCAGAAAACTTTTCATGTCCTGGTCTTTTCCTCCTTGCTGAATTACCTTCGCAAAATCAGGCACTAGGGGACGAGGAGGGCGAACAGCCGGTTCACGTCGTCCAACTTTTCCAGGTCGCGGGTCATCTCGATAATTTGCTCCGCGCTGCTTTCCTTGAGGGGCTTGATGGCGTAGGGCAGGCACTTCCGGAACTTGGCGAGAAGCGTCTCCTCGCTTACCGGGTTCTTGGGGTGCCCCACGGGATGAATGACTTCTTTCATGAACTCTTTGCCCGATTTCGTCCGGACGGTTACCTTTCCGCCCCAGGGGTTGTCAGGGAAGGCCTGGGCGGGGTCGGCGGAGGTTTTGGTTATCTCCAGGAGCCGGTGTATCTTCGGGTCTTTAATCGCTTCCTCGCTGAAGTCCTCGAACCAGGCGGTCCTCTTGAGGACCATCAGCGCCACCATGTAAGCGGCGCTGAACTGGGCGTCGACGTGGGTCTTGGGGAAGCTCTTGTCCGCCTCCGGCTTGCAGATAAGCGAGTAGCCGTAAGGGCTCAGGACGATATCGATGGCGGCAACGTCTCCGGGGCGGATGTCGTTCGCGGTAACGATGTCCAGGGCAGCGTCCATGATGGGATGCCCGCCCCGGCAGGAGGGGTATATCTTGACGCTGGTCTGGGGCCCGTAGAAGACCTTACCCAGGTTGTGCGTCAGTGGGGCCAGGTCATGCTCCGGCTCGTGCACGTGGTAGTAACCGCAGTCGCCCTGCAGCACCTCTTTGGGACCGGTGATGCCGATTTGCGCCAGCAGCGCCGAGCGGATACAGTCGGCCGCCATGGTGCCGTGGGACATCCGTATCATCAGCTTCCCTTCCCGGATGGACTGTCCCTCGCTGACCGCCTCCCCCAGGGTCAGCCCCATGGCGTTCCCGGCGGTCTCCTCGTCCATGCCGAGGACCTTGATGACGCCGGCGGTAATCCCGAAGAATATCGAGGCGGGGGGACGCCACGGCTTGCCGGCCATGCCCTTGCGCGCCGCGACGAAACGGTAGATGACATCCTGGGCGAGGGCCATCGCGGTGAGGAACTGCTTGCCGCTGACTTTTCCCTTCATCTCGGCGGCGGGGACGATGGCCGGGAAGATATAGCCGCTGGGCTGGGCGCCGTGGGGCGATTCCAGCAGGTCACAGAGGTCACGGCAGCGCACCATGGGACCCAGGGCGAGGGCGGCGCTGATGGCCGGGACCTTCACGCCAAAGAGCGGGATGGTGCTTTGCGGCTTGCCGCCCCAGTCCTTCACCAGGTCCACGATTTCGCCGATGGCGTCCGCGGAAGACCCCGCGATGGCGCAGGCGATGGTGTCCAGGATTGAGTTTTTAGCGAAGTGGACCGCTTCCGGGGTCAGGTCCTCGTAACGGGTGTTGACGACGTACTTGACGATAGTCTGCATCAGGTCGGCCATGGGTCTGCCTCCTTATATCCCGAGTTCTTCCCCGACGATGACAACGTGAATCCGTCCTTTCAGGGGGAGAAAGCTGCCCTCGATAATCGTGGTGGCGCGGCAGAGTCGCCATTCGTGACGGCAGTCCACGCACTTGCCGGTGGCGGCGCAGGGGATGCTGGCGTAGTCCGTGTGCCCGTGCAGCATGGCGTGCCGCCGGGCGTTCACCGGGGCGGCATACTCGTGTATCCGCGCCAGGGCTTCCTCGGTATCCTTGACAATCTTGTTGACCCCGACGGCGATGATGACCTTCTTCGGCCCGAAGACCATGGGCGCCACGCGGTTGCCCACGCCGTCGATGTTGACCAGCTTGCCGTCGAGGGTGATGGCGTTGGTCCCGGTCAGAAAGACGTCCGCGTGGAACGCCTGCCGGTGCATGTCGTACCACGGCTCCGTCATCACCTTCACCAGGGGAGAGCCGTCCGCTTTCCTGACGAAGGGGTCGCTGACCGCGTTCTGGTTGCGCTCGACCAGCGCCGAGACGACCCCGATGGCATCCATGGTCATGGAGTCGCCGCGGGAGACCGCGGCCCCCTCCGGAATCATCCCCAGGATAAGGTCGCGCGCCGCCCGGCGGTCCGCGGCGTAATAGCCCTCCATGTTCCTCTTGCGGAGGTTATCGATGATAATCTTGCTCAGGTGCTCGTAGTGAGCCACGGCGACCTCGCCGAGTTCCCCCTCCACCTTGAGGCGCTCCCGGTAATAGCCTTCCATCACCCCGCGGATATGTTTTTCGTAGTCGGTTTTCCGTTCCGGGGGGACCTCCCAGTCCAGCCTGACGCCGTTATCGTAATGCCATCTGCCTACGTCCTGGAAATCGTTCTCTTTCGCCATGATAACTCCTCGTTTCGCGGCGGTGACGGCGGCAGAGCCCCGGCTGCCGGTCAGGGGTGGGGCTCCATTGCCAGAGGCACTTTACCGCTACGCCGGCGTTTTGTCAAGAATTCTCCTTACCCCGTCACCTCAGGTAAAACTTCTGCGGGTCGAAGATGCGCAGCAGGCGCAGCTCTTCGGGGAGGGGAGGAGGGACCGCCGCCAGCTCCGGGGCAACGCGCAGGTCCCAGCCGCAGTTTTCCCGAGCGGCCCGCGCCGCTTCCTCCGCGGAGGCAAAGCCGGGACGGGTGAAGTATTTCGTGAAGGTAAGCTCCCCTTCCGCGTCCGGTTTCTCGAAGACACCGATAGAGGAAACCAGCATCCGCACCTGCCTCCCGGGGGCGGTAATGTAAGCCAGCTTTTCCCGGAAGCGCTCCTTCGACTGCTTCATGAGGAGCACCACCTCCCGGGCGCCGCTGGCGACGTCGTTGGCGCCCCCCGAGCCGGTGAGGTAGGTCCCGCCCGCCATGCGCGTCGAGTTGATGTTGCCGTATTTATCGACCTCGCCCCCACCCAGCACCCCGATACAGCGGTTGGTCGTGCCGCAGGTGAAGACGCCGATGGTGTCCAGGGTCTCGGTGAGCATCTTGCAGGTGGGGAAATTGCCGAAGTTGAGCACGAAAGGCTCGCCGGGGCGGGGAGAGTTGCCGTAATAGCCCAGCTCCACCATCAGCTCCAGCGAGTAGCCCTCTTTTTGCAGGTGATACTTCGCCAGCCAGGCCGAAAGGTTGGCGGTCCCCGCCCCCGCCAGCGCCGTCTGGTAACGCTCCCGCTGCACCTTGGCGACTATCTCCCGGGCCGCCGCGATGACCATCATCTCCGTGGGACTGCCCTCTCCGCTCTCGGAAACCGTGCCCGCCATCGTTTCCAGCCGGGAACGCCAGGCATCCGGGTCGGCATCGCTTTTCAGGGAAGCTATTCTTTCGTTTCCCAGCCGCTCGCGGTAATCATCGAAGGAACCCCCCTCGGGCAACCATTCCTTAATCCAGGCGTCCAGCGCCGCCGGGTCCTTGCAGATGCGGTTGAACTCGGCCATGAAGATGTAGTCCTCGGCGTAAGCCTCCAGCTCCCCGATGCCCTGGTTCCAGACGCCGTTGGGATGGGCCCCGAGCGGCACCACCGAGACCGATTTCACCATGTAGCCGGGCAGCTTCACCAGGTGGGAATATTTGCGGATAAAGTCGGTGGAGACTAGGTGCTCGGTGGTGAGGAGCACGCCGCCGGTGCTGGCTTTCGCCCCCCAGAGGCTCTCGCTGTAAGGCGGGGCGATGATCGCGTTGCCCGCGCGGTCGGCGGCGAGGGCGTGCACCACGGAGAGTTCCGGGTTCAGCGCCCGGATGATGCCGAGCTTCCGCCCGCTGCCGAAGGGGTCGTCCATCTCCCGGAAAGACTCCCGGTTGTCCTCCGCCATGGTGCTGCCCAGGATGGAGGTGGTGGGGATAAAGCCGAGGCCCAGCGCCCCGGCGAGGAGCATCAGGGGGAAAGTCAGAATTGACCAGTCTTCAAGGACGAAATCCTTGCCGTCATAGGCTTTCTGGGTCACGGGGTTCGGCCCGTACCAGGGATAGACGTTCCCGGAAAAGCTGGTAATCACCTTCTTGACCAGGCCGAGGTGGAGCATTACCATCGCCGTGTCCCGGATGCCCCTCATCACCATGGTAAAGGCGGGACTCCTGCCGCGGAACTGCCGCGCCATCTCCAGCAGGGTAGCGCTGGAGCAGCAGTGCGTCGTCCCGATGTGGATTTTCATGCCGGGCTTTACCAGCCGCCGGACGGCCTCGTCCAGGCTGACCACCTTGTCCTCGCCCTCGTTCTCCGCCAGCCGGAAGGTGCTTTCCAGTAAGTCCTCGAATTTACCTGTCATCTTCATCCTCCGCGCGTCCTGCTGTCGAACGGTAACCGCGCCCCGGGGAGCTAACCGCCCAGCCGGACATTCAGGCCGTATCCCTCGAAAATCTTCCGGACGTCCGCCATGCGCTCCGGCCCCGGCGGGGCAACGTCCAGGGGATAAGCCCTGCCGAGCTGCCCGTATTTCACCATGCCGTACTCATGATACGCCATGAGGTCGACCCTTTCCACGGACCGGTATTTCGCCAGGAGCTCCGCGGCGGCGGCGATGTTCTCCGCCGAGTCGGTATAGCCGGGGATGACCGGAACGCGGATAATCAGCGGTTTCCCCCTCCCGGCCAGCCGGCGCAGGTTGTCCAGGATGACCTCGTTGGACACCCCGCAGTGGCGCCGGTGCTCCTCCGGGAGCATCCCTTTAAGGTCGAAGAGCAGCAGGTCAGCCTCCTCCAGGACTTGAAAGCCCTCGCGGGTGGTCGTGTACCCGCAGGTATCCACCGCGGTGTGGAGATAGTTCTCCCGGCAGCGGCGCAGCAGCGCCAGGGTAAAGCGCGCCTGGTATGTCGGCTCCCCGCCCCCGATGGTCACCCCGCCCCCGGAGGCGCGGTAAAACGGCTCGTCCTTCTGCACCACGGCGAATACTTCATCGACACTCATTTCCCGGCCGAACAGCTCGAGGGCTCCCCGGGAGCAGGCTTCCCCGCAAGCGCCGCACCCGGTGCACCTTGCACGGTCGATTTCCAGTTGGTCGCCATCTTCGCCGGTAACGAGCCGGAGCGCGCCGGGGGCACAGGCGGACAGGCACCGGCCGCAGCCGTCACACAGGGAAAGCGTAAACTTGATTTCGGGATAGTCCTGCTGTCCCTCGGGATTGCAGCACCAGAGGCAGCGCAGCGGGCACCCCTTGAGGAATACCGTGGTTCTGATGCCGTGCCCGTCCACAAAAGAGCCGTGGATGATATGGAAAACGAGCCCTCTCGTATTCTCCATCGATACTATTAGACGTCCTGGAACTCGGTCCGGGCGATGATGGTCTCCTGGAGACGGGGGCTCAGCTCCACGAAGTAGGCGCTGTAGGTGGCCACCCGCACCAGCAGGTCGCGGTATTTCGCCGGGTTCTTCTGGGCGTCCCGCAGGGTGTCGGTGCTGATGATGTTGAACTGCACGAGATAGCCCCCGGTCTCGAAGAAAGTGCGGATAAGCTGGGCGAATTTTCGCATCTTTGACTCGTCTTTCACGACGTCCGGACTGAACCGCATGTTGAGCACGGAGCCCCCCGTCAACTTGAGGTGGTCCAACTTCGCCACCGACCTCAGGGTAGCCGTCGGGCCGCTGACGTTCCTCCCCTGGTAGGGAGATAAACCACCCTCCGCCAGCGGTTCGCGGGCTTTCCGGCCGTCCGGCAGGGCGCCCACCACCGCCCCCAGGGGCACGTTGGCGGTGGCCGTCCCGGCGCAGGCGGTGGACTTCGTCCCGGCGATGCCGGGGTATTTCGCCACCTCGTTGCTGCCGTGGGTGAGCACGTCGTTGACCAGGGCATCAACGTAATCGTCGTCGTTGCCGAACTTGGGCGCCTTATCCAGTATGTGCCGGATTTCCCCGTCGCCCTCGAAGTCCCGGTCCAGGGCATCGATGAGCTGTGCCATGGTGACGCGCCGGTCATCGAACACCGCCTTCCTGATGGCCGCCAGGGAATCTCCGACGTTAATCGCGCCGATGAGCGGCTGCGACTGCGTCAGGTAGGGAGCCGTGCCCCCGCGGGTAATATCGATGCCCCGGGCAAGGCAGTCCGGGAAAAGGGCGGACTGGAGCGGAGTGGGGGCGAAATCGGCGTAAAGCTGCCGGTCGATATTGCGG
>JBDRGD010000038.1:0-14641 GCA_043818095.1 Chloroflexota bacterium
AATGGGGAGAAACTGTTTGAAAGGGAGGCAAGGGGATGAGCATTAACGAACAGTCAAGACCAAACGATACCCTTGGGCTGTGACGGACGGAGGGGCTTTTAGTTCCAGCAAAAACGGCGCAGGCTGACGTGCCGGAAGAGCATCAGGGTAAACGGGTCTTCCTCCGCCGCCGCGGCACCGTTTTCCGCCGCCGTCCAGGCCGGGTGCGCCCGCCGGAACCGCTGCATCGCCTCGTCGTGCTGCCGGAAAGCGCTACTTTCCGTCTCCTGCCGGGGCTTGCTCTCTTCATTCGGATACCAGGTCATCGACATCGCTTTATCTCCTATTCCGCCGTAAGGTAGAACTCCGGCACCGCCGAGGTGCCCCCGGGATAGCAGTAGAAGGAACCGCCGTCAACGGTCAGCTTGTAGCGGGCATATCCGGGGACGGAAAAGCTGACGCGGCCATTGCGCATCGTCAGGTAAGTTTTCGGAAACGGGTCGCCGCCGGGAGCGGTCGCCCATGTCCAGTCGGCGCCGTCCTCCGCATAGAGGCCCACCCTCAGCATCAGGTAGCGGTAGTCATGGCTGAGGTCGAGGGTATTGGTGAGGTAAAGGGTCACCTGGGTGTCCCCCGGGTAAGTAGTAGCATCAATAAAATAAAGGGTGCCGGGCGTTGACACCCCGCCGATGGCGCTGCCGTAAGCCGTCCAGCCGGGGAGTCCGGCGGCGGCGGCCGTGATATCCACCGGGGACTGCTCTCCGGGGGTGTTGTCATAAGCGTAAGCCACCGGCCAGGGGGTCAGTAATATCACAGCAGCGAGGAGAAACAGCAGTTTTTTCTTCATTTGCCGTTTTACCGCGGGCGTCATACCCGTCTCTTTATCCTGTTTTCAGCTTAGTCCCGGCCTGAGTAACAGGGCATAAAAACGGGGGAAGCGGTTATAAACAATCCGTAAAAGATGGTTAGGCCGCCGGCGGGCGGGCAAAAAGAAAGGGGCCCGGCAACGGGGTTACCGGACCCCTTTTTGTTAAGCGCTTGCGCGGGCTTACACGGAGCCGGAGCGGACGAAGGGGGCGCTAGAGGCCGCCCCGTTTAGCTCCCTGACTTTTTCTATCCGCCACACCACTTCCTCCACGCCGAAGGATTCCGTAAGATAGCCGTCCGCCGTCAGATCCAGTGCCCTCACGCGGTCCTCACCGGCGCCCCAGGCGGTGAGCATGAGAATCGGCACTTTTGACCACTGGCGGATGCGCAGGGAGACCTCGATGCCGTCGAGCTGCGGCGCCATGATATCCAGGATGATGAAGTCCGGGTTTTCCTGGTCCAGGACGTCATTCAGGGGGCCTCCGGTTTCCGGGGTGGTCACCACCTGAAAGCCGGCATCCCGGAGTTGCCGGGGGAGAAATTTGAGCAGCTTGGGGTCACTGCTGACAAAAAGAATCCTGGTTTTTTCGGTCATCTTGGCCTCCTCGGGATATTCTATTTGTTTCATTTACGACCAAGATTAACATCGCGGTGGTAAACAAGACATAAATGTCAAGATATTCCCCGTAAATATCCCGTAATAAAAAACGAGCCGTCCGGGGGGACGGCTCGTCTGCCTCTGACAGGGGAAACGTTACGCGGCGACGCCCAGGTGATAGCCCACGCCGGGGATGGTCTGGATATACCGGGGGCTCTGGGGGTCGGGTTCGATTTTCTTGCGCAGCCGGCCGATGAAAACCCGCAGATACTCTTTCTCGGAGCAGTATTCGGGCCCCCAGACGGATTGCAGCAGCATGCTGTGGGTCAGGACCTTGTTCCGGTTGACCGCCAGGTTCTGCAGCACGGAGTACTCCGTCGGCGTCAGGGGCACTTCCTTACCGTCCACGGTCACCCGCCTCATGGCGAAGTTAATCTCCAGGCCGTCGCAGGTAAAGTTCGGCGCGCTGACCTCTCCGCGGGAGCGGTTCCCGTGACGGAGCGCCGCCTTAATCCGCGCCATCAGTTCGGGGATGCCGAAGGGCTTGGTCAGGTAGTCGTCCGCCCCCAGTTCCAGACACTTGACCTTATCCGTCTCGTCGCCGCGGGCGCTGAGGATGATGATGGGAACGTCGGACCACTCGCGGACGCGGCGGCAGACCTCCACGCCGTCCACCTTGGGCATCATCAGGTCCAGGACAATCAGGTCCACGAAATCGCCTTCGGCGGCCTTCAGGGACTCTTCCCCGTCCGCGGCGGTGGAAACCTTATAGCCCCGGGCCTTGAGGTTGGTACAGAGCAGCCTCAGAATCGCCGGGTCGTCATCGACCACCAGAATATGCGTTTTCTCCATGTTGCACCTCTATGAACTTATCGGTAAAGTGAAGTTGAATCGTGAGCCTTGTTCCGGCTCGCTTTCCACCCAGATTTTCCCCCCGTGCGCCTCCACGATGCCCCGGCAGATAGCCAGCCCCAGTCCGGTGCCGTCCCGGTGGCGCCTCCGATTGTTCCGCGCCTGGTAAAAACGGTCGAACACCTTCCGCTGCAGCTCCCGGGGGATGCCGATGCCTTCATCAGCTACGCTGACGACGACATCGCCGCTGTTGGGGCTGGCGCTGAGCTTAATCTGCGTGCCCTCCGGGGAATACCTCACCGCGTTCTCCACCAGGTTGGTGAGCACCTCCCCGATGCGTCCCTCATCCACCATCACGGTGGGCAGGTCGTCCGGAATATCAACCACCAGCCGGTGGTGTCCCGCCAGGCTGTTCAGGCGGTCCCGGACGCCGGCGACGAGCCCGTCCATGCCATTCGGCTCTTTCCGGACCTCCAGCGCCCCCGCCTCCAGCCGGGACATCATCAATAAGTCGTCCACCAGGCGGGTCAGCTTGTCGGCATCGTTATCGATGGACGTCAGGAAATCGCGCCAGGTCTGCTCGTCAAAGGTGACGTCCGTCTGGAGGAGGCTGTTCGCCGAGCCCTTGATGACCGCCAGCGGGGTCCTCAGTTCGTGGGAAACGTTCGCCAGAAACTCCGTGCGCAGGGCATCCAACTCCCGCAGCGCCCGCGTGCTGGAGGCTTCCTCGTAGAGCTGGGAGTTGCGCACCGCGATGGCGATTTCCTTGCCGATGGCGGTGAGCAGGTTGATTTCCGCCGGGGTAAAGCAGCGCTGTTCACGGGTGGCAATGCTGATGACGCCGATGCCCTCCCCGACGACGGCGAGCGGGGCGCAGAGGTAAGAGCGGAAACCGCCCTCCACCAGCGCCGCCAGGCCGGGGGTATCATGCCCCAGCCGGGACACGTGCATCGGCTCCGCCTGGCAAAGAACGCTCATCTCGATACCCGCCGCGGCTTCTTTCCCCAGCTCCGCGATTATCCCGCTGGAAAACCCGCGGTGCCCCTTCAGCACGAGGCGGTCATTCTCCAGGAGATAGACATAGCCCGCGTCCACCTGCAGCATCCGGCTCACTTTCTCAAGGGCGGCGGCGATGATCTGCTCCAGGTCAAGGGTCTGGGACACCGCCTGGGACACCTCCAGCAGGATGCCGGTCTCCCGGTCATGCTCCGCCAGCTTCTCCACCAGCGCCCGGTTCTCCATCTCGAGGTGCTGCTTCTCCAGCCCGCGGGACATCACGGAGATGAGGTGGTCCGGGTCCAGCGGTTTCTCCAGGTAAGCGAAGGCGCCCCGGTTCAGGGACTCGGTGACGTTCTTCACGGAAGAATGCCCCGTGAGCATGATGACAATCATCTCCGGGTGCTGCCCCAGGAGCGTGGAGATAAGCTCCGTGCCGTCCGAGTCCGGCAGGCTGATATCCAGGATAGCCACGTGGTAAAAGCGCTCCCGCGAAAGGGATACGGCTTCCCCGGCGGTAGGCGCCGTGGCCACCTCGTAGCCCTTGGCCTGCAGGATTTTCTGGATGACGGTGAGGAAATCTACCTCGTCGTCAACTACCAGTATACTGTGCCTGTTTTTCATTGCGGTCCCCTGCTGTCTGCGGTCCCGTTGCCAGCCGGTGAATCAGGTCCAGCGCCTTTAACGGGTCGAAAGGTTTATAGAGGCAGGTCACGGCGGAGGCAGCCAGCGCCGCCTCCACCGTCTGCTTCATCTCCTCCCGGTAGCCGGTCATCATAATGGCGGTTATCCCGGGATTCATCTCCTTCAGCCGGATAAACGTCTCCAGGCCGTTCATCACCGGCAGCTTGATGTCAATAAAAACGATGGGATAGTTCCGTTCCCGGGTGAGGCGTACCGCCTCCTCCCCGCTGCCGACCGTCTTCACGTCGTAGCCTTCCTGCTTCAGCGCCTGCGCCATCGTCCCCAGGACATCCGCATCATCATCGACGAGCAGCACGGGGCCGGGGGCGGAGATTTCATTAATCAAATCGATAATGCGGTCAATGCGCAAAGGCTTGCTGACGACGCAGTAGGCCCCTTCTTGCAGCGCCATCTCAATCAGTTTCTCTTCCGAGTAGGCGGTCATCAGGATGACCCGGGCGCCGGGACAGAGCTCCTTGATTTTGAGGAAAGCCTCGACGCCGTTCATCTCCGGCATGACGATGTCCATGAGGGTCACGTCAAAGTGCTGCTCCCGGAACTTGTCCACCGCCGCCAAACCGTCCGCCGCGGTCGCCACCTGGAAACCGCGCCGCTGGAGAATCAGGGAAAACGTTTCCAGCAGGTCTTCATTATCGTCCACCACCAGGATGCTCGTCGTTTCCTTCATGGTTTACTCCTTCCTTTCTTTTACCGCGATGGGCAGCTTGATGGTGAAGGTCGTGCCCTTCGCCACCTGGCTCGCTACCTCGATTATGCCCTTGTTCTGCTCCACGACCCGCTTGGTGATGGCCAGACCCAGGCCGATGCCCTTGGGCTTGGTGGTGAAAAGCGGTTCAAATATCTTGTCCATGTTGTCCGCGGGGATACCGCAGCCGTTATCTTCAAATCTCACCCAGGCGGAGCCTTCTTCCGTGCCGGTGGTGATTTTCAGCTTGCCGCCGTTGCCGTTTACGGATTGCACCGCGTTGGAGATAATGTTGGCAAAGGCTCGGCCCACCTGCTCGGAATCGGCGTAGATGCTGGGGGAAATACCGTCCAGGTCCGCGGTCACCTTGACCTTCTGCGGGATGACCACCCAGGACAGGCTCTCCTTCACCAGGCTGTTCAGGATGAACTCGGTCCGCTGCGGCGGCCGGATGCGCGTGAAGTCCAGCAGGTCCGTGACGATGCGGTTGGCGATGTCAACCTGCTTGTCCAGCACCGCCAGGGTCTTCCCGGACTCCTCGTCGCTTTCCCCCAGGCTCATCCGCAGGAGATAAGCGCAGTTGCGGATAACGTTGAGCGGGTTGCGCAGTTCATGCCCGACGCCGGAAGCGAGTTCACCCACCGCCGCCAGCCGCTCCGAGCGGATCAGTTTCTCCTGCATCTGCGCCAGGTCGTGGGTCCTTTTTTCGACCATCTCCTCGAGCTGCTCATAATAACCGCGCAGGGACTGCTCCAGTTCGATACCGTGAAGGGCGCCGCCGAGGCGCTCCGCCACGGTCTGCACCAGGTGCTCCTGCCCGGTAAGGGCCGCGCGCATGCCGCTGATCGCCAGGCTGCCCCGCACCTCACCGCCGACGGTGAGCTCTTCCGCGATTATCCGGGGAAACTCGTCAAATTCCGGGCTCTGGTATACCCGGTCGTTCACCGTTATCTTGACACCGGTCTCCTCCGGGCTCTGCATCGCCCCGGGGAGGAGGTTCATCGTCGCGGAGAGGAAGTCTTCCGCCGTCTCGCACTCTTCCGCCGCCCGGCCGATGTCATAAAGGCATTTCAGTTCGCGGGTGCTCTTGCGGCGCTGCTCGTCGCTTTTCTGGACCATCGCCACGACCGCCCCCACCGCGCTGAGGATAATGGCGAAAGCGGTGGGTTTGAAGAGCACGTTGGGATAGGTGTCAATCAGGACGGCGTACGGCAGCACCAGTACGGTTGCCGTGAGCGCGACGATTATCGCCGCGTTGATGCCCAGCACGTAAGCGGTATAGACCACGGGCGCGAAGAATACCAGGGCATAGAAATCGATGCCGAAGAGGTTATGGAATCTGCCCAGGATATCGCCGGCGGTCGTCATGCCCACCAGTGTCATCAGCACCGGCAAGTAGTAAAGCAGGGTACAGGCGGCGGTGATGGCACCGATGCGCCACAGGTAACGGTTAAGCCTCTTCCTTAGACTTTTTCTGGTCCCCATCTTGGTTTCCCCCTTATCGCAGACTGCCCGTCTGCCAGTTCGGTCAACGGTCTCCGGCTACCTCCCGCAACCTCAGGCTACAATCCTGGTGCGGGGGCGGCAAGCATGATATCCCCCATTTACCTTCAAATTACCCTCCACCTTTCCCCCATAAGCTCGGAGGAGGACGTCTCTTCTTTACTTTATGACTCATTCTCCTCCGGCAAAAAGTCCTGCGCCAGGGCCTTTACCTCCTCGGCCGTGCGCAGCAGTTCGTCGATATTGACGTCCGGCATGGAGGCGATGAGCGAGGACAAAGCGTTTTCTTCCTCCTCGACCGCGGTAAAAAAGTCGTCAGCGGCCGGTTCATCGGGCTTTTCCGCCACCGGTGCCGGTTTCTCTTTCGGTTTCTCGGCCGCCTCCTCGGGCGGTCCCGGAGGGGGCGCCACCGGCTCGCCGCCGCGGACATTCTCCAGCAGGCTCTCGGCGAGTTTCAGCCGCTCTTCCTCCGACTCTGGCGAGGAACTTTTCCCCGTTTTTTCCGGTTCCGCCAGCAGCGCCGCGTCAGGCAATACCTCACCGGGCCCTACCGCCACATCCTCAGCGCCCCCCGGGCTCTTGTAAAGCTGGTGCAGCTGATTTTTCGCTTGCTCCAGGTCCCGCGTGCGCTGGTTGACCAGTCCCTCCAGGCTGGATATCTGCTGGACCAGCTCATCGCTGTCCTCGTCTTTTCTTTTCTGTCCCTTTTTCCTGACGTTGTCCGTCAGTGCCGGATTGCCTTCCTCCTCCGGACCCTTCGATTTACGCAGGTTTAAAAACATCCGTTACCTCCTTAGCCGTGGCATCCGCGGCTAGAACTTAGCATCCCGTATCGCCTTGGAAAGAATTCCGTAAAGCTGGTAGAAGTCCGACTTGCCCTGCTCGTGAATCTTGCGCAGGGATTCCGCCCGGGCTTTCAGCATCTTGTAGATTTCCCGCCGCCTCTCGTGGGACAGACCGCGGCGGGGGGCAATCTTGTACTCCAGCAGGTATGAGTTCTGGTTGCCGCGGAAATGAAAGCTGTCCGTCACCGGGTCCCAGTTGAAGACCTCGATGAAGGAAAAAGAGTCCGATACGGAATCGTAACTTACAATTTCATTAATGCTGGTGAGCCGCCGCGCCGGTTTACCGCTGGGCAGCCGCACCTGCTGGGCGATGATGACCACGTTCAGGTTGTCCACATAGGTCTTGGGTACGTTAATCGGGTGACCGGTGACGCGCTGGATGAGCTTGTTTACGGAAGCCGCGTGGAAAGTGCTCATGCAGGCGTGACCCGTTTGCATCGCCTGGAAGGCGATGGCGCCCTCTTCACCGCGGATTTCGCCCACGATAATCAGGTTAGGCCTCTGCCGCAGCGCGGCCTTAAGCAGGTCAAACATGGAGACTTCCGAGGACTCGGAGTTCTTCCCGGAGCCGCGGGTGCACCCCCGTATCCAGTTATGGTGGGGCACCTGGACTTCGGGCGTGTCCTCGATGCTCACGATTTTCGCTTCCGGGGCGATGAAGGTGGTGAGGGCGTTCATCAGCGTCGTCTTACCGGAAGCCGTCTCCCCCGCCACCCAGGCATTCATCCCCTCCTGCAGGATGATGGAGAGGTAAGCCGCCATATCGTAGTTGAGCGCCCCGAACTGGATAAGCTCCAGGATGCTCAAAGGCGTATCCGAGAACTTACGGATGGTGAAGTTGCTGCCCCGCTTGGAGACGTCCGTGCCGTAGACGATGTTGATACGGGAGCCGTCCGGCAGGGTGGCGTCCACGCAGGGCTCGCGGAAAGTCACCGGGTGCTTGATGCCCTCGGCGAGCTGGATAACGAACTTGTCCAGTTCCTCGTGGCTCTCAAAGCCGATGCTTGACGTGAGACCGCCGAACACCTTGTGCTCGACGAAGATGTTCCCCAGGCCGGAGCAGGAAATGTCTTCGATATTAGGGTCGTCAATCATCGGCTGGAGAACGCCCAGCCCCTCGAGTTTCCGCCGCAGCAGGTAGCGGACGCTGCGGTACTGGAAGGGCGTTAACGTTATTTTTTCCTTGACGGCCACGCCGCCCCGGAGCGCCCCGAACATACCGGTGCCGCGGGTGTTGACCTTGCCCATGCCCTTCCCCCGGACGACGACGATACGGTCCACGATGCTCATGACCAGGTCGATACGCGCCGCCGCTTCCGTGACGCCTTCCAGCTCCTCGACGTAGTCCGCGAGGCGGGTCTCCATTTCATCGAGGAAGCTGTCCTGGCCCTCGCTGAGGCAGGGCTCGATGGGAATGTAATGGTTCCGGACGTCTTCCGGATTTCTCAAAATATGGATGTAAACCTCTTCGGTAGCAGGATAAATCAGGTTGGGGTCTTTTTTGGTCTTCAAGTTCCGGGATAGTGCCGCAACGTACTCCGGCATGCCGATATCTTCCGGGAGATTATGCAGGTATTGCAGCAGGTGCAGGTTCTCCTTGCACAACTCCTGCAGTTCCGGGGTCAGCCGGGGAAAGACAGGGCAGCTGGCAAAGTCGTGCCCGCACTCCCGCCCGCAGTCCCCGCGGCATGCCTTCATCTCAAAGGGCATTAACGACATGCGTTACCTCTACACCCGCGCCTTCGCCAGGGGGATAATCCGGATGCCCAGCTTCGGCTCGATGTCAAAGCTGACCACGTCCCCGGTGGGCCTTTCCGCGCCGTGGACCTTCAGCACCTCCAGGATTTTCACCAGGCGGTCGCCCATCTGCTCCAGCTTCAGCCGGAACCGGGCATCACAGAGGGAGCGTGTCCGCACCAGCATGTCCTCCTCGAAGGCGTAGGAATGCGCCACCAGGATAATGGTGCGGTCCTCGTCGCAAATCTCCTTGCACTCGGAAAAGAAATCGATTATCGATACCGCGTTGCTGTGGGAGATGAGCACCGTAAGCGAGTCCACAATCACCACCTTGAACCGCGGCGGCAGCTTGCTGAAATGGTGCGCCATCAGGGTGAAGGGCTTGCGGCCGTCCTTTATCTGGGCGCTGTGGAAGGAGAGGGGGAAAATGCGGAAACGGTCGGAGAGCAGGTAGTCTATGGTGTTCAGGGAAAGCGAGTCCATCTGCGCAATCAGGCTGCGGATGGTGTTCTCCGTGCTGTAGTAAGCGACGCCGACCTCCCCGGTTTGCAGGCTGCCGTGGGCGAGGTGCTGGCAGAGCACGCTCTTCCCGGCATCGGAGTGCCCCTCGATGAGTACCAGGGAACCCACCGGGATGCCGCCGCCCAGCTTCTCATCCACCTCCTGCACACCGGTAAGCACCAGCGCTTTTTCTTCTTTCTTGTCCTTTTTCCCGCCCATATTACTTCGCCACCTGACCTTTCCGTGACCGTGATGACCTGGGCTTTTTGACGGCTTTCTCCCCTTCATCCGCCTCCGGGTTGAGGTCAATGGTTACCTCTTTTTCCGCCCCATCGGTACCGCCGGGATAGACGATTTTCAGCTTCAGAGGCCGCACTTCGGGCCTGGTCTCCTCCGCCAGTTCCGCTTCCAGCTCCGCCGCCAGGTCATCCTGCATCCGCGGCAGTCCCTTCCCGCTGAGGAAGGGGACCCCGCCGCCTGCCAGTATGCCGTGCAGCTCCAGAATCAGCCGGCTCCAGACGTCCGCGGTGTTGCCGGCATCCTCCTGCCCGGAGGTTATCTCTACGAGCTGCAGGATAACTTCTTTAAGTTCCGGGGAAAGGTTCCCGGTGACACCGTAAACCTCCAGGAAGGTGGGCAGCTGCTCGGGGCCAATCTGCTGCCGGGTGCTGGCCACCCAGCGGATGAGGTTCGCCAGCAGGTTCACCTGCGGAGTGGGGGGGCCCGCCTCCGGTCCGGGCGTGACCGGCCCGAAATCCGGGAGCACACCGTCGCTGCCGATGTCTATCTCTTCATCTTCCCCGTCATCGTAATCTTCATATTCCGGGAAAGTTTCTTCCATCAGGGGCACCGCCGCGGTTGTCTGCGGTGCCGCCGCCGGGACCTCCATCTCCAGCACATCCTCCCGGGGCTCGGCATGCCTGGCTCTGCGGGTGGAACCCACCCCCGCCGGGGCCGCCGGCGCCGCCGGCATGCCAATCACGGAGGGACTCTCATCACCATAGATGTTGCTGCCCCTAGAGGGAGTCGCCGCCGGAGCGGCAGACGTCTGGGGCGGGGCCACTACCGTCCCGCCGGAAACTACGCCTCCGGACACGACCACGGGACGCAGCTGCTCGTTATCCGATGCCGGAATCAGCACGGTGTCATTCGTGGGCAGCTTGGCCCTCTGCAGGTAGTCCCGGACGCTCGACAGCGTCTCCTTCACCTCCCCCTTCATCAGCTTCAGTTCCCCTTCCAGCATTTCCAGCTTTTTATCCATTTCCATCGGTCTTTACCCCCCTTTGCCTCTCACGTTCCACAGGCATTTTCCCTCTCCGGGCGTCCGCGGGCAGGGGCGTCTGCGCCTCCATCTGCAACGTGCGGATATCCAGAAGGATATGCTGCAGTTCGCTCTTGGTCTCTTGCAGCTCTTCTTCCAGAGCCGTGATCCGGTCTTCTGTACTCATACGTCCCCCTAAATCTGGACTGACTTAAACAACGCCTCCGCCATCACCGGCAAGAATATCAGGCACAATCCGGAAATAGCGGCGGTGAAGGAAAGGTTATGCAGAATCTTATACCAGCTCCCGCCGTCAGCGAGACTGGGGGCGACGGCGTCCGCAATGGTGAAAACCAGCACCAGAGGCACGACCATGTTATGCATGACTTCCAGGCCGGAGAGATTGAAGCTGGTAAACGACCCCAGGCTCGGCGCGCCGGCAACACTGGGCATCGCTTCCTGCGCCTTGGTCACCATGCCCGCGAAGGCCATGATGATTTCCGTGATGAAAATCAGCAGGACAACGACGGAGACATGCATCGCCATGCAGAGCCAGCGGAAGGGCATGGTGACCGTCCGCCGCCGGGCGCGCAGCAGCGCGATGTTATCCGCGAAGAGGGAAGCCTGGTAGCCTGCCTGGCCGGGCGAGCCGCCCACCTCGATAGTATCGTAAAACATGCCGACGCTGCGGTTGGCCAGTTCGCTACCCGTCTCGTCGATAAACTTTTTCCAGCTGAACTTGGGACGGATGCCGGCTCCCAGCCGGGTGTGCAGCCGCTTCACCGTCTGGCGGAGGTTATTGATGGCATCCAGGTCGATACGGGCTAGAGCATTGTTCACCGTTGTCCCCAGCGCCGCGCACACGGCCCCCAGGGAACGCAGGAAAGTCCCCACCTCCGCGTCCCTCTTCCGCACCATGGTGTCATCAACGCTCATGATGAATCCCAGGGGAAAGAGGAGCACCGCCACTGCGACCAGCGACGTCCCCATATTGGTGGACACCAGCATGAAGAGGGCACTGATAGCGAGCGCCGCGGGCATCAGCAACTTGAAAAGCTTCTGGGCCAGTTTCTGCTCCCGCGAGCCCGCCCAGCTCAGCACGAAAACCTCCTTGGGGGAGACAATATAGATGAGCCAGACGCCGAGAGCGCAGGTCATAACAGAGATAAACACCATGCTCATAATCACCGTGATTTCTATCTTCCAGATCATGGTGGAAACGATGCCGATGATGACCACGAGCACACCCGCCAGGATGAGGGAAACGTAGGCGTCCGTCCACATCTTCATCGCTTCCAGCTTGCGCCCGTACTCGTTTTCATAGGCTTCCCGCTGGGCTTTCGCCTCCCGTGACAGGAATTCCGCCTCCGGCTCCCCGGACAGCAGGGAGTTGGCGAAGCGGAGGAGCAGGCCCTTGATTTCCTCCTCCGGGGCCGTCTCCCCGATGATGCGGCAGGCCTGGGCATAGTCATACTTGAGACGCTTGCAGGCAAGCTCAATCGTACGGAAATACTCCGCCGAGGAGCAGTCCAGCTCCGCGGCACGCTCAAAAATACGGCTACGGGGCACGCCGCCGGCGGCGATGACCGCCATATACGAAAGCTGGTAAAGCAGGTCAAAGCTCAGCGCCGCCTTGCTGCGCTTCTTCTTGCCGAAGATGCGGATTTTCAGGGCTATCAGCCAGTCCCGCACTCTGTTAAACGTTTTTTTCAGCATCTGCGGCTTATCCTTAATTTCCTCCGGTACTATTAACGGGAGAAATAGGCCGAGGCGGGAATACCGTTGGGCGTGGAGACCACCGCCATGTTGGTGGTGCCGCTCCCCACCGCCGGGTCCAGCTTCGCCTCGATTTCAATCGTCTCCCCGGGGTTTACAATATCAGGGTCGAAGACCTCCGGCTGCCCGCCGGCCAGGTAAATCCGGGACTTCTGCCACTCGTCGTTCCCCAGCGCTCCCTCGTTATACGGGAGCCACTTCACGTAATAGGTCCCGGTGCTGTCGTAATACTGGACGATGACGTCCCACTTGGAAAAATCGGCCACCTTGGTCTGGCCATTGTTAGTCAGTCTGATGTAAAGCGTATTCGCGGACGGCATGCTGGCATTCACCGTGGCCATTTCCGTACGCATGATGTCCTCTCCGAGGCTGCTCATCCGCTCTAAGCCGGACGTGGAGGCATCAACGGACGTGAAGAAGCCCTGGGACATGGTCATGCCACCGAAGACCACCAGGGTGATGCAAATTATTGAGACGATTACTGCCTCCATAAACTACTCCGCTACATACTAGAGAAAAACTCGTCAGAGATCCCGTTGGGGATAATCACCTTGGTGTAGTAGGTCCCCGCCCCGGGATCGCTGTCGTAAGTTATGGTCACCTTCAGTGTGGCGCTGTTCAGCCACTCGCTGTTGTTTTCCAGGGAATACTCCCAGTAGGGGTAAGTCCCGCCGGCGTCGTCGACGTAAGGTACGCGCTCAAAATTGTTTTCCTGGCCGAAAAAAAGGTCACTCTCCTCAATATTCGTGATGCGGGAGCTGCCCACATTTTTCACCCAGAGGTAAACCTCGGTCCGGTTAGAGGTGTTGGCGGCGTGGACAATGCTTATCCGGCTTTTCATCCGGTCATCTATCTTGTCCGCCATACTGACCATAGCGGCGCTGGAGCGGTTTACCATCGGGTAAACACTATTGAAGACGAATATCATGCAGACCACTCCCGCTATGATGAGCAGGGCTGTCGTTACGGCTTTGTCCACTAGGTGCCTCCGTCAGTCCTTCCGAAAAACAATCCAGTCGCGTCAGTAGTCCTCTCCGCCGCTCTACAGTCCCCGGTCATCCGGACCCGCCTGTGGCGGTCCGGGGAAAGGGGTTGGGGGCGGGTGAAGCCCCCAACCCCGGGTATCCCCGCAAATCCTAGTGCAGATTCATGATGGTATCGATGTATGCGGGCGTGGTGCGCTC
Organism: Chloroflexota bacterium; assembly: GCA_043818095.1. Lineage (GTDB taxonomy): Bacteria > Chloroflexota > Dehalococcoidia > Dehalococcoidales > RBG-16-60-22 > JBDRGD01. The sequence continues at coordinate 13,490 of JBDRGD010000038.1, forward strand.
GACCTCAAGCGTTGCGCCGTTCGGCGGGCTTACGATAAGGGAGAAGGTCTTGTTGACGGTGAGGTCGGTAGAGAGAGCGTCAATCAGGTTGCCGCCGCCGGTACCGTTCGCGGAGTTGCCGACGGTAATCTTGAACTTCTCGTTCTGCTCCAGCAGGCTATCATCGTCCGAGCCCCCCAGCTTGGTAATGGTCCAGTAGAGGTCCACCCTCTCTTGGTCCTGGTCAACATAAGAGATGACCACCTTGTTAGTGCTGTTGGTGTCAGCTAACCCGTTGTTGCTGGTGGTATTTGCTGTCGGTGGCGTGAAATCGATTGCTTCGCCACCGAGCACACTGGAGACAGTGAATTTTACCTGCCCGATGGTGCCGCTGTCTCCGACGGCCTCAGCTACGGCGATAACGCCGCCCTTGGGCTCCAGGGTGCTCCGGGCTTCCTTGAGGCCGGCGTAGACCGCCTCCTGGCTTTTCTGCGTGGAGAATAAGCCGGCGGACAGGGTGGTGTAGGCGAAGACCGCGGCAACGACCACGAAGGCAATCAGGATGATGGCTGTCTCCAGCCCGGTGATTCCTTTTTCGCCTCTCTTAAAGAATTTTGTTAGCATTTTCCCTCCTAATTTTTATCCTCTAACGTTTCACGTGGGAAGGGAATCGGCAAGAGCCTTTCCCCTCTTCATTTCACCTGCGAGAAGCATCACTAATGCAGGTTCATGATGGTGTCGATATAGGCAGGCGTGGTGCGCTCGATCTCCAGCGTAGCACCGGCCGGAGTCAGCACGATTAGGCTGAATGTCTTGTTCACTGACAGGTCGGTGGTGAGGGCGTCAATGAGGTTGCCGCCACCGGTACCGTTGTCAGTGTTGCCGATGGTAATCTCGAACTTCTCGTTCTGCTCCAGCAGGTTGTCAACATCCGAGCCCCCCAGCTTGGTAATGGTCCAGTAGAGGTCATTCTTCTCTTGGTCCTGGTCAACATAGGAGATGACCACCTTGTTGGTGCTGTTGGTGTCAGCTAACCCATTGTTGCTGCTGGTATTTGCTGTCGGTGGCGTGAAGTCAACCGGCTCGCCACCGAGCACACTGGAGACAGTGAATTTTATCTGCCCGATGGTGCCGCTGTCTCCGACGGCCTCAGCTACGGCGATAACGCCGCCC
>JBDRGD010000039.1:0-26071 GCA_043818095.1 Chloroflexota bacterium
CGATGATATCGTCCGCCCCCCCTACTTTGCCCCGGAGACGAAACCTATCGACGAGCTTTTCGTCGAAATGCGCGACAACAACTACCGCATGTGCGTCGTCGTCGATGAATACGGGGGCACCGCGGGCATCGTCTCCCTCTCCCGGCTGGTCGAGGAAATCGTCGGGGAGGTCGGCGACGAGCTTGCCTCGGTGGAGAAGGACTACGAGATTATCAACGCCAACACCTTCCAGATTGACGGCTCCATGCGCATCGAGGAAGCCAATGAGGAGATGATACTTGGCCTCCCCGAGGGCGATTACGAGACCGTCGCCGGCTTTATCCTCCACTTGCTCGGCCACATCCCCCATACCAACGAGCAGGTCCGTTACAAGAACATCAAAATCGCCATCACCGAGATGAAGAGCCAGAAAATCGAGACCGTCGTCCTCACCAAGGAAAACCCCACGAAACCGAAAGAGAAGAAGGAATGCCCGCCGGAGGGAAAGACCGGATGAACCGCGGCGAGGGCGGCTCCCGGCAAAGGTAAGAAAATGCAGCGCCTGCGTATCCGCTTCTGCCGCGGGGGAGAGCTCAGGTTCATCTCCCACCTGGACCTGATGCGCCTCTGGCAGCGCGCCCTGACGCGCGCCGGGATTAACCTGGCCTACTCGGAAGGCTACTCCCCCCACCCCCGGCTCTCCATCGCCGCGCCGCTGGCGCTGGGCGTCACCAGCCGGGCGGAGCTGATGGACGTTTTCCTGGAAAAGTGGGCTTCGCCCCACTTCTTCACGGACGCGGTGAACCAGCAGCTGCCGGAGGGCATCCGGGTGCTGGAAGCCCACCAGATACCCCCCATCCTGCCCTCATTACAGTCGCGAATGAGCTTTGCCGAATACGAAGTAAAGCTGGAAACCGAACAGGGACGGGAGGAAATCTCCGGCGCCATCGCGGACCTGCTCTCGCGGGAAGAACTGCCCTGGCAGCACCAGCGCGATACCGGGCCCCGGAAATACGACCTGAGAAAGCTGATTGATGACATCCGGCTGGAAGCCCTGGTAGAAGGCGTCGCCACGCTGGTCATGAAGCTCCGCTGCGACAGCGGAGGCTCCGGCAGGCCGGAGCAGGTCGCCGCTGCCCTCGGTTTTGCCCACCCGCCGCAATCGATAGCGCGGACGAACCTGATACTCACCACCTAGCCCCGAGCGGGACAGGCCATGAAAGAAAGACCTCTGGAACAGCGCATTTTACTTTTCCTCCGGGAGCAGCGGCTCATTGCACCGACGATGAAACTGGTCGTCGCCGTCTCCGGCGGCGCGGACTCCGTCTGCCTGCTGCACGTCCTGCACAAGCTCAGCCCGGAGCCGGGCGTCTCGCTGCACGTCGCCCACCTGGACCACCGGATACGGGGCGCGGCAGCGGAAGAAGACGCCCGCTACGTGACCGCCCTGGCCCGGCGCATGGGCATCCCGGTAACGGTTGACCGCCGGGACGTGCCCCGCTACCGGGAGGAGCACCGCCTCTCCCTGGAGGAAGCCGCCCGGGAGGTTCGTTACAACTTCCTCTCGGAGGTGGCGCGCACTGTGGGGGCAGCCGCTGCCGCGGTGGGCCATACCCGGGACGACCACGTAGAGACCGTCCTGATGCACTTTCTCCGGGGCAGCGGGACGCAGGGACTGCGCGGTCTGGCGCCGCGGCAACGGTGGTCGTCTGTGGAAGGCAACCTGGAGGTAATCAGGCCCCTGCTATCGGTAAGCCGCGAGGAGACCGTCGCCTATTGCCGGCGACACCGCCTCGCCACCCGGCAGGACGCCACCAATCTTTCCCTCCACCCGCTGCGGAACCGCGTCCGCCTGGATCTGCTGCCGCGGCTGGCGGAATACAATCCGCAGGTCGCCGAGGCCCTCCGGCGCACCGCCACCCTGGCCCGGGACGAGTTCGAGTTCCTGGAGGAGGCGGCGCGGAAAGCGTGGCCGGAAGTCTGCCGGCAGGTTGACGGCGCGGTGCTCCTGGACAAGGCGGCTTTCGGGAAACTGCCCCCCGCGCTGCAGCGGCAGATGCTGCGCCGGAGTATCGCCGCCCTGCGGGGCAACCTCAAAGACCTCTCCGCCACTCACATCGAGGACCTGATGGCGGTGCGTGACAAAGGCGCGGGGAAAATAATTACTTTGCCGGAGGGATTGACCTTTGCCGTGCAGTACGACCACTACCGTCTGGGAATCGACGTAGTAGAGACACCCTTCCCGGAGTTGAAAGACCAACTTGAGCTTAAAATCCCCGGCGAGACCGTCCTCCCCGGCTGGCGGGTGACCGCCGAACTCAGCGACGGGGCGCCCGCGGAAACCGCCGACGGCCCCTTTACCGCCCGCTTCGACTTTGCCCGGACGGGACCGGAAATCGTGCTGCGGAGCCGCCGCCGGGGAGACCGCTTTCAGCCGCTGGGCATGGGCCAGTCCAAGAAGCTGTACGAGTTCATGATCGACCGGAAAATCCCGCAGGCCTGGCGGGACCGCGTCCCGATTCTCGCCGCACCGCCGCAGATTATCTGGGTCGCGGGCTACCGCATCGACGACCGCGTGAAGGTCACCGCGGCAACGCGGCGGGTCCTGCGCATCCGCCTGGAGCGGCAGCCATGACCGACCTGGCGCTCGTCGAAAAACTGGCGGAGAAGCTGCGGCAGGAGCCTTACCGCACGCTCACCAACGACTGCTTTGTCAAGTCGGCACGGTTGAAACGGCAACTCCGGCGGCGGGGCCTAAACTCACGTGTGATTGCCACCATTGGCCTAGGACAGGCAAGGCTTTTCGGCCGCTGGCTGACGATACCCGTCCTTCACGGCTGGCTGGAGGTCGACGGCAAGAGGGTGGAGACCTCGCGCCCCCTGGGGTCGGCGGGCATCTGGAGCATCGTTCCCGTGAACATCCGGCCGGTAATCAAGCTGCGCTTCTGAAATTCAGGCGGTTTCGAAGTCCTCGTCCCCGCCGGACCTCCAGCGCAACCGGAGAACGGCAAAGCTCACCAGTATTGCGATGCCGGCGAGGTAAATCTCCACCTGGACGAGACTGAAGATGCGCGCCTGCAGCAGGACGATGCTGTAATTCAGCAGTGCATGCAGGAAAGCGGCCAGCAGATAGAACTTCCAGCCCCACCCGCGGGCGAGTCCCCAGCCGCTTATCGCCCCGGCGGCGATATGGAAGCCCATCGCGAAGAACCTCTCCCAGATCCCCGCCAGCGCCAACGGCCCCTGGGTCTGCACCAGTTGCCACGACCATCCCGCCATGAACATCTTGTGGTGGGTCCAGACCGCCTCGTAGGTGCCGAAAGCCGCGCCCGCCACCGCCCCGATAACCAGCCCCATGCGGAGGGTTAGGGTCCGGTTCCGGCGCCACCACCAGAACACCGCCGGCAGCATCTTGGCGCCCTCCTGGACAATGCCGCTGAGCAGTATCTGCGGTATCGCCGCCAGCAGCAGCCACTGGTTCAGTACCAGCGGTGGCCAGATGCGCATCAGCAGTTGTCCCACGAGAGCCTGTGCCGGTATCTGGACGAAAGCGATGGCCAGCAGGGGCAGGAAAGCTCCCGGGATGAGCACCACCCACAGCCACGGCTTCACGAAAAGGGGCGGCCAGTACGCCGCCAGCCATAGCGCGCCGAAAAGCACGGCGAGTCCCAGTCCCACGCCGTGCGGGACGACAAACCATTCCCCCAGAAAGCTAAGACTAACTGCCCACATTTGCTCCTCCTTATCCGCGGGACGGCGACGCTACATCATCCGCCCGGTTCTCATCTTGCCCGCATTATATGGAGGGCTGACACCAAATGCAACCGGACCTTTTACTCAATCTTAGTTGTTGCCGTCATTGCGAGCGAAGCGAAGCAATCCCGTGCGAAGGAAAAAGAGATTGCTTCGTCGTTACGCTCCTCGCAATGACAACCAAGAATGAGCAGAACCCCGCTGCCGGAACCATTCGCGGAGTGCCAGGCGGTCTGCATCGCTACAAAGCGGGGGTGTTCAAGAGGGGCAAAGCCCCCCTCCATAAAAATTCCCCCTCTCCTGGAGGAGAGGGGGACAAAGGGGGTGAGACATTTTTCATCTAGCACTTGGTATACCCGCAGGCGGGGCAGATGAAGCACCCCTCCTGGTAGACGAGCATGTTGGAGCAGTCCGGGCACTGCCCGGCGAGGTTCTTGGCCAGGCCGTAGTCCTCCGCCCGCGGCTTGCCCTCGTAGCCGGTGGTGTGCTTTTCCAGCACGCTGGCGATGGCGTCCGCGCAGGAGAGGATGGACTTGCCGTCCTCCCAGGCGATAGACGGGCAGCGGATACCGCGGAGCTGTTTGACCGCGGAAGCTACCTCCACGCCGGAGCGCAGCGCCAGGGAGATGAGGCGGCAGGTGGACTCCAGCTGGGCGGCGGCGCAGCCGCCGGTCTTGCCCAGCGAGGAAAAGACCTCGCAGATACCCTGCTCGTCCGAGTTGACCGTGACGTAAAGGTGCCCGCAGCCGGTGGTCACCCTTTCGGTAACGCCGGTGGTGGTCTTCGCCCGGCGGCGCGGGGTGCGCTTCCCGTCCTCCCTCTTTTCGTCTTCCTTCTTCCCGGTGGTCAGCACCTGCGCGTCCCGGCTGCGGTCCCGGTAAATGGTGATGCCCTTCAGCCCGTCCTCGTAAGCGAGGGTGTAGACCTCGGCCACGTCTTCCGGGGTGGCCTCCTGGGGGAAATTGACCGTCTTGGAGACGGCGTTGTTCGTGGACTGCTGGAATGCGGCCTGCATTTTGACGTGCCACTGCGGGGTGATTTCATGGGCGGTGACGAAAAGCCTGCGGACATCCTCCGGGACACCATCGATTTCCCGCAGGTGTTCCCCGGCCGCCAGCTTCTGCATCAGATCCTCGGAGTAGAACCCGCCCTGCCGGGCGGCTTCCTCGAAGTAGGGATTGACCTCCACGAGCTGCGCCCCGTCCAGGATGTTCTTGGTGTAGCTCAGGGCAAAGAGGGGCTCGATGCCGCTGGAGCAGCCGGCAATCATGCTGAGGGTGCCGGTGGGGGCGATGGTGGTGCGCGCCGCGTTCCGCACCCGGGGTCCGTCCGGGACGTCATAAACGCTCCCCTGGAAGGCGGGGAACACGCCCCGCTCCTCGCCCAGCTCCGCGGAGGCTTTCAGGGCTTCCTCATTGACGAAGCGCATGATTTCCGCCGCCGTCTTGAGCGCCTCCCCGGAGTCATAAGGAATACCCAGCATGATAAGCATATCGGCAAAGCCCATCACGCCCAGCCCGATTTTCCGGGTGGAACGTGTCATCTCGGCGATCTGGGGGAGGGGGAACTTGTTGACATCGATGACGTCATCCAGGAAGCGGATGCCCGTCCGCACCGTCTCCGCCAGCTTCGCATAATCGACCTCGTGCCGGCCGTGGTGCTCGCGCAGCATTCTGGAGAGGTTGATGGAGGCGAGATTGCAGGACTCGTAGGGCAGCAGGGGCTGCTCGCCGCAGGGGTTGGTGCTTTCAATCTTGCCGAGCTGGGGGGTGGGATTGTCCCGGTTGATGCGGTCGATGAAGACGATGCCGGGGTCCCCGGCACGCCACGCCATTTCCACAATCTTGTTGAAAACCTCCCCGGCGTTGAGCCGCTCCACCACCTTGCCGGTGCGGGGGTTTATCAAATCGTAATCCTCTCCCTTTTTCGCCGCTTCCATGAACTCGGCGGTGAGGGCCACGGAGATGTTAAAGTTGGTCAGCTTGCTTAAATCTTCCTTGGAGGTGATGAATTTCATGATGTCCGGGTGGTCCACGGAGAGGATGCCCATGTTGGCCCCGCGGCGCATACCGCCCTGCTTGATGACGTCCGTGGCGGTGTCAAAGGCGCGGATAAAGGAGACCGGCCCGCTGGCGACGCCGCCGGTGGAGCCCACGCGGTCGTTCTCCGGGCGCAGCCGGGAAAAGGAAAAACCGGTGCCGCCGCCGCTCTGGTGGATGAGGGCGGTGTACTTGACGGCGTCAAAGATGGACTCCATGCTGTCCTCCACGGGGAGGACGAAACAGGCGGAAAGCTGCCCCAGCTCCCGGCCGGCGTTCATCAGGGTGGGGGAGTTGGGCAGGAACTCGAGGGTGGTCATCAGGCGGTAGAACTCATCCTCCCATCTCTTCGCGTCGGCCTTGTTACCGTAGTTCGTCTCCGCGGCGGCAATCGCCCGCGCGACGCGCCGGAACATCTCTTCCGGCGTCTCGATAACGTTACCTTCCTTGTCCTTCTGGAGGTAACGTTTCGCCAGGACATGGCGGGCGTTCTCCGTGAGCTTTACCGCGGTCGTGGTCGCCTGCGGGGTGCTGCTGTTTACCGTCGTTTCCATGGTCACCTCTTTCGGTACTGCCGGTTTTTCCGCTGGTTTTTCCGCGTTCAGGATTTCCCGAACCATCGCCTCGATTTCCGCATCGGAGGGGAGGGGCAGACTGCGCTTCGGCGGCGAGACCAGGTCTTCCATCCCGGGCAGGGTTTGTATCTGACGGGGCTTGTCCAGGCGCGCAATCACCTGGCTGGTAATCCGCTCGATGACGCGGCGGTCGGAGATGCCCATGGACTCCGCCGCGGCGAAGATGACGCGCGCAATCTGGGTGGCGTTCACCGGGTTGCCTCGATTTTCGGGCCGGCTGGACGGGCCCATAATCATGCTCCTGATTTTAGTTTTTATTCAGCCGGGCGGCCCGCCTGCGGGGTAGCAGGGCGGACTTTTTCGGGACCGGCGGCAGGCTGTCCTCCGCGAGGAGGGGCAGCTGGGCGGTGGAAGGAGTAAAAGCGGCGCCGTCCGCCAGGTGGTCCACCACTTCTTTCAGCTCGGTGATGTCCGCGAACTCCCGGTAAACGCTGGCGAAGCGGAGATAAGCGATGTGGTCCAAATGTTTCAGTCCTTCCATGACGAGGTCGCCGATGGCCCGGCTGGAAATCTCCGCTTTGCCCAGCAGGTAGAGCTTCGCTTCCACGTCGTCCGCCAGCTGGTCCACCCTGCCGCTGGCCAGGGGGCGTTTCTCACAGGCCTTCAAAATTCCGCCGAGCAGCTTCTCCCGGCGGAACTCCTCGCGCCGCCCGTCCTTCTTGATGACGAAGAGGCTGACCGGCTGGACGCGCTCGTAGGTGGTGAAGCGGGCCTGACACTTCAGGCACTCGCGGCGGCGGCGTATGCCGTCATTGACGTCCCGGGAGTCAATCACCTTGGAATCGTAATAGCTGCAAAACGGGCAGTTCATCGTTTCCTAACCACAAGCTATGGGAACAGACTTTAAATTACCACAATATATAGTGTTTGTCAAGCGATTGTTAAGGGAATATTATGCTATTCGAGTCCTGTTTTTTACGCTCACCGGCAGACTTTTATTCTGATATTTTTCTGAGAAATATCCGCCTCTTAAACACCGGACTTTACCTTATTATTACCAGAAGCTATGATATAGCCGGGCAGGGAGGAAAAGCCATGAATTACCGGGAAGCGCTGGACTACGTCCTGCAGTTTGCCGATTACGAGCGCCTGCCGCGCTCGGCGGTGGTCTTCGATTTGCGGCGCATCGCGCTGCTGCTGGAGCGCCTGGGCAATCCCCAGGACACCGCCCGTGCCGTGCACGTCGCCGGGACGAAGGGCAAGGGCAGCACCGCCACCATGATCGCCTCTATCCTGAAATCCTCCGGCTACCGGACGGGGCTCTATACCTCCCCTCACCTGCTCAGCTTCACGGAGCGACTGCAGGTCGACGGCAGGCCCATCGCGGAGGCGGACTTCGCCCGCCTGGTGGCGCAGCTCCAGCCGGAGGTGGCGACGGTCAACCGGGAGGCCGCCTTCGGGGAGCTGACCACCTTTGAAATCCTGACGGCGCTGGCGTTTGTCTATTTCCGGGAGTGCCGGGTGGACTACCAGGTGATGGAAACCGGGCTGGGGGGGCGGCTGGACGCCACCAACGTGGTCCGGCCGGAGGTCTGCGTGCTGACTTCTATCAGCTACGACCACATGGACGTGCTGGGGAATACCCTCACCCTGATTGCCGGGGAGAAAGCGGGCATCATCAAGCCGGGCTGTCCCACCGTCACCGCCCCCCAGTTCCCGGAGGCGATGGCGGTGCTGGAAAAGACCGTCCGGGAGCGCCATGCGCCCCTGCTAAAGGTGGGGCAGGACGTGACCTGGCGGCTGCAGACCTTCAGCACGGAGGGGCAGGAGTTTACCGTGCAGGGCCGGAGGGACACCTACGCCCTGGCCCTCCCGCTGCTGGGCGAATACCAGCTGGAAAACGCGGCGACGGCGGTAGCCGCCGCAGAGGTGCTGGCGGAGAAGGGGGCGGCAAAAATAACGCCGGTAAGCATCGCCGCCGGGCTGAAGGGGATAAACTGGCCGGGGCGCCTCCAGATACTGCACCGGCAGCCCTGGCTGGTCATCGACGGGGCGCACAACGCTTACTCCGCCGGGCGGCTGGTGGCGGCCCTGCGCAAATACTTCACTTACAGGCGCGCCTGGCTCATCTTCGGCGCTTCCGGGGACAAGGACCTCGACGGCATGGTGGCGGAGCTGGCGCCGTTCCCCGATGAGGTCATCGTGACCGTTTCCCGGCACCCGCGGTCGGTGAAAGCAGACGTCCTGGCAGCGGCGTTCGCCCGGCACGGGGCCAGGGCGGAAACAGCAACGGACGTAGCGGGGGCAGTGAAAGCGGCGCGGGCGCGCGCCGCGAAAGACGACCTCATCTGCGCCACCGGGTCTATCTTTATCATCGCCGAGGTGCTGGAATACCTGGGGCCGGCCGGGAAGAAATAAAGCCGGTCAGCCTGACGTTCCCCGGGTTTTATTGCATTCGGCTGAGAGGGTTGTCATTGCGAGAAGCCCGGCGACGAAGCAATCCCATTTTCATGTGCTGAAGATTGCTTCGCTACGCTCGCAATGACAATCCGAGCTAAACCAAATGTATCTTTCCCGGCGCAATCAGGGCTGAATATCCGGGAGCACCAGGTCCAGTCCCTGCCCCTGCCCGGAAGGTATCACCATTACCTTGATGTCATCACCGAGCCGGTCCAGCAGGATGTACTGGAGGACTTCCGGCGTCAGTGACCCGGTGATAGCCTCGTTCGCGGCGACCTGGGCATCGGTGACCACGCGGATGTACTCGGCTTCGCCCTGCGCCCTGGCGATTCTCGCGTTGGCTTCACCCCGCGCCTGGGCCTCCGCCTGCTCGGCTTCCACCTTCACCCGTTCCAGCTTGTTCCTGGCTTCCAGCACCGCCTGTTCGGCGGCGACCTTGGCCTCGATGGCGGCGGTAAAGGTGTCACTGAATTTGAAATTAGTTATTGATACTGTCTCCGTCACGATACCGCGGGCCAGGAGACGATTGGACAGGTTCTGGGTAATCTCTCCCTTTACCTCTTCCCTTTTCAGTATCAAGTCTTCCGCGATATAGCGTGCGGTTACCTGCTTAACGGTCTCCTGAATAGCCGGCGAAGCCAGCCTCTCGATAAAATCTAATCCTAATGTACGGTAAACCTCATCAGCCAGTCCGGGGTCCAGGTGCCAGTTCAGGGCGATGGTGGTGTTGACGTCCTGAAGGTCTTTGGAGGCTGAAACAGCGCTTGCCTCATATTTCTGCGTCTGGACGGACATCTTCTCCACGGAGTCGATGAAGGGCAGCTTGGTCTGCAGCCCCTCACCGAGGATAGTGCCGGTCACCGCCCCGAAGCGGATGACCACTCCGCGGTAACCTGCCGGGATGGTGGTGAAAGAGCCGAAGATGAGGCTGGCAAACATGAGGACCACGCCGACAATGCTCACCATCCTGCCGGCGAGCCGGGTCCGGGGGTCGAAATTAGGCCCGCGGTTGGACTGTACGACCAGGTATCCCACGATGACAGCGATGACGCCGATAACCAGTAATGAAACCATATTCTAACTCCTCGTCAGCGTATTTGGCGGCACTTAAGGTGGCTGCCGGATGCGTGCCCCTTATGTTATTATACCCTGTTAGGGCATTGTCAGTCTCTTTTCAGGCGCGCTTCGATGACCAGGTCTTCCCCGAGGCGGCGCACCCGCGTGAAGGCCAGCCCCAGGGTCTGCCCTACCTCTTTAATATCCAGCTCGCCGACCGCCTCGATGCCTTTCCCCATGATGCGCGGCGTCAGGATGACGACCAGACGGTCCGCCAGTCCCCGGCGCAGGAAGGCGGTGATGACCCCCGCCCCACCCTCGACCAGGAGGGAAGAAATGTTCCGCCGCCCGAGCTCCGGCAGCAGGTGGTCCAGGGCCACTCCGTCCCGGTTGCCGGGGAGCGTCAGCACCTCGATGCCCCGGGCGCGCAGGCTGTCCCGTTTCTCCGGGTCTGCCCGCGCTGTGGTGGCGATGACGGTCCGGGCGGTCTCCTGTCCGGCGAGCACGTTCGCCTCCGGGGGTATCCGCAGGCCGGAGTCCAGGATAACGCGGAGCGGGCTCCGTCCCCGCACCCGGCGGACGGTCAGCTGCGGGTCGTCGGCAATCACGGTGCCCGCCCCCACCAGTATCGCGTCATGCTCTGCCCGCAGCCGGTGGGCGAAGCGCAGGGACAGTTCCGCACTGAGCCAGCGGGAGCTGCCGCCGGCGGTGGCTATCCGGCCATCCAGTGTCTGGGCGAATTTCACCGTCACGAGGGGCAGGCCGGTGGTCATCAGCTTGAAATGGGCTTCATTCACGGCGCGGCAGGCATCTTCCAGCACGCCCGCAGTGACCTTGATGCCATGCTCCGCCATCATCTTCACGCTTTTCCCGCCGACGAGCGGATTGGGGTCCAGGACCCCGATGACCACCCTGCCCAGCCCGCGGCGGATGACCGCGTCCACGCAGGGGGGCGTTTTCCCCTGGTGCGCGCACGGCTCCATGGTCACGTAAAGGGTCGCCCCGCGGACGTCTTCCCGGGCGCTCTCCAGGGCATTGATTTCCGCGTGCTTGCCCCCGAAGTAGCGGTGGTAGCCGCTGCCGATGACCCGCCCGTCCCTGACGATAACCGCGCCCACCATCGGGTTGGGGCTGGTGCGGTAGCGCCCCCGCCGCGCCAGGCGCAGCGCCATCTTCATATATTCTTCGTCGCTCAAGGGGTACCCGCCTCCCGGTGTCACGGGCTATGCCCGCCGCCGGTTGGCGAAGATGAGAATCAGGCCGACGGCGATAATCAGCACGGGCCAGATGTACGTCCAGGCAAGCGCGCGGAAAAGATTAAGGCTGCCGAGGAGGAACAGGAGACCGAAGACGATAAACACCACCCCGACGAGGTTGCGGTTCCACTTTGCCCTCGGCGCTGCCGCCTCACCGCTTTCCCGGGAGAAAGTGCTGCGGAGCTCTTTGCCGACCGCTTCGGCGGTCCCCTTCATCTCTTCCACGTTCTCGCGGATGGTTTCCCGCGACGGTCGGGACGGCGCGCCTTCCTGCGGGACGACAATCGCCAGGATGATGTAGATGAGGACGCCCATGCCGTTGGCGAAAGCGAGGAGGACGAAGATGAGGCGCACGATGGTCGGCTCCAGGTCAAAGTAGTCCGCCAGCCCGCCGCAAACGCCCCATATCATACGGTTTTTCCGGCTGCGGTAGAGTGTCTTTTCCATCCTGTCCTCGTTAATCCGGTAACGGGTCTTTCTCTCCTAGCATGGTAGCATTCGTTCCTGTGGTAGTCAACGGCGGAGGGGGGATAAAGAAAGCGCGCTATTCTTGCGTTGCTCTGGATGATTTGTTAAAATCAGAGCGTTGATACGGGCCGTTAGCTCAGTTGGTAGAGCAGTGGACTTTTAATCCATTGGTCACAGGTTCGAGCCCTGTACGGCCTACCAGTTTCCAGTCTTCCCCAGAAAACAAATCGGCCCGGCTGATGTGCCGGGCCTTTCCTGTTGGCGGGCAAAGTAACGTTATTTAAGCCATTGCATCATTAGCACTCCGACTCTCCGACTGCTAATGACATTTGAGCAAATAGCCCTGTTTTTCAAGACCCGTCCGGATACAAAATTTTTAATTCCGCTGACGTTTCCCCGGCGGTTGACCTGTCGCGTCTTTTAGAGTAGTATTGCTTAGCATACCCGCTAATTCATACCGAGAAAGGAGTCAGAAAATGGACAAAAACTACCCCCTGCCCGACCCGAAACTACCCGAAGGAATCAGGTTCGAGAAGAACGTCATGCTGACCATGCGGGACGGCATCAAGGTCTCCGTGGACGTCTACCGTCCCAAGGCCGAGGGGAAATACCCCGCGCTCTACTCAACCTCCGGTTACCTCAAGGGAATCCAGACTTTCGGGGGGGAGGTCTCGCACTCGATAGAGGCCGGCGCCACGCGCTTTCTCGTCGAAAACGGTTATGTCCATGTCATCGGCCAGGCGCGGGGCAGCGGGCTGTCCCAGGGCCGCTACAACTGGTACGATAAGGAAGAGCAAAAAGACGGCGTCGAGATTATCGAGTGGATTGCCAAGCAGCCCTGGTGCACCGGCAACGTGGGCATGATCGGCGATTCCTATTTCGCGCGGACCCAGTGGCTCATCGCGGGACTGCAGCCGCCCTCCCTGAAATGCATCTGCCCCTGGGACGGCTCCATGGACGACTACCGCTCCCGGCATGACGGCGGTCTGGTCTTTAACGGCTTCCTCTCCGGCTGGGGCGCTGACACCATGTTCCAGGCGGTCTGGCCCGGCCCCGTCGAGGGGAAAGAAGACCCGACGAACCTCTTCGTCGAGGTGGCCAAGAACCCCGATGACGGCCCCTTCTACTGGGAGCGCAGCGGCTACGTCAATGCCGACAAGATAAACGTGCCCGTCCTCAGCATGGTCCACGCCGGCGGGCGTCTCCACTCCAAGTCACAGCTCATGGGCTGGGAGAAAATCAAGTCGCCCAAGAAGCTGATAATCATGCCTCCCTGCGGCCGCATGACCCACGTGGTTCTCGCGCGCAGCATCCCCTTCAACAATTATATCCTGAGGTTCCTGGACAAGTGGCTCAAGGGGAAGGAGACCGGCATCATGGACGAGCCGCCGGTAGTCATCTTCGACCGGGTAACCAAGAAGCCGCGCTTTGAGAACGAATACCCCGTAGCGCGGACGAAGTGGACCAAGTTCTTCCTCCGCACCGGCAAGGAAGGCCCGGCGACCAAGGCTCCCTGGGGGGTGGTCAGCCAGGAGCAGCCCGGCAAGGAAGCCCCGGACAGCTATGCCGAGCCGGAAGCCATCGAGACCCTGATGGCCGGGAAGCCCGTGCTGGCCTTCTCCAGCGAGCCCCTGAAGGAAGACCTGCGCGTCTGGGGCCCCCTCAGCGCCCATATCTACGGCTCCTCCACCTCCATGGACACCGGCTGGTTTGTCCGCGTCAATGACATCTCTCCGGAGGGACAGTCCACGCCGCTCAGCATGGGCGTGCTGAAGGCGTCCTACCGGAAGGTGAACGCCGCCAAGTCCCGTCCGGGCATGCCCTATCATGACTACCAGAACCCGGAGACCCCGGAGCCGGGCAAAGTTTACCTGTACGAGTTCGACCTTATCCCCGTTTTCCACACCTTCAAGAAAGGGCACAAAATCTGGATACAGGTTGCCAGCAACGACCTGGAAATCCTGACCACGTTCGCCACCATGTTTGCCTCCGACATGCTCCCGCCCTGCGAGAACAAGGTCTACCATGACGCCGAGCACCCGTCTCACCTCCTCCTGCCGGTGGTCTCGGACGCGCCCGAAATCAAGCCGGTGCCGTCACCGCTGGCGGACTTCGTGTACCCCATGGGCAATACCGCCATGAAGTTCTAGGAACGGCTTCAGCGTAAGAAAAAATCAGCGCCGGGGGCGGACACCTGCTCCCGGCGCCGGTATTTTCAGGGGACGTTTCCCCCATTCTCCGTGGCGATTGTTCGGACTTGCCGCCACGCCTGCTGAATGGTAACATGCGGAGGACAAGCGCGCGTAATATTAAGGAGGAAAGATACCGATGACCGTCCGCAAAGAATGGCTGGGGCTGACGATGGAATCGCCCCTGGAGCCGGAAATGCCCATCTGCGACGCCCACCACCACCTCTGGGACCGCCCCGATGACCGCTACCTGCTGGAGGACCTGCTGGAAGACATCGGCGGCGGGCATAACATCGTCGGCACCGTGTTCATCGAGTGCCGGGCAAGATACCGCACCGACGGCCCCGAGGCGATGCGCCCCCTGGGCGAAATGGAGTTCGTGCGGGATACCGTCGCAGAGGCAAAACGGCGCGGCCGGCCCGGCGTGGCGGCGGGCATCATCGGACACGTTGACCTCAACCTGGGCGACGCGGCGGCGGAAGTACTTGAGGCCCACCTGGCGCTCAACCCGGACCGCTTCCGCGGCATCCGGCATATCACCGCCTGGGACGACTCCCCGAATATCCACCTGCCCTTCCCCGCGCATAAGGGCATGATGCTGGAGCCTGCGTTCCGCGCGGGCTTCGCCTGCCTGCAGCGCTACGGACTGAGCTTTGACTCCTGGCTGTACCATCCCCAGCTTCCGGAGCTGGGGGACCTGGCGCGCGCTTTCCCGGAGACCACCATCATCTGCGACCACGTGGGCGGGACGCTCCTCGTCGGGCCTTACGCCGACCGGCGGGAGGAGGCACTGGGGGCGTGGCGGCGCAGCATGAGCGAGCTGGCCGAATGTCCCAACGTGGTCGTCAAGCTGGGCGGTATCGGGATGATGATTTACGGCTTTGACTGGCCCAAACAACCCGCCCCTCCGGACTCCGCCTCCCTGGCGCAAGACATGGCGCCCTTCTACCTCTGGTGCCTCGAAAAATTCGGCGTCGAACGCTGCATATTTGAAAGCAACTTCCCCGTGGACAAGCGATCGTACTCCTATACCGTGCTCTGGAACGCCTTCAAGCGGCTCTCCGCGGATTTCTCCCCGGCGGAACGGCGGGCGCTCTTCCACGATAACGCGGTGAGGGTATATCGTCTCAAGGACAACGCCTGACCGCCTTTGTTGTCTTTGCGAGGAGCGCAGCGACGAAGCAATCTCTGGTTACTTCATATGGGATTGCTTCGCTTTGCTCGCAATGACGGCAACAACGAAGAAGGATTAAGCGGGCACCCTGACCTTCGCGGAGCCGGTGATGACCGGCTCGTCCTGCTGGTTCCGGCAGAGGACTTCCAGGGTGATTATCCGGGAGCCGTCTTCCGGCTGTATCCCGGTTATCTTGCCGCCGGCGGTGATCGTGTCCCCGGGGCGCGCCGGCGCTTTAAAGCGGATATCGAGGCTTCCGCTGCCCAGCCAGTCCCGTCCGAAGGCCCCGGTCAGCATCTCGGAGAGGTAAGCCAGGATGAGCATGCCGTGGGCAATCGTACTCCCCAGCGGCGTCTTCCGGGCGAAATCGGGGTCGAGGTGAATCGGATTGAAGTCCCCGCTGGCGCGGGCGTAAAGATTAATCCGTTCCTGGGCGACCCGCCGTTTCAGTTCCGGCAGGCTCGTCCCGACGTTCAGTGCCACTAGCTTTCCTCCGCCGGCGGGGGCAGGACAAAGCTGGTCTCCCCGGTAAGCACCGTGGTCTGCCGCTCATCGCGCACTTCAAAGTCGATAGCGAGCATGTTGAGCTTACCCCGCGCTATCTTGCGCGCCACCCGGGCGTGGCTGGTAAGCCTTTCCCCGGTTTTCACGGTCCCGCGGAAGCCGAGCACCTGCCCCACGTGGATAGCGCCGGGGGGCAATTCCAGCCCCGCGGACAGCGCCGCCAGGGCACGCGCCGCCACCGCCAGCGGCGGGACGGTCTCCCCGGCCACACGGCGGTGATTCTCCCCCTCCACCGCTTCCAGATATGCCGCCACTGTTTCCGCATCCAGTTGGAAAGCCGTCGGCGGGAACTCGTCCCCGGGTTCAAGACCTGCGAAATCCATTTTCGAGGGCGCCATCTTCGTGGTTTCATGTTACCGGGCATACCTGCCGGTGTCAAGGTCGGCACTCCTCGATTTAGATACCAGAGGCGGCCTGGGCAGGACCATCTCGCGGGATGCCCGCAGCCGCCCGCCCGGACGGACTTGACAGGAAGCGGCCCCTTTCCTATGATGATAGGCATAAGTCACGCAGCATACCGTAAGGAGGGCAAATGTACAATAAGATTTTGGTCCCCCTGGACCATTCGGAGTTGGCCGAGTGCGTATTACCGCACGTCAGCAGCATCGCCAAGGGATGCGGCGCCAATCACGTCGTCCTTATCTCCGTGATAGAACCCGTCCATTTACCCAGCGGCACCATCAGTGACGGCGGAGACATCTTCACGGAGCAGGATGCGGAGCGGATACGGAAGCAGACGGACGCCGTGCACCGCAAGATGGCAATGGAGTATCTGGAAGGCGTGCAGCAAAAGCAGCTTGCCGGGATAAACACCGAGGTCCAGGTCCTCGATGGCAAGGCCTCAGAGGCCATCGCGGAATACGCCACGAAAAACGGGGCGGACCTCATTATTATCGCCACGCACGGGCGCTCCGGGATCAGCCGCTGGGTCTGGGGCAGTGTCGCGGACCGCGTTCTCCGCACCGCCTGCGTCCCCGTGATGATGGTGCGCCCTCCCCAGTGTGTCCCCGGCATTTAGCCGGTAGCCCCGTCACTCACCGGGGACGTCCCGCAGCAGCCGGTTAAACGCGTGCGGGTCCTGCCCGTAGCCGGGCAGGGACGCTGAGTCTCACATCCGGGATTAACGCCCCGGCCCTCCGCGCCTGCGCCAGGCGGAAATAGGGGTCGTGGCGCTTCCAGACGAGCAGCGTGGGCGCCGCCGTGCAGAAAGACCACCGGGCGGGCCGCTGCCCGCCTCCAGGTAGTGAATACGGTACCCGTTTACCGTGCCCTCGCGGCTCCGGAAGACCGGGGGATGATGAACCTTATCCGTCACGCGCTACCTACCTGGTTGCCACGCCGCTATTTTAGGCCATTCCCGGCACCCCTTCAAGGAAGAACCTCTGGCATATTGACGAGGGGATAGTCTATAATGGGGCAAACGCCGTAAGGCGGTCAGCAGATGGAGGTCTGATGCCAGAGAAGGACGAACGTCGCCTGACCCAGACGGTACGCGGCGCCGGCTGAGCCTGCAAACTGGGTCCGGGTGACCTCGCGAAAGTATTGGAAGGCCTGCCGCTGACGTTCCACCCCAGCCTCATTGCCGGCGTGGAACAGGCGGAGGACGCCGGTATTTACCGTCTGAACCGCCATCTCGCCCTCATCCAGACGGTGGACTTCTTCACGCCCATCGTGGACGACCCCCGCGTTTTCGGCCAGATTGCCGTAGCTAATGCCCTGAGTGACATCTACGCCATGGGCGGCAGCCCCTTGACCGCCCTGAACATCGCCTGCTTTCCCAGCCAGAAAATGGACCTCTCCTTGCTGCGGGAAGTCCTGCTGGGGGGCCTGGAGAAAATGCATGAAGCCGGGGTGGTGCTGGTGGGGGGACACACCGTTGATGACGAGGAGTTGAAATACGGACTGGCGGTTACCGGGACGATATCCCCCGCCAGGATTATCCACAAGAGGGGCGCCCGCCCCGGCGACAGGCTGCTGCTGACCAAGCCCCTGGGCACCGGCATCATCAGCACCGCCATTAAAAACGGGCTCGCCAGCGCCGCGGCGGTTGAGGCCATTGGACAGTCCATGACCGCCCTGAACCGTCAGGCCTCGGAAATCATGCTGACCGCCGCCGTTCATGCCTGCACCGACATTACCGGCTTCGGCCTGCTCGGTCACGCCGCGGAAATGATTGCGGGGACGGGCACGGGGATACGGTTCAATTCCGCCGCAATACCCGTTTTCCCGGAAGCTCCGGAACTCGCCCAAAAAGGTATCATCCCCGGCGGACTAAGGCGCAACCGGGACTTCCGCGTGGGGATGGTGGACATCGGGGAGGGGGTGCCGCCCTACCTGGCAGACATCCTCTACGACCCGCAGACCTCCGGGGGGCTGCTCATCGCCGTAGCCCCGCGGGACGCGGCGGCACTGGAAAAGAAAATGCGCCGTGCCGGCATCGCTGCCGCCAGTATCATCGGGGAAATCGTGGCACGGCCGCCGGAACGGATAGAGGTCATCTAGGGCCGAAGGCCAAGTGGTCTCCCGCCAGCACCAGTTTCTTACGCTTGCTCTTGCCCAGGGTCACCACCGCCACTACGCCGGAATCCCGCAGCTCCTGGAGGGCTTTATCGAAGGTGTAGCGCAGGATTCCCCGGCCGATAATCCTCAACTGTAACTGGCGTCTTTCCAGCGCCCCCTGGGACAGCTCGTTGACGATGTATTCGCGCGCTTCCTCCACCTTGTGGCGCATCGCTTGTTTCAGCGTTTCGATGACCGCGCGGAAGGGATAAAGCTTGGGATTGCACTTCTCGGTAACCACCGCCTGCTCCGCCCCGCAGATATATGACAGGCCTTCGAGACTGCACAGGTAGCCGCACATGATGCACTGCTCGTACCAGCCGTACTCGTCCAGGTCTAACCAGAGGTCACCTCTGCACTGAGGGCAACTCTTTTCTCTCAGTACCACTACCCCTCCTCCACAATAGATTATTCCCGGCAGGTTCTGGTCAGGAGTTCCGGTGGAGAGTTATCGGAGCGCATCCGGTTGTTTCTACATATTAGCGGAAGCTACCGGTGAAGTCAAGGGTATGGCGTTTACCTGCCCGGCAGGTTGCATCGGCGGCGTTTTTCGCATAGAATGGAATTACGCTGGCAAGCACGGCGACGTGGCCAAGAGGTTAAGGCGGGGGTCTGCAAAACCCCTATTCGGCGGTTCGAATCCGCCCGTCGCCTCCAACCGGTCGCTGAAAGAATCACCCGAGCCCGACCGCCCGCGTCAACGCACACCCAAAGGCGCGCCGGTCAGGGAGCGGCAAACGGCATGAACACAGCAGACAACAGCGGCGGTATTGTTTTCAACATACAGCGCTACTCGATTCATGATGGTCCCGGCATCCGCACCACCGTGTTCCTCAAGGGATGTCCCCTGCGCTGTTTCTGGTGCCAGAACCCGGAATCACAGAACAGCCAACCGGAGATTCTGCTGGACACGGGCACCTGCACCGGCTGCGGCACGTGCGTCACGGTCTGTCCCACGGGAAGCAACCGCATCGTCGATAACGTCGCCGTCATCGACCGGGCCAAATGCCTGGGCTGCGGGCGCTGCGCGGAAGCCTGCCCCAGCGGCGCACGGAAGCTGGCGGGAAAATACATGACCGTGGATGAGGTGATGGATGAGGTCCTCCGGGACCGCAAGTTCTACCGGAACTCCGGGGGAGGCATCACCCTGTCCGGCGGCGACCCCGCCACCCAGCCCGAGTTCGCCCTGGCGCTCCTCCGCCGCGCCAAGGCGGAAGGCCTCCACACCACCCTGGATACCTGCGGCTATTTCCCCTGGGTACAAATGGAGGAACTGCTGGAGCACACGGACCTGGTGCTCTTCGACATCAAGCACCTGGACCCGGTGAAGCACCGGCAGGGGACGGGCGTGCCGAACGACATCATCGTGGAGAACGCCCGGAAGATTGCCCGGCTCCGGGAAATGTGGGTACGCGTGCCGGTCATCCCCGACTTCAACGATGACCCCCGGGAAATCACCGCCATCCGGGAATTCGTCCGGTCGGAACTCGGTCCGGTGCCTGTCGACCTGCTGGTCTACAACAAGCTCGGAGAGGTCAAGTACCAGCGCCTGGACCGGGACAGCACCCCCCTGGAGGCGCAGGGCGAGGAGGAGATGGAGAAACTGCGGACCATCATCGGCCCGTCTCCGGGACCTTCCTCCGGGACAACACCCGGAATTTGACAAAGCCCCACAATAGTGATAAAAATTAAGATTATCTATAATAATTGCTGTTATTGCTGCTGGCCCGCACCCTGCGGGGCAGGGGAATTTGCCGGAAACAGCTTCACCAGACCCGGCATCGCCTTTTCCGGGCGGATCAGCAAACAGCGGAAAAATTAAGACGAACAGGGGGGTGTTAGGCTTATTTACAGGCAATCACGGAAAATTTCCGCAGTAAACTTTGACGGAAAAACCCGGGCCGAAAAACCCGTATATTAAGATATCGAAGGAGGTAAACCAATGAAGAAAACGGCTCTTGCACTTCTGGTCATCGTCCTGTTAGCCACCAGCGTCTTCGCATGCTCTCAGCCGGCCCCGACCCCGGCGCCCGCACCGGCACCATCACCGGCACCGGCACCCGCACCCGCACCGGCACCCAGGCCGACACCGGCGCCGTCACCTGCACCCGCCCCGGCCCCGGCGCCCGCGCCCGTATCCGGCGGCGTGACCCTGAAGGCGACCACGCCCTGGCCCAAGGCGGACAACTCCAACTACAAGTTCCTCGAGTATATCGATAAGGTCAATGCCACCAGCAACGGCCTCGTCACCATCCAGTACATGGGCGGCCCGGAAGCCATCCCCACCCCCCAGCAGATACCGGCACTGCAGAAGAGGGTAATCGACGTCTGCCTCATGGCGGGCGGCTACTATGAGAACATCATCCCCGCCGTGCGCTCCTTCGCCGTCTCCAAGTACAACCCCCAACAGGAACGCGAGTCCGGCTTTTTCGACCTGATGGTAGACATTCACCGCCAGAACGGCATGGAATACGTCGGCCGCATGGGCGGCGTCGTCCCGCTGCTCTATCTCTGGACGGTCACCAAGAAAGTGGACAAGCCCGCGGACTTCAAAGGCCTGAAAATCCGCAGCGTCGCCATGATTAACCCCCTGATTAACGCCCTGGGAGCGGTCGGCGTGGCCGTCGCCGTCCCGGAAATCTACACCGCGGCACAGCGCGGCCTTATTGACGGCTTCGGGCAGCCCCTTATCGGCTCCTACGAGCGCGGTTTCCATGAGGTCTCCAAGTACATCGTTGATACCCCGCTGATGCAGATACCCAACGCCCTGCTCTTCAACAAGGATGTCTGGAACAAGCTCCCCGCGGATACGCAGGCCTTCCTGAGAAAGACCGCCCTGGAAGTCGAGTCCACGATTGGCCCGTACTATACTGCGGAAGACCAGCGCCAGCGCCAGCTGATGGCTCAGAACGGCGTGACGCTGCTCAATTGGTCCGCGGATGATAAGTTCTGGCTGGTCGACAAGACCTACAGCGGGAACTGGGACATGGTCCTCAGGGAAGACCCGACCAACGGCTCCGAGCTGAAGTGGCGCTCCGGTAACTAATGTCCGGCACCGGGGACGCAAAGCGTGCAGCGATGCGTCCCCGGTATGATTCCCTGAAAGTGACGGGGCAACGAGGCGTTCCCCGCCGGTTGTGACGTACCGGGACGGTGTATTATAATAAAGCACCCGCCGGGTTTTCCGGGCGTGAGACGACTACACGATGAGTACCGCAACCGAGGAGAAGCACGTATCTGGCAACGTCTTCGGCCGAATTTTCGACCGGGTGATTGACGTGTTCATCTGGATCGCCTTCGGCATGGTAATCTTCTCCTGGCTGGCCGTCTGTTCGGAAGTGCTGCTCCGTTACTTTCTCCACAGCCCCCTGCCCTGGGTTATCGAGGTTACTGAGTACATGCTGGTGCAGATGACCTTCCTGGGCACCGCCTGGCTGCTGAGGAGAGACGGGCACGTCGTCGTCGATGTCCTGCTGAAGGCCTTCAGCGCCCGGAAACAGGCCTTCCTGGGGATTGTCTCTTCCGGTATCTGCGTGCTGGTGAGCGTCTTCCTCACCTGGTGGGGCGCGGTGACGTGGTGGGAATTCCTGCAGAACAGGGTGGAGGTGCTCTGGACGGAGATACACATGCCCTATTACGGCGTCATGGCGGTGATTCCGCTGGGTTGCGCGCTCCTCGTCGGACAGTTCCTCCGCCGGACCCGCGCTTACCTCCAGGAATGGAAAGCCGCCAGGGGAGGCGCCTGATGCCAGCCTTCATAACACTCTGCCGCCGAGGTGATGTTTCGTGATAGGGATGCCCTGGTGGGAGACCGCTCTGCTCCTCTTCGCGATTCTCGCGGTACTTTTTGCCATCGGCGTCCCGGTAGCGTTCAGCTTCCTGCTCCTGCTGATTATCGGAGGCTTCATGTTCTGGGGTACGAACGGGCTGACCCTGGTCATCTCCTCCATGTACGATTCCGTCGCCACCTTCAACCTGCTGCCCGTCCCCCTCTTCGTCCTCATGGGCGAAATCCTTTTCCAGTCCGGCATGGGCTTCCAGCTATTGGACGCCATCGATAAATGGGTCGGGAAGCTGCCGGGCAGGCTGAGCCTCGTGGCGGTCGCGGGCGGCACGGTCGTCGGCACGTTGAGCGGTTCCAGCATGGCGAGCGCCGCCCTCCTCGGGACGGTACTGATGCCGGAGATGGAAAAGCGCGGCTACCAAAAGCCCATGCTGCTGGGTCCCACCATGGGGGCGGGCGGCCTGGCAACCATCATCCCGCCGAGCGGTCTCGCCGTTCTCCTGGGCAGCGTCGCCGCCATCCCCATCGGGCCGCTGCTGATTTCCGGCTTTATTCCCGGTCTGTTGCTGGCTACTTTTTACGCCAGCTACATCATTCTCCGCAGCTGGCTGCAACCCTCCATCGCCCCGCCCTACATCGCCCCCAGCCACTCTTTTATGGAGAAAGTTACCTACACAGCGAAATACCTGCTGCCTTTCGCCATCATCATCTTCCTGGTCATGGGCCTCATCCTGCTGGGCGTCGCCACGCCGACGGAGTCCGCGGCGATGGGCACGCTCGGCTCCTTCATCCTGGCGATTGCTTACCGGCGGCTGACGTGGGACGTCATCAAGAAGTCCGTTTTCGGCGGTCTCCAGGTGACGGTCATGATGTTCATGATTTTCACGGGGTCCCGGGGCTTCAGCCAGATACTGGCCTTTTCCGGGGCCAGCCGCGGCATCGTGGACTTCGCCACCAGCCTGCCGCTGACGCCCATCATGCTCCTCATCGTCATGCAGCTGATTCTGGTAGTCCTCGGCTGCCTGATGGACCCGGTCTCCATGCTGATGATAAGCATGCCGATATACATGCCCATCGTGCAGCTCCTCGGCTTTGACCTGGTATGGTTCGGCCTGCTGGTGCTCATCAACCTGGAGCTGGCGGGAAAAACGCCACCGTTCGGCTTCCTGCTCTTCCTGATGAAAGGGATATCGCCCCCGGATACCACCATGGGGGACATCTACCGCAGTGTCACGCCCTTTGTCCTGATGGAGCTGGTGACGATGGGCCTGATTATGGCTTTCCCCTCGCTGGGGCTCTGGCTACCCAGCCTGATGCGCCAGGGATGAAGGCATCCCTGACCCCCAG
The DNA here is from genome assembly GCA_043818095.1 of Chloroflexota bacterium. Classification (GTDB taxonomy): domain Bacteria; phylum Chloroflexota; class Dehalococcoidia; order Dehalococcoidales; family RBG-16-60-22; genus JBDRGD01. The sequence goes on from JBDRGD010000039.1 coordinate 23,204, forward strand.
TTCGGAAAGAGACACCCCCCTGCGCTTGGTAACCCCCTTTCCGCATGGGGTATAATATTGAGATAATACGTAATAAAGCCATACCGTTTACGGAAAGGTGAAACGTTATGATTGACTTATCGGTAAACCTCGCCGGCCTGGAGCTGAAAAACCCCCTGATAGTGGCATCCTCCGATAATACCCGTGACGTCCGCCAGGTCAAGCAGGCCGAGGCGTGCGGCGCGGGGGCGGTCGTCCTGAAAGGGGCGCTACCGCCGGGGAGAATCGGCCTGCAGTCCACCCTCCGGCTTTATCCCGACTACAAAACCGGAGCGATGCACGGCCACGCCGGGGCAAAAAGGGTCAGCTTCGACCAGGCCCTCGAGGTGGTTAAGGCCGCGAAAAAGGAGACCACGGTAAAAATCGGCGTCAACACCGCGATGCAGAGCTACGATGACCTGGAAACTGCCACGGATTTTTGCCGCCGGGCCGTTCAGGCCGGGGCGGACTTTATTGAAATCCATTTCTCCCCGCAGATCCCGGTGCATTCCATGGTCAACCAGACCGAAGAGGAATACCAGCAGCAGCGCGGCAAGGAGTCCCAGCGCGCGGGCATCGCCATCCGGGAGCTCCCCAACTGGGTCACCGCGTGCGTCAAGAGCATCAAGGGGGCGGTGGACGTCCCCATGATCGCTAAGATTAACGCGGAAGGGATAAACATCGTCGGCGTCAGCAAGGTGGCGGAGGAGGCGGGGGTGGATATCCTGAACCCCGGCGCGCCCGGCTGCGGCACCATCCAGATGGACATTTACCACGGCGGCAGCCTGATAATGCCCGGCGCCAGGACCGCCTGTCTCCACACGGTGGGCTCCCCGTGGAAGCCCTACGCCGAGGGCATCGTCGCGCGGGTAGCGCAGGCGGTGCGCGTGCCGGTTATCGGCGGGGGCGGCCTGATGAACTGGAGGGACGCGGTGGAGATGTTCATGCTCGGTGCCGGCGCGGTCTCCTTCTGCACGCTGCTGATGATGTACGGCTATGAAGCCCTGACGCGGGTCCGGCGGGGGCTGGTGAAATTCATGGAAGACCAGGGCTACGAGCGCATCGATGACTTCCGCGGGCTGGCCTTGAAATCGGTGGCGCCCTCGTTCCCGGACTGCGATATCGTGCCGAGTGTGGCCGTCGTTGACGCGGAGAAATGCACGGGGTGCGGGCGCTGCCTGAAACTGGCCGCCTGCCTGGCGATTACCCTGGAGAACGGCATCGCCGTCGTGAACGGGCCGGAGTGCCTGGGCTGCGGCATCTGCACGCTGGTCTGCCCCACGGAGGCGCTGTCCATGGTGGAGACCGCCCCGTCCCGGTAATAATCCCGATTAAGAGGAGGGCAATTTTGGCTAATTGTACGATTTATCCGGTACCGATGCAGATGACGGTGCACGACAAGTCCGTGCTCACCTACCGCTTTAACTTCGGGCAGGCTTTCGCCGGGACGATGTACGCCTGGCTGATCGACTGCGGGAAGGAGAAAATCCTGGTGGACGCCGGTGTCAGCACGGAATACACGCGCAACGTCCGCAAGATGTGGGCCTACCCCCTCCAGACCCTCGATGAGGGCCTCGGCAAGCTGGGCGTGGCGTTCGGCGATATCGACATCGTGCTTTTCACCCAGCTCCACCATGACCACACCGCTTACGCTTCCCGCATTCCCCGCGCCCGGATGGTGGTCCAGCAGAAAGAGCTCGATTTCGCCCGGAACCCTCACCCCGCCTTCGCGGAAGGCTATAACTGGAAGTTCATCGAGGACGTGAAATTCGACATCATCAGCGGGGACGCTAAAATCAACGACGACGTCAGCGTCTTCTTCACGCCGGGGCACACCCCGGGCGGGCAGTCCGTCAGCGTGAAGACATCCCAGGGGAACACCGTCATCGCGGGGCTCTGCGCCTGCCGGGACAACTTTTCCCCTCCGCCGAACTATCCCCTCCCCGTGATTACCCCGGGGATACACACCAGTACCCTCGATGCTTACGACAGCTGCATCAAAATCAAGGAGATGGCGGACTTCATTATCCCGATTCACGACCCCGAGTTCCTGGAGAAACGCTCCATCTCCTGAATCCCCGGGAAAACGCGGCGACAAGAGAAAAGTCACAGACAGCAGCGGCGGCATCGTTTATAGTATTCGCGGGAAAAGGAACCGATGGTTAGAGAACATATTGCGGAGCCCGGTACCGGCACGGAGAGGGTCAGCGCTTTCCTCAGCGAGACCCGCTTCGAGGATATCCCGGCGGCGGCGGTCAGGGTGGCGAAAGACGCCCTGGTGGACTGGCTGGCGGTGGCGCTCGCCGGGTCCCGGGACCGCAGCACCGGCATTATCGGCGATTACCTGAAAGAGTTCGGGGCGCGGGGCGAAGCGAGCGTTATCGGCAAAGGCTTTCGCACCACCGCCGAGCTGGCGGCCCTCGCCAACGGCACCATCGGCCACGCGCTGGATTTCGACGATACTTTCGCCAATTCCACCCGCTATAACCTGCACCCCTCGACGTGCGTTTTCCCGGCCACGCTAGCGCTGATCGAAAGAGAAGGGCTGACCGGACGTGACCTGCTCGCCGCCTACATCACCGGCATGGAGGTCACCTACCGCCTGGGCAAGGCCATCGGCCATCTCATCCCCAAGACCGGCTGGCACTCCACCCCCGTCATGGGGACGATGGGCGCGACCGCCGCCGGCATCAACGCCCTCCACCTCACCCCGGAGCAGGCGCGCAACGCCCTGGGCATCGGCGCGTCCCTGGCCGGGGGACTGCTGCGCAATACCGGCACGATGACCAAGCCGATGCACGCCGGCAACGGCGCCCGCAACGGGGTCATCGCCACGCTGCTGGCGAAACG
>JBDRGD010000040.1:0-7406 GCA_043818095.1 Chloroflexota bacterium
TCGAGGACGGTAAGGTGGAGGTCATCGGGAAGGACGTAAAGGACATCGAGGCCGGCACCCGGCTGCCCTTCGCCATCACGGTCGCGGTCGCCGGACGCGAGATGCAGGACGACTTCGAGCCCATCCTGGAGCGCCAGATTCACCACCTCATCAACTACGCCCAGGGCGTGATGCACATCGGGCAGCGCGATATCGCCTGGCTGCGCATCAGCAAGCAGGCGGTGGAGAAAGGCTTTACGCTGGAGGACATCGGCAAGCTGCTCCACGCCAAGCTGCACCAGGACTTCGGCCGTATCTTCGATAAACTCCAGGTCAAGCTCTACACCGACGAAGCCAAGGTAAAGGAAATCCAGGAGAAAGCCCGCGAGGTCTACCATCACCGTGACGCCCGCATCGAGGGCATGACCGACGAGACCACGGAGACCTACTACTCCTGCACGCTGTGCCAGTCCTTCGCGCCCAGCCATGTCTGCGTCATCAGCCCGGAACGCACCGGCCTCTGCGGTTCCTACAACTGGATGGACTGCAAAGCGGCTTACGAAATCAACCCCACCGGCCCCAACCAACCCGTTCCCAAGGGCGAGGTCATCGACCAGAAGCTGGGGCAGTGGAAGGGCGTCAACGAGTTCGTCACGAAGGCCTCCCGCGGCAAGATTGACCACTATAACTTCTACAGCATCGTCAACGACCCCATGACCACCTGCGGCTGCTGTGAAGCGATTGCCGCCGTGCTTCCCGGGTGCAACGGCGTGATGACCGTCAACCGCGACTACACCGGCGAGACCCCCTGTGGTATGAAGTTCACCACCCTGGCCGGCACCATCGGCGGCGGCCTGAGCACCCCCGGCTTCGTGGGGCACGGTAAATACAACGTCACCCAGCGCAAGTTTCTCGCCGGCGACGGCGGTATCCTGCGCATGGTCTGGATGCCCAAGATACTCAAGGAAGAAATCGGCGAGCGCTTTACGAAACGCGCCGCGGAGATGGGCGTCCCCGACCTCCTGGACCGCATCGCCGATGAGACCGTGGGCATGACGGAGGAGGAGATTCTCCCCTTCCTCCAGAAGAAAGACCACCCCGCCCTGAAGATGGACCCGATACTGGGCTAAGAAAGGAGTTCTGAGATGGCACTTACGGGAATAGAGATCTTTAAGCTACTGCCTAAGACCAACTGCGGCGACTGCGGCGTGCCCACCTGCCTGGCTTTCGCCATGAGCCTGGCGGCAGGGAAAGCGGAACTGAGCAAGTGCCCCCACGTCTCCGACGAGGCAAAGGCAAAACTCTCCGAGGCCTCCGCCCCACCCATCCTGCCGCTGACCATCGGCAAGGGCGACAAAGCCCTCAAGGTAGGCAGCGAGACCGTCATGTTCCGCCACGAGAAACGATTCGAGAACCCGCCCGGCATCGCCATCCTCATCAGCGACAAGATGGACGACGCCGAAGTTGGCAAGCGCCTGGAGAAGTGCCAGAACCTGGCCTACGAGCGGGTGGGTCTTACCCTGCGCGCGGAACTGGTAGCACTGAAGTGCGAGTCCGGTGACGCCGCCAAGTTTACCGCCCTGGTCAACAAGGTCAAGGACAAGGGTCCGGGCATCATCCTCATCAGCGACAACCCGGACGTCCTCGCGGCCGGCGCTAAAGCCTGCGCGGACCAGAAACCGCTGCTCTACGCCGCCACCAAGGACAACCTCGACAAGGTAGCGGAAATCGGCAAGGAGAACTCCTGCGCCATCGCCGCGAAAGCCGCCAGCCTGGACGAGCTTCCGGACCTGACGGACAAGCTGACCAAGGCCGGCGTGAAAGAAATCGCCATCGATTCCGGGGCGCGCACGATACGCCAGGCGTTCCAGGACCAGATTATCATCCGCGCCGCGGCGCTTAACAAGAAGTTCCGTCCCCTGGGCTTCCCCACTATCACCTTCCCCTGCGAGATGACCAAGGACCCGATGCAGGAAGCGCTGATTGCCGCCATGTTCATGGCAAAATACGGCGGCATCATCGTCCTTTCCGACTTCAAAGGCGAGGTCCTCTTCCCGCTGCTGGTGGCGCGGCTCAACATCTACACCGACCCGCAGCGCCCGCTGGCGACCACCCAGGGTATCTACGAGATTAACAACCCGAAGGAAGACTCCCCGGTGCTGATTACCTCGAACTTCTCCCTGACCTACTTCATCGTCTCCGGCGAGGTGGAAAACAGCAAGGTCCCGGCCTTTCTCCTCGTCAAGGACACCGAGGGGCTCTCCGTGATGACCGCCTGGGCGGCGGGCAAGTTCTCCGCGGACATCATCGGGCCCTTCGTCAAGAAGAGCGGCATCGCCGACAAGGTGAAGCACCACAAGCTGATTATCCCGGGGTATATCGCCGCGGAGAGCGGCGGCCTGGAAGAGGAGCTGCCCGACTGGGAAATCATGGTAGGCCCCCGGGAAGCGGCCCACCTCACGCCTTTTCTCAAGGACTTTAAAGCTTAATGTAAACAAGGAGGCAAGATGATCCTCATCGGTGAGAACCTGAACGTCATCTCCCAGACGCTGGGGCCGGCGCTCAAGGACAGAAACGCGGGACCCATCCAGGAGATGGCGAAGGCGGAAACACAGGCGAACATCGACTACATCGACCTCAATATCGGGCCGGCGCGCCGGGGCGGCGAAGAACTGATGCCCTGGGTGGTGGAAACCGTGCAGGCGGTGACCGATAAGCCGCTGTCCCTGGACACCACCAACCAGTCCGCGATGGAAGCGGGGCTGAAGGTCTACAAGGGACAGGCTCTTATCAACTCCGTCTCCCTGCAGACGGACCGCATTGACCGGGGGCTGGAGCTCGCCCAGAAGTACAACGCGAACTTCATCGCGCTGCTCTGGAGCAATGACGGCATGCCCCGTGACGCTAACGAGCGGGCGATGCACACCGTGGACTTCGTCTACAAAGCCAACGCGGCGGGCATCCCCAATGAGCGCATCTGGGTCGACCCCATCATCAGCCCCGTCTGCGTGGAAATCAACCAGGTCAAGGCGGGTGTGGAGTTCATGGGTATGCTCCAGGATATCGCCCCGGGCTGCAAGTCCACCGTGGGGCTCTCCAACATCTCCAACGGCGCCCCCGGAGACCTGCGGCACTGGCTGAACCGTACCTACATGGTGATGCTCATGAAGCACGGCCTGCACTCCGGCATCGTCGACGCTTTTGATAAAGACCTGGTGCAGATTGCCCGCGGCAAGAGGCCGGACATCGTCGACCTGATAAACAAGATGGTGGACGGGAACCGACCGGACATCAACACTCTTTCCGATGAATTGAAGAAATACGCTAAGACGGTCAGGGTCCTCCTCGGCGAGTCCCTGTATTCCGATTCCTGGCTGGAAATCTAGTCGCTCCGCCGGGAAAGACCGGGGAAATACGGCCTGCCGGAGCGCGATAACTGGTAAATGAAGAAGCAGCTGGCACTGCCCGATAAGAAATACGAATACGGCTACGACCTGGCCTACGAGCTTGCCCGGAAAGAGCTGGGCGGGCTCCGTAACGTAGCACAGCAGTGCCAGCGCAGCGGGGCGCATTGCAGAGAGGGACACGTCTCCCTGACCTACCTGGACCGCCCCTGCCGGATTCACCTGTCCGATGCCGACGTCACCCCCGAGGACGGCGGCCCGGACCTGCCCGTCAAGGAAAAGCTTCTCGTCCTGCACTACTTCCTCCAGGCCAAAGGGACGCCCCCCGCCGGCAAGGCGGTAACCTACCAGGAACTCAAGGAAGGGGTCAACTATTTCCCCATCTTTTACCAGCGGGCCATCAAGCCCCTGGTCGACTTTTTCGGCAGCCGGCCGGAACAGCTGCTGACCACCGCCCGGGAGCTCGGCGGCACCCCCGCGGAATACGGCGATGCCTCCGTGAAGCTGCAGCCGTTTCCCAACGTGCCCGTCACCCTGGTATTATGGCGGGGCGACAGCGAGTTTCCCCCGGAAGGCAGCATCATGTTCGACGCCAGCGTCGCCGACTATCTGACGAACGACGACATTCATAATTTATGCGAGACCATTGCCTGGAAACTGGTCAAATTACTGAAAGCGGGAGGTGGTCACCCTGGCAAAAGACACGTTGACAAAAGCTGACGTAAAAGACAAACTGGCGGAAATCTTTACCCGTTATCAGGGGCTGAGCCAGGAGCTTATCCCCATCCTCCAGGAGACCCAGGTGCAGTTCCGCTACCTGCCGGCGGCGGCCATGCAGGAAATCTCCCGCTTCCTTAAGGTGCCGGATAGCACCGTTTACGGCGTGAGCACCTTCTACGCCCAGTTCAAGCTCACCCCGCTGGGAAGAAAGATTGTCCGTGTCTGCCGCGGTACCGCCTGCCACGTGCGCGGCAGCGGCAAGGTGCTGGAAGAGGTAGAGAAGAAGCTGGGTATCAAGGCCGGCGAGACCTCGGAAGACCTGGAGTGGACGCTGGAGACTATCGCCTGCTTCGGCTCCTGCGCCCTGGCGCCGGTGATGGTAGTGGATGATGACGTTCACGGGCGCATGACCACCAGCCGGGTAAAAGAAATCCTGGCCGCTACGGACTAGCTAAAGGGGTAAATGAAGTGAATTTCGCCGAGATTCAGAAGAAGGCCAAGGCAGACTGGGAAGCCCGGGAGAAAAGCTCCCGCGTCAACATCATCGTGGGCACCGCCACCTGCGGCCGTGCCGCGGGGGCGCTCGCGACGATTGCCAGCATCAAGGCGGCCCTGTCCCGGCACAACGTTACCGCCGATATCACCCACGTCGGCTGCATCGGCATCTGCTACATCGAGCCGCTGGTGGACATCGTCAAGCCGGGAAAACCGCGCATCAGCTATGGCAATGTCACCCCCAAGATTGGCGCGCAGCTCGTCGAGGACTATATCGTCAAGGACAACCCCCGCCCCGACCTGGCGCTGGGCTACATGGGCGAAGGCTCCGTCGAGGGCATCCCCAACTTCTGGGAGCTGCCCATGCTGAAACCCCAGGTGCGCATCGCCCTGCGTAACTGTGGCATCATCGACCCCGAGAGAATCGACGATTATATCGCCCGGGACGGCTATACCGGCATCGTGAAAGCCCTGGAGATGGAACCGCAGGCGGTTATCGATGAAATCAAGAAGTCCGGTCTCCGCGGGCGCGGCGGCGCGGGCTTTCCCACGGGGATGAAGTGGCAGTTCTGCCATGGCGCCGCCGGCAACCAGAAATACATCATCTGCAACGCTGACGAGGGCGACCCCGGCGCGTTCATGAACCGCTCCCTGCTGGAGAGCGACCCCCATTCCGTGCTGGAAGGGATGCTCATCGGGGCTTACGCCATGGGCGCCAGCGAGGGCTATCTCTACTGCCGCGCCGAATACCCCCTCGCCATCAAGCGCCTGGGGCTGGCGCTGCAGCAGATGGAAGCCTACGGGCTTATCGGCGAGCACATCCTCGGGGCCGATTTCAACTTTCATTTACACATCAAGGAAGGCGCCGGTGCCTTCGTCTGCGGCGAGGAAACGGCGCTGATTGCCTCGATTGAAGGGCAGCGCGGCATGCCCCGCTCCCGCCCCCCCTTCCCGGCGCCGTCCGGACTCTGGGGTATGCCCACCAATATCAACAACGTGGAGACCTGGGCGAACGCCGCCAATATCCTGCAGAACAGCGGCGAGTGGTACGCCCAGTACGGCACCGAGAAGAGCAAGGGCACGAAGACCTTCGCCCTGGCCGGCAAGATTAACCGCACCGGCCTTATCGAGGTGCCCATGGGGATTTCCCTGCGGGAAATCATCTTCGGCATCGGCGGCGGCATCCCCAACGAGCATGAGTTTAAAGCGGTACAGACCGGGGGGCCCTCCGGCGGCTGTCTGCCCGCCAGCATGCTGGACCTGCCCGTGGACTATGAGTCGCTCAACCAGGCGGGCGCCATCATGGGCTCCGGCGGCATGGTCGTCATGGATGATGAGACCTGCATGGTGGACGTCGCCCGCTACTTCCTGACCTTCACCCAGTCCGAGTCCTGCGGCAAGTGCGTCCCCTGCCGCGTGGGCACCAAGCAGATGCTGGACATCCTGGAGCGCATCTGCCGCGGCGAGGGCGCTCCCGAGGACGTTACCCTGATTACCGAACTCTGCGGCTCCATTAAGGCCGGCTCGCTTTGCGGGCTGGGACAGACGGCGCCCAACCCGGTGCTGACCACCCACCGCTATTTCCCCGAGGAATACGTGGCCCATACCCGGGAACACCGGTGTCCCGCCATAGCCTGCACCAACCTGATTAACTTCTACATCCTGGCGAATAAGTGCCAGGGCTGCGGCATCTGCCTGCGGCAATGCCCCTCGGACGCCATCGTCGGGGACAAGCGGATGGTGCACGTCATCAACCAGGAAAAATGCATCAAGTGCGGCACCTGCCTGGAGGTCTGCCCGGAGCGTTTCGGCGCCGTGACGAAGGTCTCCGGCGAGAAAATCGAAGTGCCTGCGGAACCTATCCCGGTCACCGCCGGCAAACCCGCGGCCGCCGGGGCGGCGAAAGAAGAATAGGCGATGGACAACGCAGCAGAAATCACCCTGACGATAAACGGCAAGGAAGTGAAAGCCGCCGACGGCATGACCGTGCTGGAGGCGGCGCAGAGCGCGGACATCTATGTCCCCACCCTCTGCCATCACCCGGACCTGGAACCCTACGGCGGCTGCCGCATGTGCATCGTGGAAATAGAAAAGGTGCGCGGCCTGCCTACCGCCTGCACCACCCCCGCCACGGACGGCATGAAGGTCACCACGGAATCGGACACCATTAACGAGGTGCGCCGCACCGCCCTGGAGTTGCTGCTGACGACCCACCCCTGCGACTGCCTGGACTGCCACCGCCGGAAGCGCTGCGGTCCTTATGACATCTGCCTGCGCCATGTGGCGGTCACGGACCGCTGCGTGGTCTGCCCCGCGAATGAAAACTGCGAGTTGCAGCAGGTCGTGGACTACCTGGGAGTGCACCACCTGCGGGTGGAACGCGACCCCCGCCGCGTCCCCGCGGACACGAGCAACCCCTTCTTCAACATCGACCGCAACCGCTGCATTCTCTGCGCCCGCTGCGTGCGCGCCTGCCAGGAAATCACCGCGGTCGGCGCTATCGACATGTCCTACCGCGGCTACGGCATGAAGGTCGCCACCTTCGGGGACACGCCCCTCTTCGATTCCATCTGCCGGTCCTGCGGCGAGTGCATGGTGCGCTGCCCCGTGGGCGCCCTGGTTCCCAAGGAGACGTTCCACCCGGAGAAAGAGGTCCAGACGGTCTGCCCCTACTGCGGGGTGGGCTGCCAGCTCTACGTGGGCGTCCAGGACGGGAAAGCGGTGAGCGTCCGCGGCGACCGGGAGGGCGAGGCCAACCACGGCCTGCTCTGCGTGAAGGGGCGCTTCGGCATTACCGAGTTCGTGGAG
>JBDRGD010000041.1:0-2902 GCA_043818095.1 Chloroflexota bacterium
GGCGGGTAAACTTAACTACGATGACATCCGGGTGGGCATGGAAATCCCCACCCTGGTCAAGAACCTGTCCCCCCGGCAGCTGGTAAAATGGTCGGGGGCGACCGAGGAATACTACGAAATCCACTACGATAAGGATTTCGCCATCAGCAACGGCCTCCCCGGCATCGTCGCTCCCGGAGCGATGGTCTGGTCGGCGCTGGGACAGATGCTGACGGACTGGCTGGGCAATCAGGGCGACGTGCGGGTGCTGCGCGGCAGCTTCCGCGGCATGAACCTCCCCCGGCAGAACCTCTACTGCAAGGGGACCGTCACGGACAAGTACACCCGGGACGGCGCGCAGCTGGTGGCCTGTGACGTGTGGGTGGAGAACGGGGAGGGGCAGAAGACCATCACCGGCACCGCCGTGGTCTCCGTAAACCCCTGAAACCGCCCCGGACAGCGTTCCCGAAATTCGACAGGAAAGGTGGGATGATGACGGCAGAGCCCCGATTACCGCTGGCAGACCTGAGGGTCATCGACCTCGCGGACGAGAAGGGCGTTTTCGGCGCCAAGCTCCTCGCGGACCTGGGCGCGGACGTCATCAAGGTGGAAAAACCGGGCGGCGATGCCACGCGGAACATCGGGCCCTTCCAGGACGACGACCCTCACCCCGAGAAAAGCCTCTACTTCGCCTACAATAACACCAACAAGCGCGCCATCACCCTCGATATCACCCACCCCGACGGCGCGGATATCCTGCGCCGGCTGGCGCGGGACGCCGATGTTATCATCGAGACCTTCCGCCCCGGCTACCTGGGGGGGCTGGGGTTGGATTACGCCAGCCTGAGCCGGGAGAACCCCCGACTGATAATGACCTCCGTTACAGGTTTCGGGCAGTACGGGCCTTATGCCCGTTTCAACGCCCCGGACATCGTCAGCTTCGCCATGGGCGGGCTGATGTTCCAGACCGGCGACCCCGACATGCCGCCCCTGCTGGCGGGGGGGATGCAGACCTACTACGTCTCCTCCCTCTTCGCGGCGGCGGCGACGATGGTCGCTGTCACGGCGCGCGCGGCGATAGGGAAGGGACAGCACGTCGATGTCTCCATGCAGGAGTGCGTGGCTTCCATCCTGGAGGTCATGGCTTACTACGTTTACGCCAATTACCCCACCCCACGGATGGGGGCGCGCCACCACGAGGCCTGCCCCAGCGACAACTACCCCTGCAAGGACGGCTACTGGTCTATCTGCATCGGGCCCTACTCCCAGATATGGGTACGGCTGCTCACCTGGCTGATTAACGACGGCGCCGAAGTGGGGGAACTGAGCAGCCCGGATTATGAAATCGGGGACCGCCGCCGGGCGGTCATCGACACGAAAATCAACCCCCTGCTCCGCGAGTGGGCGATGGCCTACACCAAGGAAGAAATCTTTATCAACGCCCAGAAAAACGACGTCCCCATCACCCCGGTGAACACCGTGGCGGACGTCCTCGCCGACAAGCACCTCAAAATCCGCAACTACTTCCTCGAAGTGGAGCACCCGGTCATAGGCAAAGCCGCTTACCCCGGCACCCCCTGGCAGTTCCCGGGGAGAGAGCGCCGGGTGCGCCCCGCGCCGCTTATCGGCGAGCACAACCTGGAGGTCTATACCGCGCTGGGCATCACCGGGGAAGAGATGGTAACACTGCAAGGAGCGGGGGTCATCTGATGCCGAAGCTCGCCCTGGAAGGACTGCGCGTCATCGATTTGACCTGGGTCATCGCCGGGCCTTTCGCCACGAAGCTGCTGGCGGACATGGGCGCCGAGGTCATCAAGGTGGAGAGCCTCCAGAAGGTGGACGGCCTGCGCGTGGTGGGGCCCTGGAAGACCCCCGAGCCCACTCCCCCCAATCGCTCCGGGATGTTCGATACCCGCAACGTCAACAAGCTGTCCGTGGTGCTGAACCTGCGCCGACCGGCGGGCGTGGCGGTCTTCAAGAAGCTGGTGGGCGTCAGCGACGTCCTGATCGAGAACTTCAGCGCGGGGACGATGGACAAGTTCGGGCTGGGCTACCCCGTCCTCCAAGAAATCAACCCCAAGCTGACCATGGTGAGCATGGCGGGCTTCGGGCAGACGGGCCCCTATCGCGGTTACGTGGGCTTTGGCCCCAATCTCCAGGCGATATCCGGACTGACTGCGGTCACCGGCTGGCCGGGGCGCATCCCGGTAGGCATCGGGCAGGCCTACCCTGACTTCATCAGCGCGCTTTTCGCCGTATTCTCCGCGCTGGTCAGCCTGCACGGCAACAAAGGCAAACAGGGACAATACATCGACCTCAGCCAGTACGACTGCGCAGTCTCCGTGCTGGGGCACAGCGTCCTGGACTATACGGTGAACGGGCGGGTCCCCCCGGCCCGGGGCAACCGCCACCCCTCGGCGGCGCCGCACGGCTGCTTCCCCTGCAGGGAAGACCGCTGGTGCGTTATCGCCGTGTTCACCGACGAGGAATGGGCCGCCTTCTGCCGGGCCATCGGCAGCCCGGAGTGGACGCAGCGCCCCGAGTTCGCCACCTTTTTAGACCGGAAGCACCACGAGGACGAACTGGAAAAGCTGGTGGCGGCGTGGGCGTGCACCTGCACCGCCGAGGAAGTCATGATGCTGCTCCAGGGGGTGGGCGTGGCGGCGGCGGTCGTGCAGAATCTGGAAGACCTGCTCACCCGCGACCCCCACCTGAAGGCGCGGGGCTTTTACCAGGAGGTTGACCATCCCCCCGTGGGGAAGATCACGCCGGAGGGCATCCCCTTCCAGCTATCAGAGACGCCGGGCAGCTTCCGCCTGCCCGCGCCGCTGCTGGGCGAGCACAACGAACACGTCCTGAAAGATATCCTGGGAATGTCCCCGGAGGAAATCGCACGCTACGCGGCGGAGGGCGCCTTCGAGTA
>JBDRGD010000042.1:0-7105 GCA_043818095.1 Chloroflexota bacterium
GCTCCCCGCGGGCGGTATCCGCCCCGATCGGGTTGAGCAGTTCCCGGATGGCTATCGAGCGGTCGGGCTGCGCGATGACGAAGACCTTTTTATTCCTGACCTCCAGTTCATCCTCCGCGGCGTTAAGGAAAGGCGCACCCATCCGGCAGAGCTGTTTTTTTGCGTCCGCGCTGGCGCCGAGCACCGCGTTGCCCACGTGAAAAGTCTCCCGGCTGGAGAAGGGCCCGGCGCCGGGGGGGCAAAGTCCGGTGTTACCGCTGAGGACGGTGACGTCACTCATCTTGATTCCGAACGTTTCCGCGGCGACCTGCGCCGCCACGGTATCGACGCCCATGCCGATTTCGTGGCTGCTGTGGCGCACCTCGACGGAGCCGTCGGCCAGGACGCGGACCACCGCGGCGCTGGGGGCTCCGGAATGGGTGAACTTGTTGGCGAGGGCAATCCCTTTCCCCCGCCGCCAGTTCCCCGGCAGAGTCGGCGTGGCCTCATCCCGCGCGAGCCATCCCTGCACCTCATCGATGCATTGGGGCAGCCCCATGCCCCGGACAAGCTGCCCGCAGGCATCGTAATCGCCGTCCCGCAGCGTGTTCTTGCGGCGCAGCGCCAGCGGGTCCATGCCCAGCTTTTCGGCAATGACGTCCATCTGGTTTTCGATGGCCCAGCCGACCTCGGCGCTGCCGAAGCCGCGGAAAGCCCCCGCCATCGGGGTGTTGGTATGGATGCCGTAGGCATCGAGCCGGAAGTTGGCGATGTTGTAGATGCCCACCGCCCCGAAGGCGCAGTTCCGGGCGATGGTGACGGCGCTTTCGGCATAGGCGCCCCCGTTCACCAGCATGGTCACCTGGCGGCTGACGATGGTGCCGTCTTTTTTCACGCCATCCTTGAGGTAGGTCACGAGGCCGATGCGGGAGCGCCCGCAGTGGAAATGCTCCGCCCGCGTCAGGGAGACCCTCACCGGCTTGCCCGTCTTCCGGGCGAGGAACGCCGCGTAAGGGGAGGTGATGTTTCGCCCCTTGCCCCCGAAGCCGCCGCCAAGGTAAGGGCAGTCCACGATGACCTTTTCCGGGGGGAGGTTGAAGGCGACGCAGAGCAACTGCCGGGTGCCGGTAACGCCCTGCGACGCGGTCCTGACCCTTAAAGTGCCGTCCGGCTCGAACCAGGCGACGCTCACGCAGGTCTCAAGCTGACTGTGGTGAATCCGCGGCGTTTCATAGCGGTCCTCGACGATGAAATCGGCTTCGTCGAAGCCCCGCGCCGCGTCCCCCTTGCGTATCGGGAAATGGCGGAAGACGTTGGGTCTCTGCGGGTCGCGGAGCAGCGGAGCGCCCGCCTGCGCGGAACGCGCGTGATATTCCGCGATGTTGGGGTGGATGATGACTTTCGGATCGACGGCGTAGGCTTCCTCCACGTCGATTACCGCCGGGAGTTCTTCATAGCGGACTTTTATCAGCGCCGCCGCTTTCTCCGCGGTGTCCTCCGTGTCCGCCGCCACCGCTGCTACCGCGTCCCCGACGTAGCGGACGATGCGGTCCGGGGGGAAGAGATACCGGTCGGGGTAGGGGTGGGATATCGGCACCGGCGGAGTGTCCAGCGCGGTAACGATGGCCGCCACGCCCGGAACCTTCATCGCCGCCGTGGTATCGATTTCTAAAATGCGGGCATGGGCATGTGGGCTCCGGACGACCTTGCCGTGGAGCATCCCTTCCCGCCGGACGTCGCCGGGGAATTCCGCTTCCCCGGTAACCTTCGCCGCGGCGTCCACCCGGGTAACGCTGTGTCCCGCCGAAGAAAGAACCGCCATGTTCTCCCTTTTCCCGTAATGAATTATCGGGAATGTTGCATCAAGTCTTTGACGGCGAGTACCGCCTCGACAATCTTGACATAGCCGGTGCAGCGGCAGAGGTTCCCCTGCAGGGCGCGCCGCACGTCGTCCTCGGTGGGTTCGGGGTTCTTGTCCAGTAAAGCCTTGGCGGACATTATCATCCCCGGCGTGCAGTAGCCGCACTGCACCGCGCCGCAGTCGATGAATGCCTGCTGGATGGGGTGGAGCTCCCCGTTCACCGCCAGGCCTTCGATGGTCAGGATATCCTTGTGCTGGGCCTCTACGGCGAGGACGAGGCAGGAGCAGACCGCCTCTCCGTCCATGATGACGGTGCAGGCGCCGCAATCGCCTTCGTTGCAGCCCATCTTGGCGCCGGTCAAGCCCAGTTCCTCGGTGAGCACTTCCAGCAGGGTGCGGTTCCCCGCCACCGCCAGCTCATAGTCCTGCCCGTTTATCCGGAAGGACATCAGCTGCTTCATGAAAGCGCCTCCCGTCCGCTGAGCTGTGCCAGCGCCCGCCGGGTGAAAACCGCGACCAGTTCGCGCCGGTATTCCGCGGACGCCCTGATGTCGGAAATCGGACTCGCTGCCTCCGCGGCAAGACGGGCCGCTTCCAAAATCGCTGCCTTCGTGAGCTTCGCCCCGCGGAGCCAGTCTTCCGCGCCCACCGCCCGGATGGGGGATGGTGCTACGGCGCCCAGGGCAATCCTGACGTCCCGGCAGACGCCTCCTTCTTCCTTCAGCAGGACCGCCACACCGGCCACCGGCAGGCTCATCGCTTTTCTCAGGCGGTGTTTCAGGTAAACGCCCCTGCTCCCGTTAGCCGCCGGGAGCCTTATCCCGGTAAGTATCTCCCCTTTTTCCAGGGCGGTCCGGCGGTAATCCTTAAAAAAGTCGGCGATAGCCACCACCCTTTTGCCTCCGGGGCCGGTGATTTCCAGCGTTGCGTCCAGGACTAAAAGCGCCGGGGCGGTATCCGCGGACGGCAGGGCGGTGCAGAGGTTGCCGGTAACGGTAGCGATGTTCCTGACCTGCTCCGAGGCCATGCCGTGCACCGCCTGGAAGAGGACGGGGTATTTTTCCCGCACCAGCGGTGATTTCTCTACGGCGCTGAGGGTGGCCATGGCGCCCAGCCGGAGGCCGTCCGTTTCTCCATATTTCAGGTAATCGATACCGGGGATATTGCTCAGGCCCAGAAGGCGTTCCGGGGTAACGTCTCGTCTCCGCATCTCGAGCAGCAGGTCCGTGCCGCCGGCAATCACCCGGGTAGCCTCCGGCTGCTCCCGCAGTGCGCTGATAGCGCCTTCGATAG
This sequence comes from Chloroflexota bacterium, assembly GCA_043818095.1. Taxonomy (GTDB): domain Bacteria; phylum Chloroflexota; class Dehalococcoidia; order Dehalococcoidales; family RBG-16-60-22; genus JBDRGD01. The sequence continues at coordinate 3,134 of JBDRGD010000042.1, forward strand.
TATGCGGAGCGAGGTATTCAAAATGGGGCAGGCGCCGGTAGAAAATCATAAGCTCCCTCTTACGCCTATTTCCGGGACTACTTAAGTAATTTACCCCCCGCGGCGCCCCGTGTCAATCCGGTATCATCGTATCAGGCAGCCTTCGAGTGCTTTCAAAATATATTAAAGGAATAAGAAATAAGGATTGCATTGGGGGAGTGAGACAAGCAGATTTGTCCAATAACCGGCAGAACCGTATTTAAATATGTTGACAACAAAAAGAAGGTATTGGTATAATGGGCAGAATTTCAAAGGCTCAAATAGATTGTGTTTGCCGGGAGGGCCTTTTTCAATAGGACCCCTGTAAAATATCCGGGAATAGTGAGCAGTTAACCACTGGAGAAAGGAGAGTTTTTATGGGAAAAAGTAAACTGAGTATTGCTTTGGTGCTGGTCGTGATGCTGGTAACCGTCATCACCGCCTGCAGTCAACCCGCCCCCGCCCCGTCACCGGCTCCTGCGCCCGCCCCGTCACCGGCTCCTTCACCCGCCCCGAAGCCGGCTCCTGCCCCCGCCCCGTCACCGGCCCCTTCACCCGCCCCGTCACCATCTCCCGCGCCTGCTCCGGCACCGGCTCCCTCCAACGTTACCGTTACCTGGAGGTATGCCACCCCGACGAGGACCGGTTCCCCGATGGGTGATGGCCTCCAGGCATGGATCAAGACCCTGTTAGATGCCAGCGGAGGCAGGTTCAAAATCGATTATTACGGCGACCAGGCGCTGGGCAAACAGGCCGAGATTTACGACGTGGTTATCGAAGGGGTCGCCGATATCGGGCAGACCAGCATGGGCCCCTACACCGGACGTTTCCCGCTGGCCCAGGTCTATGCCTTACCCATGATTGTCCCCGATGCCAACGTCGGCAGCCAGGCACTGCAGACCCTGGTGGACACAGTACCCGAGGTAAACAAAGAGTTCTTTGAGACGGTACCGCTTTACTTCCACGTGGTCGGCACGCGGCACCTGATCACCGCCAGCCGTCCCGTCCGGACCGTCAGTGAAATGAAGGGGATGAAGCTCAGGGTCACCGACGCGGTCTCCGCGGACGTGGTGAAACTCCTGGGTGCCGTCCCGGTGAACATGGACCCCTATGAGACCTACTCATCCATCGAGAGGGGTATCCTTGATGGCGTCCTCTTCGAATGGGGTGCCGTCCACGCTTTCAAGATTGCCGAAGTCGCCGCGTATTCCACCACTCTCGGCATCAGCACGTCCGGTCAGGGTATCTGGGTAAATAAGGATTCTCTTGCCAAGCTGCCTGCCGACCTGAAAAAGGTATTGATGGATGTCTCCGGTCCCGCCGGGGCGAAACAGGCCGGCAAGTTCCTGGAAGACGGTGAGGTTACCTACCGTGAAGAGTCTGTCAACATGGGCATGCAAATCATCACCCCCACCAGGGTGGAGAAACAGCGGTTTGTGGACGCTGTGACCCCACTGTGGGATACCTGGGCCAACGAATTAGAGGCCAAGGGTAAGCCGGGGAAAGCGGTTCTCCAGCAGTGGCTGGATATCGTTGCCAAGACAATCGAGGCGAACAAGGGAAGCAGCCCGGTATTACCGTAGTGAAGCAATCGTGCGGAGCCCCGTTACGGGGCTCCGCACGGAAAATTCCTTCACGATTTTACCTTCCCACGCAAATAACGCAGTGAGAAGAGGATGCGCGTGCGACTGAGCGAGGTCTTTCAGGCGGTTACCAAGGTTTATCATCAGCTTATCAGAGTACTGGCTGCTATCGGCAGCTTTTCCATAATCTCGATAATAAGCCTTACCGTTTATGACGTATTCATGCGCTATGTCTTTAACCTACCATGGGTGGGGACGTATGAGGTCACCGTTTTCCTGCTCGTGGTCATCGTCTTTTTCTACATGGGTCACGTCACGCTGACCGACTCCCATGTCTCCATCGATATGTTCGTCCTGAAGATGCGGCCCCGCCTTCGAGCTTTTTTCGCTAGTTTGTCCTGTTTCCTGTGTGTGGTGCTTTATGTCCTGATAGTATGGAGGACTCTGGTTTTTGCCGCCAGAATGCGTAATGTCGGTCAGGTAAGCGTGCTGATGGATATTCCCATTTATCCGTTCCTCTACCTGGTGGCGTTCGGTAGTGCGATAATGGTACTGGTATTTATCACTAAGTTCATCGCTCATGTGAGACTGGTGGCGAACAGATGAGTCCACTTATCGTCGGCGGCATCGGCTTTGTCCTCCTGCTGGGCCTCATGGCTATCGGTATGCCTATCGGCTTCGCGATGGGATTGACCGGGGTCCTGGGCGTCTGGTACCTGGCGAATCTCGGTGCGGCCCTGGGTCCGCTGGGTAATGTCTATCACACCGCCGCCAATTTCAGTTTCAGTGTCGTCCCCCTCTTCGTCTTCATGGGCGTCGTGGCTTTTCATGCCGGATTGAGCAAGGACCTGTACAACGCCGCTCACAAGTGGGTGGGGCACTGGCCGGGGGGCCTGGCGATGGCTACCGTGGTCGCCTGCGCTGGCTTCGCGGCAATCTGCGGTTCCAGCGCCGCGACGACGGCTACTGTCGGCCATGTCGTCATCCCGGAGATGCGGGCGCGCAAGTACGCGCCCACGCTGGCTTCCGGCTGCGTGGCCGCCGGGGGCACCCTGGGGATTCTCATTCCGCCCAGCATCGCCATGGTCCTCTACGCCATGCTCACCGAGGAGTCCATCGGCAAGCTTTTGATTGCCGGGATGATACCCGGGATACTGCTTGCTTCCGGCTTCATGATGGCGATATACATCATGGTCAAGCGCAACCCGAGCCTGGCACCGCCGTCGCCCGCGTCAACTTACCGGGAAAGATTTGCTTCTCTGAAGAGTATATGGGGAGTGGGGCTCGTGATGGTAGCGGTCATCGGCGGTATCTACATGGGATTTTTCACCGCCAACGAGGCCGCCGGCATCGGGGCATTCCTGGTGCTGCTGGTGTCCATGGCGCGCCGGGGAGTAACTTGGAAGAGCCTCTTTGCTTCTTTAAAGGAAACCGGGACGACCACCTCCATGCTCATCTCGATACTGATCGGCGCCATCATTTTCAACAACTTCATGGCGCTGAGCCATATCCCTCAGGAGCTGGCTAAATTCATCGTCAGCCTGGAGATGTCCCGCTACCTTATCCTGGCGGGCGTCATCTTCATCTATATCATCCTGGGCTGTCTGATGGACGCCATTACCATGATTATCCTGACGGTCCCCATCTTCTATCCCATCATGGTGGGGCTGGATTTCAGCGGCATCTGGTTCGGCGTCATGATTGTCCTGGTCATCGAGCAGGCGGGCATTACCCCTCCGGTGGGGGTGAACGTCTTTATCCTTGCCGGCGTGGTGAAAGACATTCCCCTGGTAACCATCTTCAGGGGTATCGTGCCCTTTTTCTTCGTGATGATTATCTTCATGGTCATCATGACCATCTTCCCGCAGCTGGCGCTCTTCCTCCCCAGCACCATGTGACCGCGCCGGGTTTATCCCGGACTGCCGAAGTGTGCCCGTTTTCCTTTCCGGAGGACTTTCCTTTCATTTGCCTGGGCTCAGCGGGTCTTTTTGCGCCTCTTGAAACAGAAGACTCCGGCGCTGCATAGAGCAGTCACCGGAGTCAGTGTGTTCCCGGGTTTTTTCGGAGGGGGCTAGGGCAGGAGCTTGGGCAGGATGCGCTTCACCTCCTGCTCGGAGATGACGTCAAAGCCCGCCCCGATTAAGCGTTCCCGCAGGGTGAGCACTTCTTCCTGGCGCGGCCTGGGCATGGGTGGCCGGCTGCGGTATGAGGGGTATAGTCCCCTGAGCCAGCCGCCCAGCTTGTCCCTCAGGTGGAAGCGGGACCAGCCCCGGTAGACATACTCGTGAAGGTTGTCCAGACCGGCGTCTTTCCAGATGCGCTCCGCCTCTTTAAGGTCCTGTTTTTTCCAGGCGGTGATGTGGTCCACCAT
>JBDRGD010000043.1:0-2532 GCA_043818095.1 Chloroflexota bacterium
TTGCATCGCCAACTTTTAGAAACACCCGCCGCAAGACCGGAAACCCCCTACGGTAGAAAGCCCCCGGATACCTCGCCGAACTACCGCTGGTGAGACGTGTCTTTACCGGTACAGCACTGCCGCCACCTCGCCCAGCCGCGCCGTCCCGGTAAGCTCTTCGGGGAAGAGGGGCACCTCTTTCACCGGTAGCCCTCCGGCCTGGCGGTAAATCTCCCCGATGTATCTCTTCTGCTGCCCGGCTTTCGCCCGCAGGAAGGCAGAGTCCTCGTCCCGGACCACGCTGTTGATGATGATGTCCTGCGCGCCGAGCCCGTATCTCCCCAGCTGCCCGAAAACGCGGTCGAGCTGCGCCACCGCCAGCGCCTCGGGGATGGTCACCAGCGTCAGCCGTACCTCCTCCCGGAGGAAAGCCATGTTCTCCGCGGAGAGACCCGCCCACCGCCGCAGGATGGAAAGCACCGGCTCGCGGCTGCTCGCGCCCAGGCGTAGCCGGGAATAGACCCGCGGCGCCAGGCGTAAATGCTTTTCCAGCAGGGCGGGTGTCTGCAGCAGCGCCAGCGTCTGCCCCAGCGGCGCCGTGTCCCAGACAATCACCCCGTAGTCCCCCCGCCGTCCCATCTCCCGGATGTAGTCCACCATAAACTCGTCGGAGAGACCGGGCAGCACCGAGGTCATAAACTCGCCGAAGGTATCGTAATCGATGTCCACCAGGGAGGAAAAGACCTCGTAGACCTCCCTGCCGAACCTGCCGTGCCACATCTCCCGCACCTCCGCCTCCCCCAGCTCCCGCAGGCAGAGGTTCTCCCGCACGGGAACCGTCCCGGGGGCGCTCCCGACGGCGAAGACGTGCGCCAGCGAGGGCGTGGCATCCGTGGAGATGACCAGCGTCTTTTCCCCGGAAACGGCGTAATGCAGGGCGGTGGCGGCAGCGCAGGTGGTCTTACCCACTCCGCCCTTGCCGCTGAACATGATGACCCGGCTGCGTTGCACGCAAATATTCAACACCAATCCCGGCCCGAATGCAAGTTTTACAAGGTGGTTGGTTATGCTATCATGGAAAGAGGGACGATGCTAAAAGGCTATAAAATATTTCTGATTATCGGGGCATTCCTTTTTGCCGTTTCCGGCATACTTTACCTGCTGCATTACGCCATCTTCCGGGACGTGCACCACATCTTCATCTACATGCTCGGCGACCTGGCTTTCCTGCCTATCGAGGTCTTCATCGTCGTCATCGTCATCGAGCGCGTCCTGACGGGCCGGGAAAAGCAGGCGATGTTGCAAAAGCTGAACATGGTCATCGGCGCCTTTTTCAGCGAGGCGGGCAGCTACCTCCTCACCTCCCTGCTGGAGTACTTCGGCAACCGCGCGGAAATCGCCCGCAACCTGAACGTAACCAAGGACTGGACCAGCCACGACTTCAAGAAGGCTTCAGCCTTTGCCTACCACCTCAAGATTGACCTGGACGTGCGCCAGGTCGACCTGACGGCGCTGAAAACCTACCTCCATGAGAAAAGGACTTTCCTGCTGTCGCTGCTGGAAAATCCCAACCTGCTGGAGCATGACCGCTTTACCGACCTGCTCTGGGCGGTGACCCACCTGGACGAGGAACTGGAAGCGAGGCCCGATTTCAAAGACCTTCCCCCCGCCGACCTGCAGCACATCGCCGGGGACATCCAGCGGATGTATGACCACCTCGCCAGCGAGTGGCTGGACTACGTCGAGCACCTGAAGAATAACTACCCGTTCCTTTTCTCCCTGGTGCTGCGCACCCACCCCTTCCAGGAGAATCCCACGCCTGTTATCACCCAGTGACCGTAACGCGGGGAGGCTATGTACCGGCTGGTTGATACGCACGCCCACCTCGAGGAAATAGACCCCCTGGAGCCGGCCATCGCCGCCGCCCGGGCGGCGGGGGTCAGCGCCATCATCACCATGGGCTCGGACGACGCCTCCAACCGGGAGTCCCTGCGCCTGGCCGCCGCCTATCCCGGCACGGTCTTTCCCGCGCTGGGACTGCACCCCTCCCGCCTGCACCTGGGTAACACCGACCACACCCTGGAGTTTATCGAGGAGAACATCGACCGGGCGGTGGCGCTGGGGGAAATCGGTCTGGACTACCACAAGAGAATCCGTGCGGAGGCCGGGAAAGACCTCCAGCAGGGCGTGCTGCGGCAGCTCCTGGCAATTGCCCGCCGGCACGACAAGCCGGTATCCGTCCACTCGCGCTACGCCTGGCAGGACGCCCTTGAGCTGGTGGCGGCGGCGGCGCTGGAAAAAGCCGTCTTCCACTGGTACACGGGCACCTCCAGTGTGCTGCGGGAAATCATCGGCCGCGGCTACTTCCTCTCCGTCACCCCGGCGGTAACTTACCACGAGGAGCACCGCCGGACGGTAAAAGAAGCCCCCATTGAGCAGCTTCTCCTGGAGACGGACTGCCCGGTGGTCTACGGGAGGGGCCGGGAAAACGAGTTCGCCGCCCGCCCCGAGCACGTCCTTATCAGCCTGGGGGGCATCGCCGCCATCAAGGCC
>JBDRGD010000044.1:0-13783 GCA_043818095.1 Chloroflexota bacterium
GGGTGCGGCGTAAGTATAGCATCCCCGGCGAGTTTTTGCCACCAGTTTTTCGTTCCGGCAAGTATGTTCAGACCGTCGGCATCGACGACCCTTGAACCCTTAAAGTTACTGAAAAGGACCTGCCGGACGAAATCCGCCGTCTCCGCGCTCTGCCCCACCCCACAGCCGACAAGCCGGACGCCGTAACCGCCGCCCTCCTCGCCGACGATTCTCCCGGCTTCCGGGGACACCTCGCCGTCGCCGGTCTCCGGCAGGGGCAGATAGGTCACCTCGGTCAGCTTCGCCGCCAGCATCGCCTGCAGTCGGGGTGTCGTCGCCAGGGTCACCAGTCCCGCCCCCACCCGCAGCGCGCCGCTGCAGGCCAGGTAAGCCGCCCCGACGTAACACGGGGAACCCGCCATCACCAGCACCTTGCCGAAGGTGCCTTTGTTGGCGTCCGGGGGACGCGGAGGGAGAACGGACCGCGCCCACTGCGAGGTGAGCAGCTCCGTGAGAACCCCTTCCGCCAGCGCCGCCGGGATGCCGATGTCCACCACCGTCAGCCCGCCCGCGTAAGCCGCCCCGGGGAAGGAGAACAGTCCCAGCTTGGGAAAAGCCAGCGTGATGGTGTTGTCCGCCGCCAGGCAGGCAGTGTCCACCCGCCCGTTATCGGCGTCCAGCCCCGAAGGTAAATCTATCGCGACAATGCGGAGACCGGGTTTCTTCTCCCGGGCGTCCCGCACTTTATTAAGCGCCCGCGCCAGGGGCCCCTCCAGAGGACGCAGCCGGCCCGTACCCAGGAGCCCGTCGAGAACACAGGTCGCCCCGGCCAGCAGGTCGTCCAGTCCCGCGCCACCCGCATCATCGGCCGCCGCCACGACGGGGATACCACGTTCCCGCACCAGCGCCAGGTTGGGGTCGTCATCGGGGCGGGGAGTACAAAGATACACCGAAACCGCCGCGCCCGCCTCATGCAGGTATCGTGCCGCCACCAGCCCGTCCCCGCCGTTGTTCCCGGGGCCCGCCAGCACCACCACGCGATGCTTTTCCGGCTTTCCCAGGAGCTTGACTGTCTCTTCCGCCACCGCCCTCCCGGCGTTCTCCATCAGCACCGCTGCCGGCGTGCCGCCGCGGATGCATTCCTGATCGATACGGCGCATCTGCTCTGCGGTCAGAATCTTCATACTGCCCTCTTGCTGAGAGTGTAACAGTATCACGGGTGACGGTCAACAGGACAGAACCGCTCCAGTTCCCGCATCATGTTCTGCCAGTGCGTGCCCCGCCAGTAGATGCGGTGGCACCGGGGACACTCCCGGTACTGCTGCTGGGTCTGCCAGACGTAAGGGGGCACCTGCTCGCGCACCTCCTCGCGGGTGCGCTCCTGCAATGGCTCATTGCACTCCAGGCATACGGTGAGAAGCCCCTCCCGGCAATCAAGGCCCAGGGCGCTCACCACCTGCCGCATCTGCTCCCGGTGGTCATCGCTGGTGACCATGACCGCCCTTATCCGACCGCTCGTCACCGCCCCCCGCTTCATCACCTGCGTGTCCCGGGTCAGGAGCACCCTCCCCTCCCGCAGCGCCCGGCGCACCATGTCGGCGTCGTCCGCGCCGTCAAAGAACACGGCGTCGTAACCGAGCCGGCGCAGCCACCGTGCCAGCTTGCCCGCGTTCTCATCGACGATGAATTTCATTTTCCCGCTTCCGGAGTGCCTCCCGGAAAGCTAGACGCGCAGGCGCATCCCCTCCCGGGCGAGGACGATATCCGCCCCCAGGGAAGCCTTGACCACCGCGACCTCCGCCGCGATTTCCTCTTCCTCGGTAGGCGCCATGTGCACCGTGACCACCCGCGGCAGGTAACCCTTCAACTTCCGGAAAAGGGTAAGCTCCTGCTCCAGCAGTCCCGGCGTCATGTGCCCCACCCGGCGGGCAACCTCTTCCCACCGCTTGGGCATGGTCAACTCCACGATAAGCAGCTGCGGGTCGACCCGGCGCCAGCACTCCTCGAGCCCCGCCCCGGTATCCCCGGTATAGAAAATCACCTTGCCGTCCGCGTCGGCAACCTGGAAGCCGGTGGCGGTTACCGAGTGAGACACCGGCACCGCCGTGACTTTATAACCCGCCACCGTTACCTCGGTCAGCGGCGCCAGCGCGTGAAAGCTGACGGCGGGCTTGCCCTCCGGGCGTTTCAGAAAAGGGGGATAAAGCTCGCTGTTAAGCAGGTATTTCTCCAGCGCTTCCCGTACCGCCTCCGTGCCGTAGACCGGGATGCTGCTTTCCTGGAGAAAGAGGTTCATCCCCAGCGCCGGGACGTCCCGGATATGGTCATAGTGCCCGTGGGTCAGCAGTATCGCTTTCAGCCGCCGCTGCTCCTCCAGAGAGAGCGCGCCGGTCAGCCCGCCGGCATCCAGCGCCAGGACACCGTCCACCAGCAGCGTTACCTGCCGGGTCTCCTTCGACTCGGTGTTATGGGCGCCTAAAACCGTAATCTCCATGGCTCACCCTTTCTTTAGCCCGTCACCCGGAAAGGATTGAAGTCCGTGTGCTCGTCGTAAGTGTCCAGCGACTCTTTCCGCTTCAGATAGCCGACCACGGCATAGGTCAGCGGCGTCGCCAGCGCCTCGATGGCGGTCTTCGCCAGCCAGTGGTAGAGAATCAGCACGGGCAGGAACGAGGGCGTCCCCGCGAAGGCCAGGACGATGAACACCGTCGTGTCCAGACCCTCCCCGACGACGGTGGACCCGATGGTCCGGCTCCACAGCCAGCGTCCCCGCGTCAGGACTTTCATCCGCGCCATTATCCAGGAGTTGGCGAACTCACCCACCAAGTAGCCGCAGAAGGAGGCCGCCAGCAGCCTCGGCGCGTAGCCCAGAATCCTCTCGTAAGCCCCCTGCGCCTCCCAGAACGGCGCCGCCGGCAGGACCTGCCCGAGAGCAGCAAAACCGACGAAGACCAGGTTACAGAGGAAGCCCAGCCAGATAACGCGCCGGGCCCAGGCGTAACCGTAAACCTCGGTGAGAATGTCCCCGAAGATATAGCTCACCGGGAAGACGAAGATTGCCGCCGGCAGCACCACGGGACCCAGGCTGATAATCTTGACCGCGATGGTGTTGGCGGTAATCAGGCACGTCACGAAGACCGCGGTAATCACCACCAGGCGGTGCGAGACGAACATGCTAAATCCAGTGGTGCCGGCGGAAGTAGAAGAGCATGCCGCTCACGATGACTGCCCAGATGATAAAGACGAACAGGAACGAGGAATGGGACTCCTGGAACGGCAGCGGCACGTTCATACCGTAGAGCGAGGCCACCACCGTCAGCGGCAGGAGGAAGGTGGCGATGACCGTCAGCATGCGTATGACCTCGTTGGTGCGGTTCGTCGCCAGGGAGTCGTGGGTATCGTTGAGCCCCTCGATGATTTCCTTGGACTCGTCCAGGCCGTCCCAGATTTTATCGACGTGGTCAATCAGGTCTCCGAAATACACGGTGAGGTCCATGCTGGTAAAGCGGCGGATTTTCGGCTCCAGCGTGGCAATCACCGCCCGCAGCGGCCAGATGATGCGACGGAAAGCGATTACGTCACGCCGCAGCGTGGAGATGTATTCAATCGCCCGGGGCATGCCCCGGCTGGTAAAGACGTTGTCCTCCGTCTGCTCGATGTTGGCGCTGATTTTATTCAGGATGGGCAGGCAGTAGTCCACCAGCCGGTCCATGATGCGGTAGACCAGGTAACCGGGGCCGTTGCTGAAGTTCTCCTGCCGGGCATCCTCCTCGAGCTGACACTCCCGGAAGAGCTTGACCAGCGGTTTCAGGTCGCCGTTGTGCAGGGTAATCACGTAGTTTTCCCCGATGAAGGTGGATACCTGGCTGGGGCTGGTCACCCGCGATTCCTTGTCATACACCGGGAAATGGGTCACCAGGAAGAAATACTCTTTGTATTCGTCTATCTTGGGACGCTGGATGCGGCTGAGGCAGTCATCCAGGTCCAGGTGGTGGAAAGGGTAATGCTGCGCCAGGTACTCCGTCTCATTGGTGGTGGGGTGCTCGATATTGACCCAGGTCATCTCGCCCCAGGTAACCGACTCTATGTTGAGCTTCGTCTCCGCAGCGGTGACGGCAGCGGTTTCCTTCTTTCTCCGCCGCGGCTTCCTCAACACCATAGCGTTTCCCTCTCACCGATTTCACCTCATTGTAGCACACTTATTGCCGAATCGCACCCGCCTTTGTTAAACTGGAATGAAGAACGTTAAGTCGAGATAGAGATGTCAACACCCGGCTGGAAAGAGAGATTTACCCTGCGCCTGAAAAAAGCGCTGGGCATGCACGTCTTCCTGTGTGACACCTGTAAGTGGAACTGGCGGGGGGCATGCCATGAAGCGGCACGCCCCAACGCCACCAGTTGTGCCGAATACTCTAAAAGAGGGCGCTAGCCCTACTTCCGCTCGATGATGAGCGCCATGCCCTGGCCGCCGCCGATGCAGAGCGTGGCCAGGCCGAACTGCAGGTCCTTCCGTATCATCTCGTTCACCAGCGTGACGGTAATGCGGGCGCCGGTGCAGCCGATGGGATGGCCCAGCGAGATGCCGCCGCCGTAGCGGTTGGTCTTCTCCAGGTCAAACGGCAGCTCCCGGATAACGCCGAGCGACTGCGCGGCGAACGCCTCGTTCAACTCGACGTAGTCGATGTCTTCCAGCTTCAGTCCCGCCAGCTTGAGCGCTTTCCGGGCGGCGGGAATCACGCCCAGCCCCATGTAGGCCGGGTCGATACCCCCGGACGCGTAGGAGCGGACGGACGCCAGCGGTTTCACGCCCAGCTCTTTCGCTTTGTCCGCGGACATGATAACCAGTGCTGCCGCCGCGTCCGTGATGGCGGAAGCATTCCCCGCGGTAATCGTCCCGTCCTTCTTGAAGACCGCCGGCAGCTTGCCCAGTGCTTCCATCGAGGTATCCCGGGGGTGTTCGTCCGTGTCGAAGGGGACGATGTCCCGCTTCACCCTGACCTCCACCGGGACAATCTCTTCCTTGAAGGTGCCGTCCTTGATGGCGGCCATGGCCCGCTGGTTGCTCACCAGCGAGAACTGGTCCTGCTCTTCCCGGCTGATGTTGTATTTCTCCGCGATGGCCTCCGCGGTCAGGCCCATGTGGTAGTTATAGAAAATCTCCCACAGGCCGTCGTGCACCATGCCGTCCACCATCTCCGCATTGAACATGCGCGCCCCCCAGCGCGCCTTGGGGAAGTAGTAAGGGACCTGGCTCATGTTTTCCATGCCGCCGGCGATGATGACGTCGGCGTCACCGGCGCGGATTGCCTGCGCCGCCAGGGCGACGGCTTTCGTCCCGGAGCCGCAGACCTTGTTGATGGTGAAGGCGTTAACCTCCTTGGGGATACCGCCGTAAATACAGGCCTGGCGTCCGGTGTTCTGCCCCTGCCCCGCCTGGAGCACGTTCCCCATGATGACCTCGTCCACCCGGACCTCTTTCAAACCGCTGTCCCAGTCGGAATACTGCTTCTCCAAGTCGATGGGGTCCTGGTGCAGCGCTTTCGGGGTGTAGTCCAGTATCTCCTTGTCGCGCTTCGGCCGCAGGCCGGCGCGCTTCATCGCCTCCTTGATGACGATACCGCCCAGCTTGGTGGCCGGGATGTCCTGGAGGGCCCCGCCGTAGTTCCCGATGGCGGTCCTGACACCGCTGACGATTACCGCTTCTTTCATGAACCAGTCTCCTTTTTAGATTTTACGGGCACGCACAAGCCCGGAATATACCGTCAGGTATCCGTAATGGTCCCGGCGCTAGAAAGTGAACAGGCTGGCGCCGCCGCTCACCTCGATTGCCTCCCCGGTGAGATAGCTGGACTCCTCCGAGGCGAGGAAGGCGACCACGTTGCTCAGCTCTTGGGGTTCGCCCATGCGGCGCATGGCCAGGCGCTTGACGATACGCTCCCGGAACTCCGGAGCGACCTCATAAAAGCTGCCGCCGTCGAAGACGCCGAGGACGATGGCGTTACAGGTCACGCCCTTGCGGGCGCCCTCCAGCGCAATCGTCTTCGTCAGGCCGATGAGCCCCGCCTTGGTGGCGGCGTAGCTGCACTGTCCGAAGCCGCCCATCGTGCCGGCAATCGAGGAGATGTTGATAATCCGGCCCCAGCCCCGTTCCAGCATCCCGGGGAGGCAGCACTTGGCGGTAAAGAAAGCCCCGGTCAGGTTGACCGCCAGGTCACGCTGCCAGTCTTCCGGGGGCATCTTGACCACGGTGACCGCCCGGACGATGCCGAAGGCGGCGTTGTTCACCAGGATGTCCACGGGCCCCAGCTTGCTCTCTATCTGGCTGACCCCCGCCCGGACATCGTCGAGATTCGAGACGTCCATCTGCACCGGGAGCGCCTCTTTCCCCAGCGCCGCAATTTCCTGCGCCACGGCTTCCGCTTTCTCCAGGTGGCGGCTGCCGGTCAGCGCTACCTTGCACCCCGCCTGCGCCAGCGCGAGGCAGTGGAACCTGCCCAGGCCGCCGGAACCGCCGGTCACCAGGGCAACCTTTCCCTCCAGACTCATGACTCCGCCCTCCTTAACGAAATGACAGTATCCCGGGGCATCTCACTATTTCTTCTGGTAGTCGTAAAAGCCCTTGCCGGTCTTCCGTCCCAGCCAGCCCGCGGTGACCATCTTGCGCAGCAGCACCGGCGGCACGAACTTGTCTTCCTTGAACTCCGCGTAAATACCGTCGGCGATGAACAGCAGGGTATCCAGGCCTACCAGGTCCGCCAGCGCCAGGGGGCCCATGGGATGGTTCAGCCCCAGGTTCATACCGGTATCGATGTCCTCGCGGGTGGCGACCCCGGCCTCGAACATGCGGATGGCCTCCAGAAGCTGCGGCAGCATCAGCCGGTTGACGATAAAGCCGGGCGCGTCCTTGGCGACGACGATGGTCTTGCCCACCTTCTGCCCGAACGCTTTGCCCGCTTCCAGGGTCTCCTCGCTGGTGGCGATGGTCCGGACGATTTCCAGCAGCTTCATCATCGGCACGGGATTGAAGAAGTGCAGCCCCAGCACCTTGTCCGGTCGCTTCGTCGCCACCGCCATGTCGATAATGGAGAGGCAGGAACTGTTCGTCGCCAGGATGGCGTGCGGCGGGGTCTTTTCCTCCAGGTCCGCGAAGATTTTCTTCTTCAGGTCCAGGTTCTCAATCGCCGCTTCGACGACCAGGTCGCAATCGCCGAAGTCGCCGGTGCTGGTCGTCCCCTTGATGCGGGACATGGTAGCGTCCTTGTCCTGCCGGGTGATTTTCTCCCGCTCCACGCTCTTGGCCAGGAATGATTCGATGTTCCCCAGGCCCTTTTTCAGCAGGGCGTCGTTAATCTCGGAGACCACCACCTGGAAGCCCGCCTGGGCACAAATCTGGGCGATACCACCCCCCATCTGCCCGCAACCGACCACGCCGACTTTTTTAATCTCCATAGAATTCTCCTTTCGCTCCCGTCTCGTGTTATTTCGCCTTGAACTCCGGCTTCCGCTTCTCCACGAAAGCCTTGGTGCCTTCTTCAAAGTCCGCCGTGTGGACGACGTATGCCTCCAGGGCGTTCTCCAGGCGCAGTCCCTCTTCCAGGGTCATCGCGGCGCCGCGAATCATGGCTTCCTTGGCGGCGCGTACCGCCAGCGGACCGGCTTTGCAGACCGCCTCCGCCATTTCCCGGGCGGCGGTCATCACCTGCTCCGGGGGGACCACCGCATTTACCAGGCCGATGCGGTAGGCCTCCTGGGCGTCAATCTGCTTCCCGGTGAAGAGCAGTTCCGCGGCCTTGCACCACGGGATAGCCCGCGGCAGGCGCTGCGTGCCCCCCCATCCGGGTATCAGCCCCAGGGTCACCTCCGGCACGCCCAGCCGCGCCTTCTCCGAGGCGATGCGCAGGTCACAGGCGAGCGCGATTTCCAGACCGCCCCCCAGCGCCACCCCGTTGATGGCGGCAATCAGCGGTTTCCAGATTTCCATCCCCCGCAGCACCGTGTTCGGCATCGCCCACGGCTTGTCCGGCAGGCTCTTCTGCAGGAAGGGAAGCATCTCCTTGATGTCCGCCCCGGCGCAGAACGCCTTCTCGCCGGCGCCGGTGACGATGCCTACCCACACCTCCGGGTCATCGCGGAATTTCTCCAGCGCTTCCCCGAACTCGGTCAGCGCCTGTATATTGATGGAGTTGTAGGCTTCGGGACGGTTGATGGTGAAGACGGCGATTCTGCCTTCCTTTTGATAGTCCAGCGCCATGACGGGCCTCCTTCTCAGTTATTTCCGGGGAAAGCTACGCGGGATTCAGGCAGTCTTTCCCGTGCTCCGTCAACAAAAAACAACTTTGGAACGACCGGATACGGCGGCCCGGTTTACGCCGGGCACACACCGCCACGATTTTAACAGAAGCCTCCCCCAGCGTCAAGGAAAATGACCGGTTGCGCCGTCGAGATATGCATGGTATAATCTGCCGGAAAATCAAATATCACTTTCCGAGCCTGCTCTCCTAAAGCGGAGGCCATGGAGACGGGCCGGTAGGGTACCGCGGGAAACGGCGGCGCCTCCCGTAATTTGGAAAGGAGAGTGACGAGAATGGTGGACACTTGACGGGCGCCCCTGAGCGATTACGGGCGCCATTTCTTTTTTCCCGATAGTTGCGCCCGGCCGAAGTTTGCCTGATTTATCCAATAATAAATAATGACGGAGGCCCTGACCTTTGAAAAATAACAAACACAAGTTTGCTCTCGCTCTCCTTTCCGTCATCCTGGTCGCCACACTTATCGCCGGCTTCGTTGCCTGCAGCCAGCCGGTACCTGCCCCCGCACCCGCTCCTGCTCCCACGCCGACACCAGCACCTGCCCCTGCACCCGCTCCTGCTCCCGCACCTGCACCCGTTCCTGCTCCGGCCAATCCCGACGTGATACTGGCCACCACCACCAGCACCCAGGACTCCGGCCTGCTGGACGTCCTCGTTCCCCTGTTTGAAAAGCAGACCGGCTATAACGTCAAGACCGTGGCCGTCGGCACCGGCGCCGCCCTGGCGATGGGCCAGAGGGGCGAGGCCGATGTCCTGCTGGTCCACGCGCCCACCTCCGAACTGCCCTTGATGCAGGCCGGCGATTGCATCAGCCGCCAGCTCGTCATGCACAACGATTTTGTCATCGTCGGCCCTCCGTCCGACCCCGCCGGTATCAAGGGCACGAGCAATGCGGCCGCCGCCCTGAAAGCCATCGCCGATTCGCAGTCAGTGTTCGTCAGCCGCGGCGATGACTCCGGCACCAACAAGATGGAGATTAGCCTCTGGGGAAAGGCCGGCATCACCCCGAAGGGACAGAGCTGGTACCAGGAGACCGGGCAGGGCATGGGCGCCTCCCTCACCATCACCTCCGAGAAGCAGGGCTACACCCTCACCGACCGCGCTACCTACCTGGCAACCCAGCAGAACCTGGAACTTGAGATATTGACCCAGGGCGACCCGCTGCTGCTGAACATCTACCACGTCATGCAGGTCAACCCGGCGAAGTCCGACAAGATTAACGGCAACGGCGGCCAGGCTTTCGTCGAATTCATGATTGCCCCCGCCACCCAGGAAGTTATCAAGACTTTCGGCGTTGATAAATACGGGCAACCCCTGTTCTTCCCCGATGCCGACAAGACGGAGGCAGACCTGGGCAGCGTCTAAGAAAACGGGTAAGTAACTGTTTTCCCCCTCTCCTCGAAAGGGGGGAGGGGGAAATCCGGGAGAAGTATTCGTGGACCTTATCATTCAGGGCATCGTCAACGCTTTCCGTCTGCTGATTCATGGCGACGCGTACGTCCTGGAGGTCACGCTACTCACCCTGGCGATATCTCTCTCGGCCACGGTTATCAGCCTCTTTACCGGGATAGGTCTGGGTACGGTCATCGGCCTGACCCGTTTTCACGGGCGCCGCTTCCTGGTCAGCCTGATTAATACCGGCATGGGGGCTCCCCCGGTAGTCGTCGGCCTCATCGTGTCCGTCATGCTGTGGCGCAACGGTCCCCTGGGGCTTTTCCGCCTGATGTATTCCCCTTACGCCATCGTCATCGCCCAGTTCGTCATCTCGCTGCCCATCATTACCGGATTCACGATGGCCTCCATCCAGCAAATCGACCCCAAGCTGCGCCTCCAGATTCTCGCCCTCGGCGCTTCGCGCTGGCAGCTACTCTGGCTGCTCATCCGGGACACCCGCCTTCCCCTCCTCGCCGCCGTTATGGCGGGCTTCGGCTCCATCATCTCGGAAGTCGGTGCCGCGATGATGGTGGGCGGCAACATCGCCGGGGAAAGCAGGGTGCTCACAACGGCCATCGTGCTGGAGGTCAGCAAGGGCAACTTCGCCGTGGCAATCGCCCTGGGCATCATCCTGATGGCACTCGTGTACTTCGTAAACGTAATACTTACCACCGTCCAGCAAAGGAGTAAAACGCGGTGACCGGAAAAGAGACCGCCTGCGCCATAGAAGCCAAAGGACTCTCCGTCGTCCTCGGCGGCCAGAAGGTCCTGGACGTGCCTACGCTCCGGGTGCACCCCAACGAGGTGCTGATGCTCATCGGCCCCAACGGCTCCGGCAAGACCACGCTCCTCCTCTGCCTGGCGCTGCTGCTGAAACCGGCGGAAGGGACCATAACCCACCGGGGGGTCCCCGGGGAGAACCGCCACCAGGTCCTCCAGCTGCGCCGCCGGCTGGCAGTGGTCTTCCAGGAACCACTTTTGCTCAACAGCACGGTCTGGGACAATGTCACCGTCGGCCTTCGCCTGCGCGGCGTGCCCTTTGCAGAGACGAAGAACCGGGCACAGAAATGGCTGGAACGCTTCGGCATCGATTCCCTGGCGAAAAGACAGGCCCGGCTGCTCTCCAGCGGCGAAGCTAAACGGGTCAGCCTGACGCGGGCTTTCGCGCTGGAGCCGGAGGCCCTCTTCCTCGACGAGCCCTTTAATGCCCTGGACAGCCCCACGAGGCTGGCCCTGCTGGAAGACTTTGAAAGCGTGTTAAGGGAGACCAAGGTCACCACCGTGATGGTCACTCATGACCGCAATGAGGCCCTGGCACTGGCGCAGCGGGTAGCGGTGATAATGAACGGCAGCATCCAGCAGATAGGCAGCAGCCAGGAAATCTTCAGCCATCCCCTCACCAGGGAAATCGCCGATTTCGTGGGCATGGAAAACATCATCGACGGGGAGGTAACCGGCAACGACGACAATATGATTACAATCAATGTAAAGGGCAAGACCATTGCCGGTGTGGCTGAGGTTATTCCCGGGACGCGTGTCTCCGCAGGTATACGCCCGGAGGACATCACCCTTTCCCTCGCTCCGATCAGCAGCAGCGCCCGCAATTCTTTTTCCGGAGAAATTACCCGCACTATCATGATGGGGCCGATGGTCCACGCGGAACTCGACTGCGGTTTCCCCCTGGTAGCCATCATCACGAAAAAGTCCGCCGAGGAAATGGCACTCGCCCCCGGGGAACAGGTCTACGCCACATTCAAAGCCACGGCGGTGCACGTTATGAAACGGCACTGACAACAGACCACGACCGGGAGGGTCCGAGTTCCCGCGGCACCTACCGCACAACAGTGCATTAAATTGACAGCACGCTCCTGCTGGTGCTATATTCTTTCTTGTTGGCAGCGTAGCTCAGTGGTAGAGCAGGGGACTCATAAGCCCTTGGTCACTGGTTCAAATCCAGTCGCTGCCACTTAGTTTTAGGCTCATAAGTAACGCCCTCTACCCCGAAATCCATTTACTCTTTCCCCTTTATTCTCAACCCATAGCTTCGCTTTGCCTAAAAACACTACCAATTAAATTTGTGTAACAAACACACTGCGAACAGCGTAATACAAATACATAATACAAATGGAGGGATAACGCGGGAGCAGTAAATATTTATACAGACAATAGTGATGACAAACCTAACTTATTCTGGTTATCTATCGGTCATCATTACGAGCATAGCTCTCCCGAACTTTACCATACTGTATCGATATACCACTTAAGAAATATATTTGCGAATACTGGAAGAGGAGGACATCTAATAATATGTTTTACGAGTCTCTCGGCCTAACAAACGTACTCCTAGCTTGCATTGCTGCACTTAATACGGCAATATGCATAACCCTTTGGAGGCTACTGCGAAAATAACCACTCGCTCAATTGATTTACATCTGACAGTTGCTAGTATTAACAATTATTCTTTGAGCAACGGAACAATTGTTCCATTTTCATTAAACATAGCTGGTTCAAATCCAGCCGCTGCCACTTTTTTGTTTTGAAACGCCAACCTCTAGATACTAAAGGCACAAAACAAGTTAAAATTCTAGACAATATGGTACCTTTAAGCCTTAAAGCCAGTTACCACGCAGCATAACATTGTTGACTTCAAATGTAACGACTGGTTCACCGAAATTAAGTGGACGTAGCGAGTCGAAGTTGCCTGTCACGTGTGGGTCAGCACCAGGAAGCACGGGAGGCTGCATGTCACCTGTCAATTCACCCTTAATACCATCACTCTGTCCGGTGTCTGGGTGCACAATGACAGGCTGGTTAGTTACGGGGTCGATAATAATGTTGTAACTCAGTATGACCCTTACCTGTATGTCCGTGCTTCCTCCCAGCCCAGTCATTGGCGCTCCACTTGGCCATAACAATACGTCCGGCATTTCAGTACTTGCCCAAGATAACCTTAAAGAACCATCGTAAACCTGCACCTGGGTACCAGGAGGTGATGGATGTTGACTCAGAGGAGGATTCTGGTAATTAAGAGCCCCGACTATATTTAGACTCATGTCTACATAGCTTTTCGAGAACTTGATGATGCGTATCCAAGGAATAGGAAGAATAATTCTCCACTGACCAAAACGCCATCTTGGCCAATCTAAGAATTGAAAAGATACTTTCGTCGGGCTAGTTATCTTGTCACAATGGAGCCCTTGCAGGTTTTGGAGCTTCAAATATGCTTTAATATTTCCAAGAGCCCCGTTACCCAATAAAGGTCCCTGCGGATTAGTAGCTTCAGCTGTACCATTCCCAAAGGACATTTCAAACTGACTCATAGTTGACTCTTTTCAGCATATAATCTGTACAAATATAAAATTCTATAGACACTGGAGTCTCAGTTTTTCTGGTCTCCTTCTTAATAACTTTTTCGCTCTAAATCAGCAAACAATGGACTCTAATATTAATATCTTATGGTGTATTTGTCAATACATATTGACACTTACTTCTCTCTAAAACTGCTAACTTTTTTGCTGGCGAACTTTTTAACACAATAATAGTGTCCAGATTATAACACCATGTGGGGTTATCGTCTATAAATATTTAAGGCTAAACTTTGTACCACTTTCCTATTGACCTTCTCCCGGTTCAAATCCAGTCGCTGCCACTTTTTTACTGGTCTTATCTAATATTTGCTCCGATCTCTCACATTACCTCCTATCCCGTTGACTTGACAAAACCCGAATTCAAGATTAATATTTTGGAACAGATTTAGAAGTAGTGGATTCGGAGGGCAAGTTATGAATAAAAGCCGATCGGTCTTATTACTCGCCATTTTGAATTTACTTGGTTTCCTAGGCACAGTTATTATCAACGCACTCGCTAATATCCTTCCGATAAATAATAAAACCACCGGTGTACTTTCAGATCAATATCCTAACCTATTTGTACCAGCTGGCTTAACCTTCTCCATATGGGGAGTAATATATTTACTCCTAGCTATTTTTGTCATATACGGGTTGGTTGTAGCTATTAAAAAGAATGACCAGAAATCAGTATTTATCGAAAAAATAAGCTGG
>JBDRGD010000045.1:0-17479 GCA_043818095.1 Chloroflexota bacterium
GAGGCGCTGGACGGGCTGGAGGGCTTTTCCCACATCATCGTTATCTTCTGGATGCACCGGACGGACCGCACCCGCCCTCTGCGACTGAAAATCCACCCCCGGGGCGATGCCGCCCTGCCCCTGACCGGGCTGCTCGCCACCCGCTCCCCGCATCACCCCAATCCCCTGGGTATGACCGCCGTGCGCCTGCTGGGCCGCAAGGAGAACATATTGCGGGTAAAGGGGCTGGACGCCCTGGACGGCACCCCGGTGATTGACATCAAGCCCTATCTCCCGGGAGGCGACTCTCCCAGGGGTGCCCGGACACCGCCATGGGTGAAGCGACGCTGAAAGCCGCCCTGCTCCGCATCCATCACCGCCTCCTGGACCGCTACGGTCCCCAGCACTGGTGGCCTGCGGACGAGCCCTTCGAGGTCATCGTGGGCGCCATCCTCACCCAGTCCGCCGCCTGGACCAACGTGGAGAAAGCCATCGACAACCTGAAAGCCGCCGGTGCGCTCTCCCCGGAAAAGCTGGCGGCGCTGCCGGAATCGGAAATAGCGCGGCTGGTCCGCCCCAGCGGCTACTACCAGGTCAAGGCGCGGAAGCTGCAGGCCTTCGCGCGGTGGCTGCGGAAAAACTGCGGCAGTGACCTTGACCGCCTCTTTACCGCTGACGTCTCCACCCTGCGGGAGCGCCTGCTGGGGATTTACGGCATCGGGCCGGAGACCGCCGACTCCATTATCCTCTACGCCGCCGGCAAGCCCGTGTTCGTCATCGACACCTACACCCGGCGCATCTTCAATCGACTGGGCCTGGCGCCCGACCGCGACAGCTATGCCGCCTACCAGCAGCTATTCATGGCGCACCTGCCTGCGGACGCCGCGCTTTTTAACGAGTACCACGCGCTGCTGGTCTGCCTGGGGAAAAACACCTGCCGCCCCCGCCCCCGCTGCGGGGAATGCTGTCTCCGCGACCTCTGCGCCGCCGCCCCCGATTTGCAATCGTCTCCGGCGTCTGGTAAGCTTTCAGCCAGTAAATAAGTGATGGCAAATCGACTCGACTTATCCGTGGAACTAGCGCCGCGGAACCGGCGCGGGCTGCGGCTGGCCAACCCGGTCATGACCGCCTCGGGCACCTGCGGCTACGGCGCCGAGCTTGCCGACGTCATGGACATCTCCCGGCTGGGCGCGCTGGTCTGCAAGGGCACGACCTTTGCGCCCCGCGAAGGCAATCCCCAGCCCCGGATTGCGGAGACCCCCGGCGGGATGCTGAACGCCATCGGGCTGCAGAACATCGGGGTGCAAGCCCTCGTGAAAGAAAAAGCGCCCGCCTGGGCTTCCTGGCAGACCCCGGTCATCGTCAACATCGCCGGGGCGACCGTCGAGGAGTACGTCCGCATCGCGGAGGCGCTCGACGGCGTGCCGGGCGTGAGCGGCATTGAGGTTAACATCAGCTGCCCCAACGTGAAAGAGGGCGGCATGGAGTTCGGGTCGCACCCCGAGGCCGCCGCCCGCGTGACTACGGAGATACGCAAAGCTACCTCCCTGCCCCTGCTGGTCAAGCTCACCCCGAATACCGCGGACATCGTCGGCGTCGCCCGGGCGGTGGCGGGGGCCGGGGCGGACGCGCTCACCCTGATTAACACCCTGGCGGGCATGGCCATCGACATCCATAAGCGCCGTCCCCTGCTCGGCAACCGCACCGGGGGGCTTTCCGGTCCCGCCCTCAAGCCGGTCGCCCTGCGCATGGTCTACGCCGTGGCGGCGGCGGTCGACGTGCCTATCGTCGGCTGCGGGGGCATCGCCACCGGCGAAGACGCGCTGGAGTTCCTCATGGCGGGCGCCAGCGCCGTGCAGGTGGGCACCGCCACTTTCCTTAATCCCCATGCCCCCATCGATGTGCTGGAAGGGATTGAAAGCTTCATGTCCCGGGAAAAAATGACACGCCTGGCCGACCTCATCGGGCTGGCGCAACCGCACAAGGAGAAAAATGGCTGAGGAAGAACTGGCCCTGGAAAAAGCCGGCGGCGTGGCAACTTTATCGCTCAACCGCCCGGCGCAGCTCAACGCCCTGACCCTGCCCGTCTATCACCGGCTCGTCGCCATGCTTGAGGACATCGGCCGGGACGAAAGCACGCGGGCGGTCGTCATCACCGGACGGGGGCGGGGTTTCTGCGCGGGCATTGACCTCGGGACGCTGCCGGAGCTGGGCGCGCTGGACGAGGCGAAGCTGCGGGAATTCATGGGGGCGCTGACGCTCACCCTCTACCACCTCCCCCAGACCACCATCGCCGCGGTCAACGGCGTCACCGCGGGGCTGGGGCTTGCCCTGGCGTGCCTCTGCGATTTGCGTATCGGCGGGGAGGCGGCGCTTTTCACCAGCGGCTATGTCCGCATCGGCCTGCCGCCGGACATCGGCGCCACGTTTACCCTGCCCCGCATCATCGGCACCAGCCGCGCCCTGGAAATGATGCTCACCGGAGAAACCGTGGACAGTGCGGAGGCTTACCGCATCGGCCTGCTGAACCGCGTCGTTCCCACGGAAGAAACACTGGCGCGGGCGCAGGAAATCGCCTCCGCAATCGCCGGGGGGCCGTCCGCCGCCATCCGCCTCACCCGGGAAGGCATCCGCGACCGCACGAGAACACTGGCAGAGCAGGTCGGCGCGGAAGCCGCCGGCTTTTACCGGTGCCTGCGCACCGGGGACCACCGGGAAGGCCTGCAGGCGTTCCGGGAAAAGAGAACGCCCCGGTTCACGGGGCGGTAAGTCCTTCCGCCAGGATTTCCGCCTCCCGCCGCCGCATCTTCCGGGCGTCCCCCGGTTTTTCGTGGTCGTAGCCGAGGAGGTGCAGGACGCCGTGGGTAATCAGTATGGCGAGCTCATCAAGGAGGGAATGGTCCTGGCTCTTCGCCTGCCGTTTCGCCTGGGGACAGGAGATTATCACCTCGCCCAGGCGGCGCGTCCCGTCCGGTGGCGCCACGAAGGGCATCTCCTCATTCTCCGGTGTCATGAAGAAAGAAAGCACGTCCGTGGGGGCGTCAATCCCCCGGTAGGTGCGGTTCAGCTCCCGGATTTGCTTCTGACCGGTGATGACCAGCCCCACTTCGACTGTCTCACCGATTCCCTCCGCACGGAGCACGCGCGCTGCCGCCTGCCGGAGCCATGCCGCGTCCGGACAGTCCCGGAAACGCCCTTCGATGAGAACATTGATGGTTACTATCATGCCGCGCCCATAATAGCACAGCCCCGCGGCGGCGGCAAACAACGCCTTAAAGTGGGTTTTGTCTGCATTTAGTTGTAAGAGCTGTCATTGCGAGAAGCATAGCCACGAAGCAATCTCATTTATTACTTGTCGGGATTGCTTCGCTCCGCTCGCAATGACATTGCGAACCCAAGCAAATTAAACCGACCGGGCGAATTGACTCTCCGCCGAGAGATAACCTATAATCATTTCGTCACCTGGCGAAAGGAAAGTATGAAATACCTGCTGGGCATA
The DNA here is from genome assembly GCA_043818095.1 of Chloroflexota bacterium. GTDB lineage: Bacteria > Chloroflexota > Dehalococcoidia > Dehalococcoidales > RBG-16-60-22 > JBDRGD01. The sequence continues at coordinate 3,479 of JBDRGD010000045.1, forward strand.
CTCATCGTACTGGTGGTCGCCGACGGCGTGATTACCGAGATACTGGTCCGGAGCGGCATTGCCCGGGAGGGGAATCCTTTTCTGGTGCCGTTCGTCGGGGATATCGGTTTCATGGTATTGAAGGTGGTTGGCGCCTCCCTTTGCGCGCTGATACTATGGGACATTTCCCGGCGGCACCTGCGCCTGGCGCGGCTGGTAACCATCGGAGGCGTGCTGTTCTACACCACGATTCTCCTCTGGAACCTGAGCGTCTACACGCTGGCGGGGGTATAGCCGGGCGCTATTTCGGGTGAGCGTGTGTCTTCGCCTTGGCGAAGGAAATCTGCTGGAGGAACCGGGAATTCGCCAGCTTCCTCTGGCAGAAACTGCGGACTTCCCTCTCGGTGACCAGTTCCCCTTCCTTAATACGTATGACCGCTTTCAGGATTTCTCCCCGCAGCCGGTCCGGGATGCTGGAGACCTTCGCTTCGGCAATCTTGGGGTGAGTGCGCAGGACTTCCTCGACGCCGCGGTAAGGAGACGTGGCGGTAAGCCGGGAAAGATAGCGTTTCAGGGGTTTGCCGGCGTACTTCGCCAGAAGGGGTTCGGGGGCTTCGGTGAGGATAATCTGCTTGGGGACCCGGAAGTCCGCCATGTGCTGCTGGCAGTAGTGGCGAATCTCCGCATCGGTAATTTTCTCGCCGAAACGCGTGGTGATGATGGCACCGACAATCTCGCCGCGCAGGCTGTCCGGGAGCCCCACCACCTTCGCCGCGGCAATCTTGGGATGGGCGTTCAGCACCGTCTCGATGTCGCTGGGATAGATGTTCTGTCCCTTCAGGATAATCATCTTCTTTTTGCGTCCGGTAATGGAGACATAGCCGCTCTCATCGATGATGCCGATGTCCCCGGTATACAGCCAGCCGTCCTTGAGGACTTCTTTCGTCGCCTGGGGGTTGCGGTAATAACCGTTCATCGTGGTCCCCTTGACCACGATTTCCCCGGGCTGGTTGGAGGGCAGTTTCCGGTCGTTCTCATCGACGATTTTCAGTTCCCAGCCGGGTATGGCCTTGCCGCAGGTACCGATGCGGTTTTTCGCCAGGGGGGCGGTGGTAACCACGGAGGTCGCCTCGGTGAGTCCCCAGATATCGAAAATAGGAAAGCCATAGTATTTCTTAAACTGCCGGACGACGTTGACGGTCAGGGGCGCCCCGGCGCTGACACAGAGGCGCAGGGAACTCAGGTCGTTATGGACGCCTTCCCGCTTGGCCATCTTGACCGCCAGGGAGAAGATATAGGGCACGCCGAAGAGCATCATCCCCTTCTCGCTTTCGATTCTCGCCATGAGGGTATTAATGGAGATGCCGGTGCCCGGCACCATGACTACGGTGCTACCGCACAGGATGGAGGTAAGCAGCACGGTGACCAGCCCGAACATGTGGTAGGCGGGCAGGGCAAAGAGCATCAGCACGTCTTTTTCCGTCTGCCGGAAAGCGCCGACAGACATCTCGGCGTTGCGGACCAGATTTTTCTGGGAAAGGACCGCGCCCCTGGGGTCCAGGGTGGGTCCCGAGGTGTAGGCAATCAGGCCAGGGTCTTCCGGGGAAACCTCGACATCGACCGGCGTGTCGGGGGCGGCGGCGAGGAAGCCCGCAAAGCTGCGGCAGCCCGGCTGCGGGACGGGATTCACGTCAATGGCGAGCTGAACCGAGGGGAAGCGGGAAAGGGCAGGCGCCAGCCGCTCCGAGAAAGGGCTCTCCATGATCAGCACCACCGGGGGACAGCTTTCGAAGACGAGGCTGAGCTCCTCCAGGGTGTAGCGGGTATCCAGGGGTACGGTCACCGCGCCGCACCGGGCCACGCCGAAATAGACCACGGCGTATTCCGGGTTGTTATTCAGCATCACGGCGACGGCATCACCCGGCTTTATCCCCGCGGCCCGCAGGGCGTTTGCCAGCCGGTTGGCATCCGCATCGAGCTGCCGGAAGGTAACGCGGCGTTCTCCCAGGACAATCGCGGTCTTATCCGGATACCTGGCGGCCGTTTCACTCAGCATCGCCCCAAGGTTCATCTTGCCCTGCTCCCCGTTTATGATATGCGTTTCCCCTATTATTCCGTTGCGTCCGGCTGATAATAATCGTGGCTAAGAGAGTACAAATCATTTATAACACGCCCGCCGCAGCGCCGTCAATACGCCTGCAGCATGATGCCATGAATTATTGAGATGATTCCCGGTCAGCGGGAGAGCCCCGGCGTGGGGAGGGTGTAGTCCCCGCCGTCATTCACGGGGAAAAGGTCTTTCAGCAGCAGCGTTCTCCCGGTCTGAATTGCCGTAAAGCCGTATTTCTCGCGGATAGCATCGATAGCGCGGTCCAGCTGCTCCCGCCGCATGACGCTGCTGTCCAGCATGTCCGCCTGCCGTGCGGTCTCCGCCAGCCGTCCCACGCCGATGCCGATAAGGCGTACCGCCTGCTTGCCGGTAACCAGTTCCTGGTCCAGCAGGCGGCAGCCGGTCCGGAAGATGGCGTCATCCGTGTCCGCAGGCCGGGGAAGCGTCTGCTGGCGAGTGATGGTCGTGAAATCGGCGTAGCGCACCTTCAGGGTGACCCGGCGCGCCTGTTTGCCCTGCTGCCGCAGCGAGCGCCCCACCCTCTCCGCCAGGTAACGGAGGGTGGCCTTGAGATGGCGGACATCGTGAACGTCCTCGCCGTAGGTGGTCTCCCGACTGATGGATTTGGCTTCGCCGGGCAGGGCTACGGGCCGGGGGTCGATACCGCAGGCGTGGTTGTGGAGCAGCTCTCCGTAGCCGCCCAGCAGACTCTTAAGCTCGCTGACGGGGTAGGCGGCAATCCCGCCGATGGTCCTGATGCCCCGTCCGGTCAGCCGCGGGGCGGTCTTCTCGCCGATGCCGGGCAGGCGGCTGACGGGGAGGGGGCGGAGAAAGTCGCGGTCAGCGCCGGGGGCCACTTCCAGCAGGCCGTCCGGCTTGGAAAAGTCGGAAGCCACCTTCGCGACGATTTTGCTGCCGGCGATACCGATGGAAACGCAGATTCCCAGTTCCTCTTTCACCCGGTGCTTTATCTTGAGCGCCATCTCCCGGATGGACCCATGCAGGGGGGCAAAGCCGGTGACATCCAGGAAGGCTTCATCCAGTCCCCCGGGCTCCAGGAAGGGAGAAAAATCCCCCAGGATTTGCATGAACTTTTTTGAGGCTTCGCGGTAGCGCGGGAAACTCCCCTCGATGAAGACCGCCTGCGGGCAGAGGCGGCTGGCGGTGACCAGGGGCATGCCGGAGTGCAGCCCGTAAGCCCGGGCCTCGTAAGAAGCCGCCGCCACGACACCCCTGCGCTCCGGCCGGCCGCCGACCACCACCGGCTTGCCTTTCAGCTCGGGGTGAAGCACCTGCTCCACGGAAACGAAAAAAGCATCCAGGTCCGCGTGCATTATCCGGACGGGATGGTCCATAAGATTATTATAGCAGGGGCATGGTGTAGCGGCTAAGTAATGAAACCGGACGAAGCCCGCGGTCAGCCGTCCGCGCGCTTTTCCCGGCTGTCCAGCATGAGGGTCACCGGGCCGTCGTTGTGGATAAAGACCTCCATGTGCTGCTGGAATCGTCCGGTGGCCACCTTCAATCCGGCGGCGCGCACCTGCGCCACGAAGTAGTCGAAGAGGGTTTCCGCTGCCTCCGGCGGCGCCGCCGCCGCAAAGCTGGGACGCCTTCCCTTCCGGGCATCCGCCAGCAGGGTGAACTGGCTGACAAGCAGGGCTTCCCCGTGAATATCGAGAAGGGAGAGATTGAACTTGTCGGCGCTATCAGCGAAGATGCGCAGGTTGACCACCTTCTGCGCCAGGTAATCGGCGTCCTTTTCCGTGTCTCCCGCCGCCACGCCCACCAGCACCACCAGCCCGGTGCCGATACTGCCCACTTCCTCCCCGGAGACGGTGACGGAGGCCCGGCTGACCCGCTGCAGCAGCGCTTTCACGGAACTACGTCCCCGGCTTTTCCGCGGCGGTCGCCTCTTTCTTTTCTACCGGTTTGCTCACCGGCGCTTCCGGGGTGGTTTCACCCTTGTTCTTGCGATGGTCGGTGATGTAAAAACCGCTACCCTTAAAGACCACCGCCGTCGGGTAGAAGACGCGGCGGGCCTGGCTGCGGCACTGCGGGCATGCCGCTTCCGGGGCTGCCTCGAAACCCTGCCTTACCTCGAAGCGATTCCGGCACTGCCCGCATTCATACTCGTAAAGGGGCATCGGGACTCCTCCACTATGTCCATTGGCTTCTCTAGAAACATTTTAGCGTAATCGCTGCCGGGCAGGCAAATTTTTTCCGGCGGCGACCTTGGCCGGGGCTGGACTTGCCCCGGGAAAAGGAGTAAAATTTAGGGCGAATGAGGAAAAGTAAATTTCTAATCCCGGCAGGAATAACCGCAGGGTTGAGAGGCACTGTGCGCCTGTAGCCAGTGCTTCTTGGCTTTAGGAGGACAGCATGATGCAGTCGAGTCTTATCGGGAAAATCGAGAAAGCCAACCGCTACGCGCAGGAAACGAACCGGATAACCTTCCAGCAGTTCTCAGTACAGTTCCACGGCGATAACAGCGACTACACCACCAGCCTCCAGGACAATAAATGGCAATGCTCCTGCTCCTTTTTCCGCCAGTGGGGGCTCTGCAGCCACACCATGGCGATGGAGAAGGTCCTGGGGCAGATGCTGCCCGCGGAAGCCATGACCACCCAGGGTGACGCTATCCGCTGACCCGCCCCCTGGTCTTGATTAACGCCAAAACACCGGCAGCACGCACCGCTGCCGATAAGGGAGACCGGCGTGAATTTCCTGGAGAAGCTGAAACAGGCGACAAGGCAAAACCACAGCTTCCTCTGCGTGGGGCTCGACCCCGACCCGGCGCGGCTGCCGGAGAACGTCAGCGTCCTCGATTTCAACCGGGCGATTATCGATGCCACTCACGACCTTGTCTGCGCCTACAAGCCCAACTTCGCGTTTTATGAGGCACTGGGCACGGAAGGCCTGGAAACCCTGAAAAAGACGGTTGCCCACGTCCCGGAGAGCGTCCCGGTCATCGGCGACGCCAAGCGCGCCGACATCGGCAACACGGCGCGGGCCTACGCAAAAGCGATTTTCGATTACTTCGGGTGCGCGGCGGCCACCGTCAACCCCTACCTCGGCTTCGATGCATTGGAACCCTTTATCGAATACCATGACCGCGGCATCTACGTCCTCTGCCGCACCTCCAACGCCGGCGCCGCCGACTTCCAGTCGCTGCTTTGCGCCGTCGAAGGAGAAAGCCTCCCGCTTTACGAAGCCGTCGCCCGCAAGGTGCAGTCCTGGAACGCGCACGGCAACCTGGGGCTGGTGGTGGGCGCCACCTATCCCGAGGAGCTGCGGCAGCTGCGGCAGGACCACCCCGATTTGCCCCTGCTCATCCCGGGCATCGGCGCCCAGGGCGGAGACCTGGCGCTCACCGTCCGCGACGGCGTAGCGCCGCCGGGGCAGCCCGCTATCATTAACGCCTCCCGGCAGATAATCTTCGCCTCGCAGGGGCGTGATTTTGCCGAAGCGGCGCGGCGTGCCGCCCGGGAGCTCCGCGACCGGATAAACGAACACCTGTCCCCGGGCACGGAGTAAGCATGGTCCTGGAAATCAGGCTCGGTGACGTCGTCCGCCTGAAAAAGTCCCACCCCTGCGGCGGCGATACCTGGGAGGTGATACGATTGGGCGCGGACATCGGCATCCGCTGCCGGACCTGCCAGCACCGGGTGCTCCTCGCCCGGAGCACCTTCGAGCGCCGCGTGCGGGAGTTCATCACCCGGGGGCAGCCGTAAGCGGCTGTTCTTTTATTATTCCCCCTCCCTATCGTTTGCCGCGGTCGCAGGGCTGTGCTACACTGGGGGCTGGAGTCCGGTAAGGAGAGCGCTACCTTTGAAGAGGACCGATGATATCGTCCGGCGGCTGGGGGAGGAAGGCTACCGCCTTACGCCCCAGCGGCTGATGGTACTGGAAGCGGTGGCGCAGAGCGAGCACCACATCAGCGCCGAGGAAATTTTTGCCCAGGTGGTCGCCCGCTACCCGCACATCAACATTTCCACCATCTACCGCACCATGGAGCTTCTCAAGCGGCTGGGGCTGGTCACAGAGACGGACATGGGCGGGGGCAGGGTGCGCTACCACCCGGCGCACAAGGGGCGCCATCACCACCTGGTCTGCCAGTACTGCGGCCGGATTATTGACCTGGACGAGAAAGTGCTGAACCCGCTGAGAGAAACCCTGCGGCGGACCTACGACTTCGAGCCGGACATGCACCACATGGCCATCTTCGGCCGTTGCCCGAACTGCCGCGGCAAGCAGGAGAAAACAGGATGAACCAGGAAGAAAAGGAAAAGCTGGCGACCCTGCTGGGTTACTGGCTGGAGCACAACCGGGAGCACCGTGCCGAGTTCTGTGAATGGGCGGACAAGGCATCAGCCGCCGGTGCCGGGGAGGTGGCGGCGGCTATCCGTCAGGCGGGGGAGGAACTGGAGAAAGCCAACGAATTGCTGGCGGCGGCGAAAAAGAAACTGGCTGGCAAGAAATAATCCCCTGATTGCATCCGATTGCACCTGCAAGGGGTTGAAATATCCCAGGAAAGGTGTTATATTAAGGAAGCAGGCGAAAGCCGCTTTTATTTTGCGGGCTTATTGCAACCGTTTGCAGATGCATGAAAATGCCATAAGGTGGAGGAGGGAAGGAATTGAAAAAACGGTCATTACTGCTGTTTCTGGCCGTACTGAGCCTGGCGCTCCCGTCTCTGACCGGCGGCTGCGCCGCAGGCAAGTCCTCGCGGCTGAAGGTGGTCACCAGCACTTCCCTGCTGTCCTACATCACGCAGCAGGTGGGCGGCGACTACGTGGAAATCGTGAACCTGATTGCGCCGGCGAACCACCCCGGTAACTTTGACGTCCGCCCCGGGGACATCCAGACTCTGGCCAGCGCCGGGGTCTTCCTGCTGCACGGCTGGCCCGGCGAGACCTATGCTGACGGGATGATTGCCGCCGCCAACAACCCGGACCTGAAGGCATTCAAGATTGTCGTCGACGGCAACTGGATGACGCCCCCGGTGCAGCAGACGGCGGCGGGGAAGGTCGCCGACGCCCTGGCCGAGGTGGACGCCGCCCACGCCGATGCCTACCGCAAAGCCGCGGAAGCGTACCAGAACCGCGTCGCCGCCAGGACGACGGAAATCCAGGGACGGCTGGCGCAGGCCGGGGTTTCCCGGGTGAATGTCATCGCTTCCCAGATGCAGGCCGGCTTCCTGGCCTGGGCGGGAATGAAGGTGGTGGCGACCTACGGACTCCCGGACTCGCTGACCCCGCAGGCGGTCGGTAACCTGGTGGACCAGGGAAAGCAGGCGCAGGTGACCCTGGTAGCCGACAATCTGCAGAGCGCCCCGGACGCCGGCAAGGCGGTGGCGGAAGAGCTCGGCGTAAAGAGGGTCATCCTCTCCAATTTCCCCGGCGGCTATGACGACACGGAGACCTGGGAGAAAGCAATCGACAATAATGTTAAACTGATATTGGAGGCAATCGGCGGGTAACCCGCCGGGAAAGAAACTGTGGTCAAGAATGATATCATCGTCATCGATAACGCGGTGGTCTCCTACCGAGAGGACATCGCTTTGCGCGGGGTCAGCCTGCGGGTGCGTTCCGGCGAGTTCATGGGCATCGTCGGGCCTAACGGCGCTGGCAAGACCACGCTGCTGACCGTGGTCAACGGTCTGGGGCACCTTGTGCGAGGACGGGTCGAGGTGCTGGGGCACCCTCTCCGTCCCGGCAACGGGCATGGCCTGAGGAAAAGGGTGGGCTACGTGCCCCAGGTGCAGAACATCGACCCCCGCATGCCCCTGAGCGTCCGCGAGGTCGCCATGATTGGCCGGTACGGTCGACTCGGCATCTGGCGGCGCCCCGACCGGCACGACTGGAAAATCGTGGACGAGGCGCTGGAGATGGTGGGCATGGGCCACCTGACGCGGCGCCCCATCGGCCATCTCTCCGCGGGCGAGCAGCAGCGGGTGGCCATCGCCCGGGCGCTGGCGCAGGAGCCGGCACTCTTCCTGCTCGACGAGCCGACGGCTTCCCTAGACTGGCGCGCCAAGGGGGAAATCATGGACCTGGTGAAGACGATTCATGATGCCCGCAACCTGACCACCCTCTTCGTCACCCACGACCTGAGCTGCCTGCCGCTGACCTGCGACCGCGTCGTGCTGATGAAGGACGGGCTTATCTGGGGCGAGGGCGCCCCGAACGACTTGCTCACCGACGAAAATCTCGGCAGCCTCTTCGATTTGTCGTATGATGTCGTAGTGGCGAGGCGCCGGGAGGGCGTCCGAATCTAGCCGGGGGACCTGAGAGTGGACCTATCTGTCCTGCAATACCAGTTCATGCAGCACGCCATCCTGGCGGCATTCCTGGGGGGCATCGCCTGCGCCACGGTCGGCGTCTTCGTCGTCCTGCTGCACATGCCCTTCATCGGTGTCGCCATGTCGCACGCGGCTTTCGCCGGGTCGCTGCTGGGCCTGTGGCTCGGCTTCAACCCGCTGCTGGGCGCCCTGGTCTTCTGCCTGGGGGCGGCGGCGATAATCGGGCCCCTGGCGGACCGCGGGGAAATCAGCCCGGAGACCTCTCTCGGCGTCATCTTCTCGCTGATGCTGGGGCTGGCGTTCCTTTTCCTGGGGCTGATGCCGTCGACCCGGTCCGCCGCCCTGGAGCTCCTCTGGGGCAACATCCTCACCAATACCGTGAGCGACATTATCCGGCTGGCGGTCGTTGCCGTGCTGGTGGTGGGCCTGGTCGCCGTCTTCTTCAAGGAAATCAAGGCCACCGTGTTCCACCGGGACATGGCGCTCGCGGTGGGGATACCGGCCACGGTCTTCCTCTACGCCATCCTCTTCTTCACCGGCCTGACGATTACGGTAACGCTGCCCACCATCGGGGGGCTGCTGATTTTCAGCCTGATACTCAACCCGGCGGCGGCGGCTTACCAGCTGACCTACAGCATGAAGCGGCTGTTCCTGCTTTCCGCCGCTTTCGGCGTCCTCTCCGGGTGGATAGGGCTCGCCTTTTCCTACCTCTTCAACCTGCCCAGCGGCGCGACCATCGTGGTGGCGTCGTCAATCATCTTCATGCTGGCGACCATCTTCTCGCCGAAGCGCCGCCTGAAACGACAGGAGAAAAAAGTGCTGGTGGCGAGACCATGACGCTGCGGTCTTTCTTCAATGCCAAAGCGGCGACCTGGGACGAAAGGGTCGCCGAGAAGGACACCGGCAAGCTGTTAGCCATGTCCCGGCGACTGGACATCAGGCCGGGGACGTGCCTGCTGGACGTGGGCACGGGCACGGGGGTCTTTCTGCCCTACCTGCTGGCGAGTGTCGGAAACGAGGGACGGATTGTCGCTCTGGACCTGGCCGAGGAGATGCTGAAGGTCGCGCGGGAGAAAAGTTATACCGGCAACATCGAGTATCTCTGCGCGGACGTGCAGGCGGTTCCCTGCGGGGACGGTATCTTCGACGGCGTGGTCTGCTATTCCAGCTTCCCCCACTTCCAGGACAAGACGAGGGCGCTCGCGGAAATCTTCCGCGTTCTCAAGGGCGGCGGCGGGCTCTTTGTCTGCCACACCTCCCCGCGGGAGGAGATTAACCACCGCCATCTCAGCATGCCCGAGGTCCGCCACGACCTTATCCCGGGGGAAGAGGAAATGCGGGCGTTGCTGCGGGGGGCGGGATTTACCGCGGTCAACATCGAAGACGGCGCGGAAAGCTACCTGGCCACCGCCCGGAAGCCTGCGCCGGACTCCTAGAGCAGTTTCAGGGTATCCGGCTCCAGCTCCAGGCTGATGTCCAGCGACCGGTAGGAATGGGTCAGTGCCCCCACGGAGATAATGTCCACCCCGGTCAGGGCCACCGCGCGGACGTTGTCCAGGGTGATGCCCCCCGAGGCTTCAATCTTGGCCTTCCCGCCCACCATCGCGACCGCCCGGCGCATCTCTGCCGTGGTCATGTTGTCCAGCATGATAATGTCGGCGCCCGCGGCAAGGGCGTCCGCCGCCGCCTCAGGGGTGGTGACCTCCACCTCCACCTTCACGCCGGACGGGGCGCCCTGCTTTGCCTTGCGGACGGCCTCCGCCAGGCCCATGCCCAGGTGCTCCGCCGCCGCCAGGTGGTTGTCCTTGATGAGGATGCCGTCCCCGAGGTCCCGGCGGTGATTGGTGCCGCCGCCCGCGCGCACCGCGTATTTTTCCAGCAGGCGGAGACCGGGGGTGGTCTTGCGGGTATCATAAATGCGGGCGGTGGTGCCGGCGACGGCGGCGACATACCGCGCCGTCAGGGAAGCGATGCCGCTCAAGCGCTGCAGGAAGTTGAGCGCCGTCCGTTCCCCCGTGAGAATGCCGGACACCTTCCCGGAGACGGTCATGACGGTGTCGCCGGGCTGTACCGGGGTGCCGTCAGGAACCAGCAGGGACACGGCCAGGTCCGGGTCCACCTGCCGGAAGACCGCCGCGGCGATTTCCCCGCCCGCCAGCACCCCCGCCGCCTTGATGCCCACCGCGGCCTCGCCGTAAAGACCCACGGGCAGCAGCAGGTCGCTGGTGATGTCTCCGTGGCACGTGTCCTCGGTCAGCGCCCGGCTGACAATAGCGTTCACCTGAGCTTCAGGGAGCGACTGTTCCGTCACTGCGCGCCTCCGGGGATTATCGACCGGTCGTACCGGCTTCGGGGGGCTGCTGCTGGCCGATAACGCTGGACTTGGCGATGCGGATAGTGGTGCCGCCTTCTATCTTGAGGACGACGCTGTCCTCCCGGATGCTGTCAATCGTCCCGAAGATACCGCCGGCGGTGATGACTTTATCGCCTTTTTGCAGCTCCTTGGTCATGGTCTGTTGTTGTTGCTGGCGTTTGCGCTGCGGGCGGATCATCAGGAAGTAGAAGACCGCGAAAATCAGCACCAGGAAGACGATAATGGTCCAGTCGAAGCCCTGCTGCGGTTCCGTGCCCTGCGGCGGCGGTACGCAGCCGACCGCAAGCGCCAGGATGCCCAGCAGCAGCGCTACCAGTAAGACTATTTTCCGCATTTTACTTTTTCCCTCCTCGCTGTGTTTACCGGTTCGCCCTGTAAAGACCAGGGGCTGGTGTGGCTGATGGTTACCTTCACCAGTTGACCTGTGTGTTCCCCGTTATCCCTGAAAAAGACCAGCTTGTCCGTGCGGGTGCGCCCCCACCACTTGCCCTCTTTCCGCCCCGTGACGAGCACCTCGACCGTCTGCCCCAGCAGAGCGGCATTGTCCGCGGCGACAATTTCTTTCTGGAGTTGCTCCACGGCCTGGAGGCGGCGCTTCTTCTCCTCCGCGGGAATATTGTCCGCCAGCTCACGGGCGGCATAGGTCCCCGGGCGCGGGGAGTAAGCGGCGACGTGCACCGTGGCGAAGCGCATTTCCGCCAGCAGGTCTGCCGTCTCCCGAAACTGGGACTCCGTCTCCGAGGGAAAACCGACGATGACGTCCGTGCTCAAAGCGATGCCCGGCATCTCCCGGCGCAGACGGCGGATGATTTCCCGGTAGTCCGCTACCGTGTAGCCGCGCCGCATCGCCCGCAGGACGGCGTCGCTGCCGGACTGCACGGGCAGGCCTATCTGCTCGCAGACCCTGTCCAAGGTCGCCATGGCGCTGATGAGCCGCGGGCTGACGTCCCGGGGGTGGTTGGTGAGAAAGCGAAGGCGCTCCAGGCCGGGAATATCGTTCAGGTCAGTCAGCAGGTCGGCCAGGTCCGTCCCGTCCTTTAAATCTTTCCCGTAGGCATCGACGTTCTGCCCCAGCAGGATAATCTCTTTTGTCCCGCGCGCTGCCAGCGCCTGTGCCTCGCGGATGATTTCCGCCGCGGGACGGCTTTTCTCCCTCCCCCGCCGGGAAGGGACGATGCAGTAGCTGCAGGCGTTGTTACAACCCTGGATGATGGGCACGTAAACGCTCGGGGCGGTCGGCGGGAGCGGGGCGGGGTCGGCGCCGCCGGACAGCCAGCAGGGATACTCCCCGGGTTTCAGGAAATAGTCCACGTGCGGGAACTTTCTCCGCAGGGGGACGGTATCCGCCTCCACCAGACAGCCGGTCAGCGCCAGGGCCCGGCCGGGCTGCCGCGCTTTCCAGCGTTTCAGGACGTGGAGCTTGTTGACGACGCGGTCCTCCGCGCTCTGCCGCACCACGCAGCTGTTGAGCACGACCAGGCTGGCGTCATCGATCGAGTCCGCCGCCGCGTAGCCCGCTTTTTCCAGGTGGCGGCACAGGCGCTCTGATTCCGCCTGGTTCATCTGGCAGCCAATCGTCCAGAGGTAATATCGCGACATCATTCAATCTCTATCTGATTTCAGCCGGGCGCCGAGGCGGTAGCCCTGGGTCCCGCCCACGAACGTGCCGCCGAGCAGTACCAGGATAATCACCGCCGCCAGGGCGAAAGGCAGCCCGGTATAGTAATCGATTCCCGGTATCGCCAGGGTATCATTCAGGAACATGACGATGGCCGCCGCCACCACGACACCCCCGAGAAAACCCAGGATACCGAAGACCACGGCAAATACCCAGCGCATCATTTTTTCTGTCCCCGTGCCTCTGGGAAAATGCCCCACAGCGGGGGTTCTTCCCGGTTTATCTGGCGGAGGGAGTGGGATTCGAACCCACGACACCGGTTTCCCGGTGTAAGCGCTTAGCAGGCGCCCGCACTAGACCACTATGCGATCCCTCCTTGAGCATCGCTTACCGCGCCCGCAATTCCCACTATAACACAGTTTCCCCGCCTCGCTCAATCCTCCGCGCTGAAGAAAAAGGGGCGAAATGGATGCTAGACCAGCACGCTCAAAGCGCCGGGCACCAGGGAAAAACGCGCCGGTGTCCGCCCCAGGAGTTCTCCGTCCGCCTGCAGGGGCAGGGGCGGCTCCGCCGTGAGCGTTACCTCCTGCCCGCGGAGCATGGTCACTTTGGGATGGGTGAGGTGCGTGCCGCGGTAGATACGGGGTAGCGAGCACAGCAGGTCCGGCTTGGTAAGGTCGCCGATAACCAGCACGTCCAGGGAGCCGTCCGCCGGGTCCGCTTCCGGGGCGGTGCGCATGCCCCCGCCGCCATAGCGGCCGTTGTTCACGATGACGGCGCAGGCCCTCTGCGCAAGGGTCTCCCCGTCGACCGTCAAAGTAACATCCCGGTTGCGGTAAGCCACCAAGGCGCTGAGGAGCCCCGCCAGGTAAGAGCCGGTGCCGCCCAGCAGCTTGTAACGCCGGGAGGTACGCCGCACGATTTCAGCATCGATGCCCGCCCCGGCGAAATTGACGAAGCAGCGCCGCGCGGTCTTGTCCCCCTGGCCGTATTCGACCACCCCGATATCCACCGCCAGCTTCCGCGGCTGAAAAAGCCGACAGCAGGCGTCCTCGTAACGGCGGCTCAGCCCCAGCGTGCGCGCGTAATCGCCCCCCGTCCCCGTGGGGATAATGCCCAGCGTCATCCCGGCGCCGTTTCCCGGATGGTACCAGCCGTTGACCACCTCGTGCACGGTGCCGTCCCCGCCCACGCAGACCAGCGACTCGTGGCCGTCCTTTGCCGCCTCGCGGGCAAGCTCAACCGCGTGGCCGGGGGCCTCGGTCAGGCGGTATTCGAAGCGCAGCCCGCGGCTCTGCAACAGCGCCCTGATGGCGGGCCATTTCTGCGCCGTCTTGCCCGCCCCCGCCGCCGGATTGACGATTATCCTGGTATAAGACAAACTATCTCCTTTAGCTCCACTCGGCGGCTTTCGGCCAGGCGCGGGCCACCGCCGCGCGCATGGGAAGGTGCGCTTCCTGCCGCAGCCCCGGGTCTTCCTCGAAAATCCGCACCGCCTCCCGCCGCGCCATTTCCAGCAGCGCCACGTCGGAGAGCTTCGCCATGCGCAGGTCCGGCAGGCCGCTCTGCCGCGTGCCGAAGAACTCGCCGGGGCCCCGCAGCTTGAGGTCTTCCTCCGC
>JBDRGD010000046.1:0-4379 GCA_043818095.1 Chloroflexota bacterium
GCTGGCCAACCCGCGGCGGATCCTGGTTCTCGTTCAGCAGGAGGTCAGCGAACTGAAGTCGCAATACGGCGACCCGCGCCGGACAGAGCTTATGGAGCAGGGGGTGCTGGATTTCAGCGAGGAGGATCTGATTCCCCACCAAGAGGTTATGGTGACGCTGAGTGAGCGGGGGTTCATCAAGAGGGTCCCCTCCCGCAGCTTTACCCCGCAGCACCGGGGCGGCAAGGGAATTATCGGCTTCGTCACCCGGGAGGCGGATGCCGTGAGGCTACTGACCGTGGCGGATACCCACGACGACATCTTTTTCTTCACGAACCGAGGCAAGGTCTTCAACCTGAAGTGTCACGAAATCCCCAGTGATGTCTCGCGGACGTCCAAGGGGACCGCGGTGATTAATCTGTTCTCAGTGGTCGAGAAAGAACGGGTTACCGCGATGGTGGACGTGACCAAATTCGTGCCCGGGACCTATATGCTGCTGGCGACCAGCCGCGGGGAGATAAAGAAGACCTCCGTGGACAGCTTTGCCGCCGTGCGCAGCAGCGGGCATATTACCATGGACTTGGAGCCAGCCGACGAACTGGTGGCCGCCTGCCTGGCGACCGACGAGGATGACGTTATCCTGGTGACCGGCAAAGGCAAGTCAATCCGCTTTCGGGTGGCCAGCCTGCGGGCCAGCTCGCGGACCAGTGGCGGGGTGCGCGCCATCCGTCTCGCCCCCGGCGACCGGATGGTCAGCATGGACAAGGTGATTCCGGAAGGATTCCTGCTGGTGGTCACGGAGCTGGGCTACGGCAAGCTTACCCCGCTCATTCAGTACCCACGGCAGCAGCGGGCGGGCGGTGGGGTGCTGACTTTCAAGACTACGGAGAAGACGGGGCAGGTCACCGGGGCCCGGCTGGTATTGCTGACGGAACAGGTAATGATTATCTCGGCGGAGGGCATTGTCACCCGTACCCCGGTGCGGGAAAAGGACCCCCGCCACGGCATCACTATCATAGGACGGAACACGCAGGGTGTCCGGATGATGCGCCTTGACCCCGGGGACAAGGTGGTGGCCATCGCCGCCTTTGTCAGCCAGTTTTAAGCAGGTCTGCGCGGTCAGGCCCCGGCTAGCTTCTGCGCGCAGTCGGGACTCCGCCGCTGCTGGCCGCAGGCGTTACAGGCATAATAGTGGCAGTCCTGTGTCACCTGGCTCTTCAAGGCGCGGCGGTATTCCGCTTTCAGGAAAGCGGCGCTCACCCCGGCATCGATGTGATTCCAGGGCAGCACCTCATTCAGGGGGCGCTCCCGGTGGGCGTAGAAGGCGGGCTCCAGTCCGGCCCCGGCAAAGGCGCTAACCCAGGCGTCATAGTTAAAGCGTTCCGTCCAGGCATCGAAAGCTGCCCCGCCCTGCCAGGCCCGGTAGATTACCTGGCCCAGCCGCCGGTCCCCGCGGGAGAGGGCGGCTTCCAGCAGACTGATTTTTGGGTCGTGCCAGGAGAGGAAAACGCCTTTCCGTGGTAGTTCCTGCTGTAAAATCTCGTGTTTGAGGGCAAGTTGCGCTTCGTCGTCTTGCGCCGACCATTGGAACGGGGTATGCGGCTTGGGCACGAAGGTAGCCACGCTGATTCTTATCTGGGGTATCTTGCCGCCGGACGTCCGGCCGGCGGCGCGTATTTTCTCCACCAGCCGCGCGATGGCGGCCACGTCTTCGGGCGTCTCCGTGGGCAGCCCGACCATGAAATATAGCTTGAGGCTGTGCCAGCCCCGGGCGAAGACGGTGCTGGCCGTCTCGATAATATTGTCTTCGGTGATGGTCTTATTGATGACCTGCCGCAGCCTTTCGCTCCCGGCCTCCGGGGCAAAGGTGAGCCCGGGTTTGCTGCGGGTGGGCAGGGAAGTGACCAGGTTAATGGCCGGGGTATCAAAGCGCAGGCTGGGGACGGAGAGCGTCAGTTTCGGGTATTGGTGGGTCAGGCGAGTCACCAGCTTATCGATGTCCGGATAGTCGCTGGTGTTCAGGGAAAGCAGGGAAATCTCGTCATAGCCGCAATTGCGGATGATTTCACCGGCGGCTTGGACGATTTCTTCCTGCGGGCGCTCCCGCAAAGGCCGGTAGAGCATGCCCGCCTGGCAGAAGCGGCAGCCGCAGGTGCAGCCCCGCTGAATCTCGATTACCCCGCGGTCGTGGGTGGTCTCGATATAGGGAACTACCGGACTGGTCACCGGGGGCGGCAGCCGGGTGAGCATCCGCCGCTGGATTCTGGCCTTCGCCCCGGCTGTAGTCGGGGTAATTTTGTCCACCCGGCCGTCCGCCTGGTAGGTCACCTGATAGAACCGCGGTACGTAAACGCCGGGAATCCCGGCCAGGTGGCGAAGCACAGCGGCTTTGCCCTCCCCTTTCCGGTGGCGGAAGGTCTCCAGGAATTCCAGCAAGACCTCTTCGCCGTCGCCGAGGACAAAGGCGTCGATAAAGTCCGCCATTGGCTCCGGGTTCAGGCAGCAGCTCCCCCCGGCAATGACCAGGGGGTGGGTATCGTCTCTCTGGGCGGCCAGGACCGGTATCCCGGCCAGGTCCAGCATATTGAGGACATTGGTATAAGTCAACTCGTAGCCCAGCGAGAAACCCAGGATGTCGAAGTCCTGGAGGGGACGCCGGGACTCCAGGCTGAAGAGCGGGATTTTCCGGGCGCGCAGCAGCGCCTCCATATCCCCCCACGGCGCATAGACCCTTTCGGCGAGGACATCCGGCTGCCGGTTCAGCAGGTCGTAGAGAATCGGGATAGCGGCATTGGACATGCCGATATCATAAAGGTCGGGGTAACTGAGGGCTATCCTGATAGCGGTACGGTCCCAGTCTTTACGGATGCTGTTCCACTCGCCGCCGGTATAGCGGGCCGGCCGGTTGACGTGGAGCAAGGTATTGTCCGCGAGCAAATTGTCCATTGCGCCTCTCTCGTTTCGTTTTAGCGTAGGGGAAAATAGAAGGGGGTGTGTCCCCACACCCCCATTATAGCGTAAATCAGGCTACCGGCGAGGCTTTGCCGCCGCGCTAGACTTCGCGGAACTCGCCCTCGACCGTGTCATCACCTCCGCCGGAGGGCGGCTCGCCTCCGGGTGGTGGCGGCTGCTCGCCCGGTGGTGGCGGCTGTTGCTTATAGATGGCGGTGCCTATCTTCTGCATGGTGTCCGACAGTTCCTGCGTGGCCCGCTTGATCGCCTCAACGTCGGAGCCCTGGAGTGCCGAGCGTACTGCCTTCACCCTATCTTCGGCTTCCTGGTTCAGTTCCGCCGGAATCTTGTCCTTGTTTTCCCGCAGGAGTCTTTCCGCGGTGTAGGCCATGTTGTCGGCATTGTTACGGGCTTCAATCTCCTCGCGGCGCCGGGCATCCTCGGCGGCGTGCGCTTCCGCCTCCCGCTGCATCTTTTCCACCTCTTGCTTGCTCAGGCCGCTGGAGGCGGTTATCGTTATCTTTTGCTCGCGGCCGGTGCCCTTGTCCTGCGCCCGCACGTTGAGGATGCCGTTGGCGTCGATATCAAAGGTGACCTCAACCTGGGGCATACCCCGGGGCGCAGGCAGGATGCCGTCCAGCATGAAGCGCCCCAAAGTCCGGTTATCGGTGGCCATGGGCCGCTCCCCCTGCAGGACATGAATCTCCACGCTGGGCTGATTGTCCGCCGCAGTGCTGAAAATCTGGCTCTTCGAGGTGGGTATGGTGGTGTTGCGGGGGATGAGCGGGGTCATCACCGCGCCCAGGGTCTCAATCCCCAGCGTAAGCGGGGTCACGTCAAGGAGCAGAACGTCCTTGACCTCGCCCTTCAGCACGCCTGCCTGAATGGCCGCCCCGACGGCGACCACCTCGTCCGGGTTGACGCCCTTGTGCGGCTCCTTATTGAAGAATTCCTTGACTTTCTTCTGCACCAGGGGCATGCGGGTCTGCCCGCCGACCAGGATTACCTCGTTAATCTGGGCGGACGTCTTACCGGCATCGGAGAGTGCCTGTTTACACGGTTCGATGGTCTTGTCCACAAGGTCGGTGACCAGTTGCTCCAGCTTAGCCCGGGTCAGGGCAATGTTAAGGTGCTTGGGGCCGCTGGCGTCGGCAGTGATAAAGGGCAGGTTTACATCCGTCTGCTGGACGGTGGAAAGCTCCACTTTCGCCTTCTCCGCCGCTTCCTTCAGACGCTGCATCGCCGTGCGGTCATTTCTCAGGTCAATTCCCTGGTCCCGCTTGAACTCGTCGGCCAGCCAGTCGATAATCCGCTGGTCAAAATCATCCCCGCCGAGGTGCGTATCGCCCGCGGTGGACTTCACCTGGAAGGTGCCCTCGCCAATCTCCAGGATGGAGATATCAAAAGTGCCGCCTCCCAGGTCATAAACGGCGATGGTCTCCTCACCC
>JBDRGD010000047.1:0-4595 GCA_043818095.1 Chloroflexota bacterium
GCCTCGGGCATCATCCCGCAGCTGGCCCTGCTGATGGGGCCCTGCCTCGGCGGCCAGGCTTACCACCCGGTCATGCAGGACTTCATCATCCAGTGCAAGGATACCGGCTTCATGGGTATTGCCGGGCCGGCTTTCGTTAAAACTCAGCTGGGCGAGGAGATATCCCTCGAAGAGCTTTCGGGGTGGCGGGCCCACGCCGTGAAGTCCGGCCAGACCCACCTCGTCGCCAAAGATGACAAGGACGCCATCGACAAAGCCAAGGAGCTTTTATCATTATTCCCGTCCAACAATACGGAGATGCCGCCCCGGAAGGAAAGCCGGGACGACCCCGCCCGGGCGTGCCCGGAGCTTGACGGCATTATCCCCGACCAGCCCAACCAGCCATACGACATGTATCAGGTCATCCGCGCCGTCGCCGACGACGGCTATTTCCTGGAGACGATGAAAGACCACGCCCGGAGCGTCATCACCGGCTTTACCCGCTTCAGCGGACGCCCGGTTGGTATCTGGGCCAACCAGCCGATGTGGGCCTCCGGCGTTATCGACTGCGATGCCGCCGACAAGGGGGCCAGGTTCGTGCGTACCTGCGACCTGTTCAATATACCCGTTGTCGCCCTCGGGGACTGCCCCGGTTACATGATCGGCTCGGACCAGGACTGGAAGGGCATCCTGCGTCACGGCGCCAAGCTGCTCTTCGCCTGGGCGGACGCCACCACCCCCCTGATTTCCGTGATTCTGCGGAAGTCCTACGCCGGGGCGCACTACGGCATGCTGGACAAGGGTATCGGGGCGGACCTGGTCTTTGCCTGGCCCACCGCGCGCGTGACCATCGTCGGCGCGGAGACCGCCGCCAGCGTTATCTTCGCCCGGGAAATCAAGGAGTCCGATAACCCCAAGGAGACCCGCGAAAAGCGTATCAAGGAATACGACGAGCTTTACGAGAACCCCTACTTCGCCGCCTCCCGGGGATACATCGACGATGTTATCATGCCGCGGGACACGCGCAAGATCATCAACCGCGCCCTGGATATCCTGGAGAACAAGAACAAGGACAACCGGGCGTTCGAGAAGCGCCCCTGGCGCAAGTATTCCAACATCAATCTCTAAGGAGCGGTAACATCGAAATTATCCCGGCGGTGGACCTCAAGGGCGGCAGGTGCGTCCGGCTTTACCAGGGAGACTATGCGCGTGAGACGGTCTTCTCGGAAGACCCCGTGGAAACGGCGCTCAAATGGCAGTCGCTCGGCGCCCCGCGCCTGCATATCGTCGACCTTGACGGGGCGGCCGCCGGGGAACCGCGCCACCAGGAAATCGTCAAAGAGATTGCCGGGGTGCTCCTTATCCCCACGGAGCTGGGCGGGGGGATACGCCAGCTGAGCGTCATCGAGGAGATGCTTCGGGCGGGCGTGGAGCGGATAATCCTGGGGACGGCGGCGGTGGAAGACCGGGAACTGGTCAAGGCCGCCTGCAAGCGGTTCCGCGATTCCCTGGTCCTGGGGATTGACGCCCGGGACGGTTACGTCGCCACGCGGGGCTGGCAGCATGACACCGAGCTGACCGCCCTGGCGCTGGCGGAGGACATGATTAGCCTGGGGGTGCGGCGGATTATCTACACGGACATCATGCGTGACGGCACGCTGACGGAGCCCAACTTCGCCGCCATCGGGGAGATGGTGGACAAGGTTAAAGTCCCGGTGATTGCCGCCGGGGGGATTGCCTCGATAAGCCACCTGAAGACGCTGGCGAAGCTGGGGGTGGAGGGGGCTATCGTGGGGAAGGCGCTCTACACCGGGGACATCAAGCTCAAGGAAGCCATCGCGGCCACGACGGGGTTTTGAAATGGACGAACGGGAAACAATCGAGTTTACCAATAACGTGAAATACGACGCCCACGGCCTGGTCCCGGCAATTGCCCAGGACGGGGAGACCGGCGAGGTGCTGATGCTGGCTTACATGAATGAAGAAGCCCTCCGCCGCACCCTCACCACCGGGGAAGCCTGGTTCTACAGTCGCAGTCGGCGGGAGCTCTGGCACAAGGGCGCCACCTCGGGCAACCGCATTATCGTGAAGTCCGTGAGTATCGACTGCGACGGCGATACCATCCTGGTTACCGGCAAGCCGCTGGGGCCGGTGTGTCATACGGGCAGCCGGACCTGCTTTTTCCGCGACCTGAAGGCTTAAGCCCCGGCCGCCGCCGGGACCTCTTCCTCACGGTCAATCTCCATCGCTCTCTGCAGCGCGACGACCGCCACCTCGAGCTGGCGGTCGTCCGGTTTTCCGGTGGTCAGCGATTGCAGCCAGAGGCCCGGGGCGAGGATGGCCCTGACCAGGGGATGATGCGTGTGCCGGGCGCTGAAGTAGGTGATCTCGTAGCTGACGCCGGCAATCACCGGGATAAGCAGGATGCGGGAGAGCAGCATTACGGTAACGGACTGCCGGCCGATGATGCCGAAGACGATGATGGCGATGACCAGCACGATGAAGATGAAGCTGGTGCCGCAGCGCACGTGCGCCGTGCCGTATTTCCGGATGGCGCCCACTTCCATGGGCACGTCGGCTTCGAGGGCGTTAATCGTCATGTGCTCCGCGCCGTGATAGGTGAAGACCCGCTTGATATCCGGCAGCAGGGAGATGGCCCAGAGATAGCCGACGAAGAAAGCCAGCCGTATGACGCCTTCGATGACGTGGAAGACCAGCGAGGAGGGAATCAGCGGGTTCGCCAGGCGGGTGAGGAAAAGGGGGGCCACGAAGAACAGTCCCACCGCCAGCAGTAGGGCAAGCCCCGCCATCAGCCACATGGACTTCCCGGAGAGCTCTTCCTCCTCTTCCTCCAGGGCGATGCTTGCGGAGTAGAACAGGCTCTTGATGCCTAGCACCATCGCCTCGATGAGGACGATAATTCCCCGCAGGAACGGGGTGCGGCGCATCCAGCCGTTGTAGATACCGGCGAGCGGCTGGACGGAGAGCGTCAGCTCACCGTTGGGGCGGCGCACGGCGGTGACCGCGGCTTTCCGGCCCCGCATCATCACCCCTTCGATTACTGCCTGTCCGCCGTAGCGGAACGGTGCTTTCTCAGCCATATAAAACAAAAGGAGCGGTCCCCAACAGCCGCTCCTCTCCCCCCGATTGAATTCGGTGTTTAGGACAGCTTGTAGCGTCTCTTGAAGCGGTCTACTCTTCCCGTGGTGTCCAGCATGCGGCGCTGTCCGGTGTAGAAAGGATGGCACTTGCTGCACAGCTCCACCCGGACCTCTTTCTTCGTGGAGCCGATGGTAAAGGTGTTGCCGCAGGCGCAAATCACCTTGGCATCATCGTAATATTTCGGGTGAATCTTCTCTTTCATGGGTATTTAGGTAGCGTAAACGCTGACCTTCCTCCGGTTTTTCTGGGCGGGCTCGTACTTGACGGTGCCGTTGATGAGGGCGAAGAGGGTGTGGTCCCGGCCCACGCCCACGTTGTTGCCGGGGAAGATGCGCGTGCCCCGCTGGCGGACGATAATCGTCCCCGCGTTGACCGCTTCCCCGCCGTATTTTTTCACGCCCAGCATCTTGGGCTTGCTGTCTCTGCCGTTGCGGCTGCTGCCGCCGCCTTTCTTATGCGCCATCTGCGCTCTCCTCTTTCGCGGCTGTCGTGCGGCGGGTGCGCTTGCGCGCGGGCTTGGGAGCCGCCGTCTCCTCCGCCATCCCCGGCGCCACTATCTGGTCGATGACCAGCTTGGTGAGTATCTGCCGGTGGCCGGTCTTCTTGTGGTAGCGGGTCTTCGCCTTGTATTTCATGACGACGACCTTTTTGTCCTTGAACTCGCCCCGCGCGGTAGCGATGACCCTGGCGCCGTCCACCACGGGAGTGCCCACGGTGACCTTATCGCCGTCGCCCACGAGGAGCACCCGGTCCAGCTCCACCTGTTTCCCCTCCGCCACGTCCAGACGCTCAACGTCCAGCACCAGTCCGGGGCTTACCTTGTACTGTTTGCCGCCTGTTTCAATTATCGCGTAAATTTTGAGCCTCCAAAGAAGTTATTATAGCAGGAATCAAATGCCGGCGTCAACTGAGATTTGAGATGATGTGTCATCGGGATTTATGCTTGACCTCAAAAACCAAGAAGGCAGTATTAGCTAGGTGAGGTAAGAAATTACTTCTTTTCTAGAAGCCATTTTAAAGGCATATCAATTACGCAATAAGCTGAGCCATGTAGGACTGTTCTTTGAATTTTATCACGTCCAGACCCTTTAACAATTCGTGGTCTATCTATATCACGAGCCTGAACAGTTATCTTTTCACCCCTTAATGAATCCCCTACATTATGATTTTGCGAGGGCATTTTCATCTATTCCGATTTCTTTCTTCTCTTGTAGCTCCTGACAAATATTAACAACCATTTCAAGGTCAAGAGACAATTCATTAGCAATATCTGAATAATAGAGTGTTCGTCCACTCTTAAAAAGTTGTCTTATTTCTTTTGTTGCTTCTTCTCTCGTTATATCTCTAATCATAATCTCCACCTCCCCAGAACTACCCTTCTCGTATTCTGCCAATTTTGCCCTTAGTTTTAATATTTCCTCCTGCATCCGAAAATAGTCAATTACAAATCTTGG
>JBDRGD010000048.1:0-11062 GCA_043818095.1 Chloroflexota bacterium
CAGGTCGCGCTCGTCGTCCGTGTAGCCGATGCTGGTAGCGAGCGTGTGGTAGGTGATGACTTCCTTGAGGCAGGTAAGCCCGAGCCGGTCCAGCATGTGGCGCCGGGCGACCTTGCCCATGACGATAGCGTCCCGCGGCAATATACTAATGGCGCTGGCGAGGTTATAGGTCTCATCCTCCAGCTCCGCCGCCGGGATGGCTTTCGTGATGTAGCCGTCTTCCTCAGCTTCCCTGCCGCCGATGGTGCGCCCCGTGAGAATGCACTCGATGACCTTCTTGGTATGTCCCATGACCAGTTCCAGCGGTAAAGTGGGCAGGCCGCCGAACGCCAGCCGCTGCCCGCGCTGGGAGAACTTGGCGGTCTCCGCCGCCAGTGCCAGGTCGCAGCACTTCACGATGTAGAGACCGGCCTCGATGCACCAGCCGTGGACCTGGGAGATGGTTACTTTATTACAGTCGAGGATTGCCTGCGGGAACCCGTAAAGCTGGTCCTGGTCCGTCTGCAGCCTTACCCGCTGGTTGGGCTTGGTCCCGGGGCCGCCCCCGTAGACCCGGTAGACCATGGACAGGTCGAAGCCCGCGCAGAAGTTCTTCCCCGCCCCCCGGAAGATGACCACTTTCACCTCGTCGTCGTGGTTCGCCCACCCCATCGCGTCCTTGATTTCCCCGGTCATCTCCGTCTCGCCGATACTGATGGCGTTGTTCTTGTCGGGCCGGTTCAGGGTCACGTAGAGAATGTGCGGATTATCTTTGTCCTTCTCGTAAAGCAGCGTTTGATACTGTGGCTCGCTCATTCGGCAACCTCCTATCACGAATCTGCGGAATCTTTACCGTGTTTTCTGCGGAAGGCTGTGCCCGCGCTGTCCGGTGGCGGTAAATCAGGTAATTTTAGTCACTATTGAAAGAGGTTGTCAACTGCAATCGCAGCGTGAAACAGCGGCTGTCCGGCTAAACAACGCCAAATTAAAGAAGGGCAGGTTATCCAGCCCTGCCCTTCCCCATGGGGAACGAGGTCAAAAGAAAAACCGGCTATGGCGCGTCCGCGCCGTCAGCCGACTCGAGGGTTTTTACCTTCCGCAGCCAGTCGGTAAGTCCGTCATCCGCGGATTTCCGGGTAAGGTCCAGGCTCAGCACGAACTCCATGAAATCATGCATCATGCCCTTCATGTCCTGAAGGGACCGGTGAAACTCCTCCGCGGTGATGTAATTCTGGTTCTTACGTTGGTTGAGCTGGCTTTGGAGCAGAAAACTGACGAACTCGGTGCGGGTCATCTCGCCGCGGTGCTCGTCTATCTGTTGGGCAAGGGGCTGGGCCACTACCATGATAAGGTCGTCTTCGTTCAGGATAATCGTCCGTTTCAACTCGCCGCTCCTTCCAACGCCGTGGTATGGGAGTTTCCCCCAAATATTAGGCTTTCCCGGCACGCCGGTCTTGCGGGTCTACCACCAATTCCGCTAAGGGTTGTGCCCCAAATCCCACTCCCCGTGATTGTTCCCGTACCGCGGAAAGCTTCATGGTACTAAAGACCATCCCTTACCCGGTACCAATGTCCCCGTCTCCGACGCGATTATCTATTGCTTCGTGCGTCGCAAGCACCTAGAATCAAGTGTAGTCAGGTATTGTCAGGGGAGGGCCATGCCGGTCAACCTTAACAGCCGGACCTATTTCCGGACGGCGGAAGTCTGCCGCAGCGTGGGCATCAGCAAAAGCACCCTCTTCCGCTGGCTGAAGGATGGGACCCTGGCCGACGCCGCCACGCTGGACCGCCACGGCTGGCGCCTTTTCACCGCCGCGGAGGTGGAGACACTGCGCGCCGAGGTGCACAAGACCGCGCCCAACAGCAACGGCGGCATCCGGCCGCCCGGAGACGGGACAAGAGCGATATGATGACGCTTACCCCGAAGCGGAAACGTTTCCTCACCGAGCTGGCGCTGACCATGGCGGTCGGCGTCATCGCCGTTTCCGCTTTCGCCGGCGGGCTGCTCTTTGGCCTCCAGCAGCGGAGTGCCGACCTCCTTTTCCAGGCGGCGAACCTGCGCCGCGACACGGTGCCGTCGGAACAGGTAGCTATCGTCACCATCGATGACAAGAGCCTCAGCGAGCTGGGGCGCTTGTCATCATGGTCGCGGGAATTACATAGCCAGCTCGTTGAGAAACTGGTGGCCGCCCGGGCGCGGGTTATCGTCTTCGACGTGCTTTTCGCCGAGCCCACCCCCGCCGACGGAGAGTTGGCCGCCACCATCCGCAACGCCGGTAACGTCATTCTGCCCTTCGCCTACACCGTGACTCATCAGGGGGCGGACACCCCGGTCGGGGCGGTCGTCTTTAGCAATGCCGTCCGGCCCCTCGGCATTTTCGAGGAGAGTGCCGCGGCCACCGCCCACGCCAACATGCTTCCGGACCATGACGGCGTGGTCCGGGAACTGCCGCTGGTTATCACCCATGACCGGCAGCAGGAGCCTTCCCTGGCGCTCACCGCCGTTGCCGCCTACCTCCGGCGTAATGGGACCAGCAGCCTGCCCGTGGAGAACGGGCGTCTGCTCTTCGCAGGACGCGCCATTCCCCTGACAAGCAACCGGGACATGATTATTAATTACCTCGACAAGTCCGCCTCCCCGATGGAGTTCCCCACCATCTCTTACGCCGATGTCATCCGCGGCGACTCCGACCTGTCCCTTTTAGAAGACAAAATCGTTATTATCGGCGCTACCAGTACCGGTCTGGGAGACAGCTTCTGGACCCCCCTGGGCAGGCTGATGTACGGCGTGGAACTGCATGCCCGCGCCATGCAGACCATCCTGAGCGCCGGCTTCCTGAGACCGGCCCCGTCCCTCTTCACCGCCGTGCTGATTTTTGTCCTGGCGCTGCTCAGCGGGCTGGCGGTCCTGCGCCTCCGCATCTTCTGGGCGGCTTTCAGCGTCCTTACCGCCATTTTCCTCTATTTCCTGACCGCCTTTTTCCTGTTCGATACCGGCATCGTCATGAACCTGGTGTATCCCCCTATCGCGATTGCCGGGGCTTTCGTCACCGTCAATCTTTACAACCTGACCCTGGAACGCTCCGAAAAAAGCGAGATAACCCGCACCTTCGGGCGCTATGTCTCCACGCCGCTGGTGAGCAAGATACTGGACGCCACCGATGCCGGCAGTCTCAAGCTGGTCGGTGAAGAGGTGGAAATGACGGCGCTCTTCGCGGACGCCCGCGGCTTCACCACCATCTCCGAGAAGATGCCGACGCCGCGGCTGGTGGGCATTCTGAACCGCTACCTCTCCCTGATTATCCGCTCGGTCCTCCTCCACGAGGGTATGGTGAACAAGTTCGGCGGAGACAGCATCATGGCCATCTGGAACACGCCCGTCGACGCGGAAGCTCATGCCCTGCTGGCGGTCAAGGCGGCCATCAGCGCGCAGCAGGCAATCCGGGAGCTCCAGGAAAGCGAACCCTCACTGCCCCGCTTTGAGTTCGGCATCGGCATCAATACCGGGCTGGCGGTCGCCGGCAACATGGGCTCGGAAGACCGCCTGGAATTCTCCGTCATCGGGGATGCGGTGAATGTCGCCGCCCGCCTTTCCGATGTCGCTCCGGGAGGGGCGGTCTGGATAGGGAAAGATACCCTGTTGCAGGTCCGGGGACACGTCCGGGCAAGACCGCTGGAGCCGCTTGTCATCAAGGGCAAACAGGAACCGGTACCCGCCTACGAGATACTGCTCGATGAGCCGCCCCTCCCCGGATAGACGTCGTATCCCCTTGTTGCCCCATCGCCAGGCCCGTGGGGTAACGCTTAAGGACTTTCCCCTGCTTTCCGTGCTTCACCAACTTCTCCCCGCGTTGACAAAAAGCCAGAAACTGCTAGAATGGATTAGTTATTTCCCCCTGCGGTCCCGCCAGCGTAAAATCAAACCGGTTTGGAGGACAGTATGCAACAGGCAACGAAAAACGTCTTCGTGGAGAGCGGCCTCAACATCTGCAACCTGGGCCTGGTCGTTACCAGCGCCGGAACGGTGATTATCGATACGCCCTCACGCCCGACCAACGCCCTCAAGTGGCGCGACGAGGTCGGGAAAAAAGGCGAGGTGCAGTACGTTATCGTCACCGAGGAGCACCCCGACCACTTTCAGACCGCCGGGTATTTCGGCGGCACCATGATTGCCTCCCGGGAGACGCGCGACAAGCTGGCAAAGACGCCGCGGCAGGAGGTCATCGACCGGCTCAAGAGGAACGAGGCCGACCTGCCCCTGCTGGACGCTTACCGGATACGCCTTCCTGAAATCAGCTTCGCCGGCAACCTGGAAGTCCACGTCGGCGACCACACCTTCCAGCTGTTCGCGGTGCCCGGCCACTCCCCCGGCGGCATCGCCGTTTACGTTCCGGAGGAGAAAGTGGTCTTCGCCACCGATTGTATTTTCTCTCACATGAAGACCTGGATGCAGGAGGCCAACCCGGACCAGTGGCTGGAGTCTCTCCGCAAAATCGGCGAGCTGGACGCCGCCACGGTCATTCCGGGACACGGTGAAATCTGCACGAAGGACTACCTCAAGGAACAGGCCGGAATTATCAGCGGCTGGGTGAGCGAGGTCAAGAACGCTATTAAAAAGGGTCTGAGCGAAGAAGAAGCCTTCGCCCGGATTAAACAGCCGGACCCCTACCCGAAACAGCCGGGGCTTTCCTTCGAGGAAGACCAACTCAACCGCTGGAACATCGCCCGACTCTACCAGCTTTACGGGAAAGGGTAAGAAATTACGAGCGCCGGGGAGTTCATACGAACCACCCCGGGGGCTATTGCGGCAGGCGAAGCAGCGGGTAGCCCTGCTGCTCCCACGCTATCATCCCGCCGGGGACGTCCCACACGTTGGTGTAACCCAGCCGCACCATGGTCTTCGCCGCGGTGGCGCTCATGTTGCCGGAACGGCAGTAAAGGACAATCTTCGCACCGCGGTCCTGCGGTAACCTGGCGAGGTTTTGCTCAATCTCGTTGTAGGGCACGAACAGGTCCGTGTTCGCGATTTCCCCCTCGTAGGGGATATGCACGTTCACCAGGAGAAAATCCTTATGCGCCAGCATCTCGTGGAGCTGGCTGACCGTAATCTCCCGGTAAACCCCGTCTCCCGTCTTTACCTCCCGCCCGCCCGGCGGCGGAGCGGCGGCACAGCCTGCCAGCACGACGGCCAGAAGGCATACTGCGGCAATCAGCCATCCACGTTTCATCATTTTTTACCTTAACTCCGGGGCAATACGGCTTTATGCCTTTTTCAGATACTTCTCCGGGTCAGCCTCGAAGGCTTTCTTGCAGCCGGGGGCGCAGAAGTAATAGGTCTTGCCCTTATATTCCGCCTTCGCCGGCGCGGTCTTTTCGTCCACATCCATCCCGCAGACCAGGTCTTTCGCCATGATATTTACCTCCACGATTTATTAATATATTATGTCAATTATCCTATCGTTCATGGGCTGCTGGCGCTCTCCGCCCCCGGTTTTACCCGGCGGGACAGGTACATCAGTAACGCCGCGGACACCAGGAAAATCACGACGCCGATGACCTGCGCCTGCTGCAGGTACCCGATGGTCATGGACTCCTGACGCACGAAGCTCAGCGCCAGACGTCCCAGGGAGTAGCTCGTCAGGTAGCCGAAAAAGAGCCCTCCCTCCCGCGGAAAATGTTCCCTCAGCTTCAGCAGCACCAGGAGGGTCGCGCCGTTCCACAGCATCTCGTAAACGGGGTAAGGGTGCGTGGGCACGCCGAGCAAATCCCGGGGAATCAGGGCGTCGGGATTGGTGTAAATGAACCCCCAGGGTAGCCCCGTGATGCCACCGTAGGCATCCCCGTTAATGATACAGCCCAGCCTGCCGATAATCTGCGCCGTCAGTATTGCCGGGACCATGACGTCCATGAGCTTTCCCGCGGGTATGTGACTCATGCGCGCTAGAAGGAGTAAAGCCGCGCCACCCCCGACGAGACCCCCCCAGATAGCCAGGCCTCCCTGCTGCACCTGGAAGATGGCCATCGGGTGCCCCGCGTAATCCGGCCACCGGTCAATCACGTGGAACAGCCGTGCGCCCACCAGCCCCGCCACCAGCACCCACGGGGCCGCGTTGTAAAAGAACGCCGCGGGTAGTCCCCGGCGCTTACCTTCCCGGACGGCAATCGCCACGGCAGCAATAACCGCCAGGATAATGGCAATGCTGTACCAGCGCAACTCGAAATCGCCGAGGCGCAGTATGACGGGGTCGATGCTGATTACGATTCCGTTCATTTACCTCGAATAAATTTTAGCGAGACACACGCTCTCCCCGCTGGTAGCGGACATCAGCGCGGTTACGCGCACGCGTCTTCTCCGAAAAACCAAGGTCATGCTGATAACCGCACTGGAGGCACTCCTCGTAGTGCCCGTAGTAGTCTCGATCCAGCATCACATCGCCGCCGCAACGCGGGCAACCTTTGATTTTTAACATTCCGGCACCTCTCTTCCGCAGATATAACGAGAAACTGCCTTGTTACCTCAATATAAATTTTAAGTCTGTTCATCCTGTCTGGCTGTGATTAAAGTCATACCTGCGTGAGAAAAAGTTCTACGAATTTAAGAGTAATAGTAATAACAGGGAAACAGTCGCCGGGATAGTGGCCGGATGCCGGTTATCCGCGGCGGCTTGAAGCCATCTGCTCCAGCAGGTCCGCCGCCCGGCTGATGTTGAAGATACCGCAAACGCACGGCTTGGCCAGCTGCCGCGCCGCCTCTTTAGGCGTGGTGCGTCCGGAAATCACGTCCTGTAGACTTTGTTCCACCAGGCCGGGTGTGACCATGCCGTGCCCGCACATCGTGGTAATTTCCAGCACCTCCCGCGGCGGGAGCTTTTCCGTCCGCCCCCAGAAACCCAGGGAATGGTGCACGGTGTGCGGCGTGAGTCCCACCTGGCGGAGACAGTCCTGCACTTCCTCCACGACCCCCTGCACCATGACGCACAGGCCGAAGTCCTCGGCCAGCGTCTCCCGCAGGATATTCACCACGTCTTCCTTGTTATCGCAGCAGATGCAGGGCGCCATGCCGTCTCCCGCGCCGTCCGTGCCCTTCCGGCGGAACCGCTCCTGCGCCATCCTCAGCAGCTCCTGCGGCGGGTAGACGGCGGTGTTGCCGATATCGGTCTGCCCGGC
Organism: Chloroflexota bacterium; assembly: GCA_043818095.1. Taxonomy (GTDB): domain Bacteria; phylum Chloroflexota; class Dehalococcoidia; order Dehalococcoidales; family RBG-16-60-22; genus JBDRGD01. The sequence goes on from JBDRGD010000048.1 coordinate 7,147, forward strand.
ACAGACAGCGTGGTTGCGCAGCGTTATCTCCAGGAAACGGCACCGTTTCGTGCCGCTGCCCGCGTCATTGATGCCGATGGACGGCAGGCAGTAGATGGTGAAGTCGTTAGCGAGGTTTTCCCTCGTGCCCTGCCGGTGCAGTGAATGTGTCATATCTTTCCCGAAGGTCAGCCCTCTGCCCGCGGCCTCCCGATGCCGATGTTCACCTTGGCATTCACGGACGGCACATAGCCCAGCCGCCGGGTGAGCTCATAGTTGGGCATGGAGCCGTCCGGCGCCACGCGGTCAATCAGCCCCACGCAAAAGACGGTGTCCACCTCGGCGGCGGCCTTTTCCAGTTCATGCAGCACCTCGGCCAGCCGTGAGGTAGCCACCTTGAACTCGATGATGATAGACAGCACCTTCTCGTCAAGGACCTCCTCCTTGAAATCGCTGCCCTCAGGGTCCTTGAGAAGGCCTTTCAGCGGATTGCGCTTCTCGAAGTCAAGCCCCATCACCACCAGCCGCCGGTAAATCTTCTCCACTTCGCGGAGGCGGGTGCCGATGCCCGGCCTGCCGACGTCGATGACTACCCCCGCCTCGCCGACGCGGTAGCGCCCGGTGACGTCATTCGTCTTCATCTCCTCCGTCCCGCGGCCCGGCACGCCGGTCAGCCCGTGCTGGGGCCCCGGGTCCGAGAAAAGCCTCCGCAGGCTGCGGGGCCAGGCCAGCTCAGGGACGGTAAAGGCGTCTGCCGGGCAGATGCCAGAGCGCACGCAGGCGTTACACTCCACGCACTCGTCCCGGTCTATCTCCGCCCGCTCGCTGCCCAGGGAAATCGCCGACATGGGGCAGTAAGGTAGACAGGCGCCGCAGGCGATACAGGTTTCATTTATCTCCATGGAACATTCTTTTATATCAGAATTTCTCCGTCCCGAACCACGCACTTGCCGTCCAGTTCCACGGTAACCCGGTCCATCAGCACGTCCCAGTGGACCTCGCTGGGGGTATTCCCGCCGAAATCATCGTTCCGGCCCATGGCGAAATGCGCCGTGCCCAGCCGGGCGGCGTCCCGCCGCTTGCCCTGTATCGGCGGGGGGATGATATGGCTGGTGCCGATGCCCAGCTCGGCGATGTTGTCCGCGTTGGGGAATTTGGCAAAGGTCTGGCGCAGCCGCTCCTCGTCCCGGGGACTGCCGGAGACGTCCACCGCCCTGCCCTTCTTCACCGTGAACCGCACCGGCTGCCTCAGCACGGAATCCCAGTCAACAAAACAGATATCCACGACGATGACGCCCTCGGCGGTGCCCTCCAGCGGCGCGATAGCCGCCTCGGCGTAATAAGGCAGGCCGCCCAGAATCGGGCTCAGGGGATGAATCGCCAGCCCTTCCCGGCCCTCGAGGCTGACCGTCAGGTCCGTCCCCGCCGGTGTGGTCACACGGGCCTGTTTTGCCTCGGTCAGCAGGCGGGTCAATTTCTCCGTTCTTTCCTTGATAAGTTCGATTTCCTCCCTGGTGACGCCCCTTTGAATATCCTCCAGGGGGATATTATCGATTGGCTGGTACCGCGCCCCGGCGGCGGTCGCCTCTTTCCGGGCGGTAGTATGCGCCAGGGCGGCCTTGTCCGTGACCCGGATAATCGCGTCGGCGTGCTTCATCGCTGCGGCCACGGAAGCCGGCGGCTCCTGCCCTTTCTGCTCCGGGGGGTTGATGACGGTCAGCACCGCCTCCGCCCCCATGGAATCCGCCACCTCCATCACCAGCTGGCCGAGCCACATGGACCTGCCCTCGTTATCGGAAATGACCAGCACCCGCTGCCCTTTCCTGACGGTAGAGCAGACCTCCAGGATAGACCGGATTCCCTTCATCAGCTCCAGCACGTTAGACATCTTCCGCTCCTGCAAACAAATTCGGCTGATTGTAATATGCCCCGGAGGTCGCTGTCAAACCCGCAAAAGACCGTGCGGCAAAGCCGGTGGGACAGTCTATCCGGGGAGAAATCTGGAGCGGGAGACGAGGCTCGAACTCGCGACCCTCTGCTTGGGAAGCAGATGCTCTACCACTGAGCTACTCCCGCACTGCGGCACCGCCCCTATTTTAGCGGTAAAGCCGGCCCTTTGTAAAGCCTTGACAAAGCACCCTCTCATGTGGGATAATTAATATGTTGCTGGATGTTTGTTCCAGCTTTTTTTTATGGGCATCAGGTTGGTATGGAGATAGAGTTCGGCGCGAAAGTCATTGACCTTGAGGGTAAAGTCCTCGGGAAAGTGGACTACCTTATCCGTGACACCTGGACGGGGGAGATTAGCAAGTTCATAGTGCGCCGGCAAGCGCCGGATACGGACCTTTTCCTGACTCCCGGGGACGTCGGGGAAGCATCCGCCACCACGGTGAAACTTAAAGTCTCCGCGGCACAAATCAGCCAGCGCTGAACCATGACCCGGCCCGCCTGCGGCTCTCCCCCTGCCGGATTAGCTCAATATTCGTAATTTCCCAAATATTATTATCTAAAATGTCTTGCAAAATGAAAAATTAGATAGTAAAATCATTACGGTTTAGTCTGAGGTTATCAAACTACGGAACCTGCCAGGGTAACGCAAACAGTTGGATGACCGAAACTGTAACCAAATCTATAGTTACGGATGAGGAGGTCATCCATGAGTTTCAGTGACAAGGAACTCCAGTGCGCTGACTGCGGCGCGACCTTTACCTTCAGTGCGGAGGAGCAGGAGTTCTTCCAGACCAAGGGTTACCAGAACGAGCCCAAACGCTGCCCCAGCTGCCGCGAGGTCCGGAGGTCCCGGCGCATGGGCGGCGAAGGCTACGGTCCCCGGCCGGCGCGCCAGATGTTCCCGGTAGTATGCGCCGAATGCGGCAAGGATACCGAAGTCCCCTTCCAGCCCCGTGAAGACCGCCCGGTATATTGCAGCGACTGCTACAATAAGCTGAAGACCAGAAGTTAGTCTTTACGGCGCCCGTCAGACAGCCTGGAAGGACCTGCCATCATTTCTGGCTTCCCTTTTCATGGGTTCGGCGCTGTCCTTTTGCCTGTTTCCGCACACCGGTCGCGCACAGCGGTGTGGTATAATTTAAGTGATGGCATTCAAGACAGTCGCAACCAACCGGAAAGCCTACCACAACTATCACATCGGGGACGCTTATGAGGCGGGCATCGTCCTCACCGGCTCGGAGATAAAATCGATCCGGATGGGCAGGGTCAGCTTGGGGGACGCTTACGTCCGCCCGGAAAACGGTGAACTGTGGCTGCGCAACGCTCACATCGCGCGTTATGATGCCAGCGGATATGGCGCCGGCCATGAGCCCACCCAGCCCCGCAAGCTGCTCATGCACCACCGCGAGATTTCCGAGCTCTCCGCCAAGATCGCGGAAAAGGGGCTGACACTGGTGCCGGTACGGGTCTACCTGAAGAAGAACCTCGCCAAGGTGGAAGTAGCCCTGGCGAAGGGTAAGAAACTCTACGACAAACGGGAAACAATCGCCCGCCGGGAAATGGAAAGGGAGCTGGGGCGGGTTCTGAAGAATAATTGACGCAGGAGGCAAGCGGAAAAATCGCTTTTTATGGGGACGCGCGGGTTCGACAGGGTAAGTGCGCTACGGAATTGCAGGCGGAGGTGCCACTATCTCCCTAAACAGGTGGCAAAAAACAACCGACGAACCAGTATTGGTTGCAGCCTAACAACAGGTTGCCATCCAACCTGACCTCCCCTTAACGGGTCGGGATTGGGTGCCGAAAAGTTGAGGTGCCATCACCCTGACGCCGATATGGAGTGGTGAAAGAAAACATCGGCTGGCCCGGCTTAACTCGGTCAGCAGAGGCAAGCCAGGCAAGATTAAAGAGCTGAACAAGCCTGTAGTAGATTCCGGGTTGCTTATTCTGGACGGGGAGTTCGACTCTCCCCCGTCTCCACCAGAAACAC